>CAIRAY010000015.1 GCA_903876665.1 uncultured Fibrobacterota bacterium | reverse complement strand
TTCAGGAGGAGGAGAGATAGATTCGCCACATCCTGTGGCTCACCCTGCGGGCTATGCCTGTGCGGCATAGTCCCCATCCACCGTCCCTGGTGGATGGGTCAAACTCTCTCCGAGAGTTCAAATCTCGTCGCTCATAGAAATGGAAAAAGGCCCACCCCAAGGGGCAGGCCTCTTTCCATTTCAGGAGGAGGAGAGATTCGAACTCTCGGTCCCCTTGCGAAGACTACGGTTTTCGAGACCGTCCCGATCGACCACTCCGGCACTCCTCCGAGTGTGTGGTTGCGGGGCAATTTAGAAAAGAATTCGGGGACGCGGAGGGGTGGGAGGGGGGCGTTTCGCGACTTCTGTCCATTTTTCTAAAATTGCGCATTATGACGAATCCATTTGAATTGATCAAGTCCCAGTTTGTTGCCGAGTTGGCTACGACATCCCTTAGCGATACTGCAGCGGTTGATGCCCTGCGGGTCAAGTTCCTGGGCAAAAAGGGACTGGTTACCGAGCTCATGAAGCAGATGGGTGGCCTAGCCGCCGAAGAACGGCCGGCTTTTGGCAAGCTGGTAAATGTGCTCAAAGCCGAGGTCGATCAGGCCATTGAAGTTGCCCTGGCAACCGCCCGCGAGGCGGAGCTGGAGCAGAAGCTTAATTCGGGCTGGGTCGATATTTCCCTTCCTGGAGACGGCATTGGGGCGGGTAGTTTGCATCCGCTCTACGAGATCCGTGAGGAGATCGTGGACTTTTTCATGGGCATGGGATTCCATGTGGAATCGGGCCGGGATGTCGAGACGGACTGGTATAATTTTGAAGCCCTCAATACTCCGCCCGATCACCCTTCGCGCGACATGCAGGATACTTTTTACCTGGATAAGAAGGTCATGCTACGCACGCATACATCGGGTACGCAGATTCATTATATGGAAACCCACAAGCCTCCTTTCCGCATGATCGCCCCCGGCCATGTGTTCCGCGTGGATTCCGATGCGACCCATGCACCCATGTTCCAGCAGGTGGAAGGCCTAGTGGTGGATCGTGGCATTACCTTCGCCCATCTCAAAGGACTTTTGTTCTTGTGGGCCAAACGTCTATTTGGCAATGAAGTGAAAATGCGCTTTCGTCCCAGCTTTTTCCCCTTCACCGAGCCATCTGCCGAGATGGACATCTCCTGTGTATTCTGTAGCGGCGCTGGTTGCCGTCGCTGTAAGCACACGGGCTGGATGGAAATCGGTGGCTGTGGCTGCGTGGACCCCAACGTGCTGAAAAATGTGGGAATTGATGGGGAAGAATTTACCGGATTCGCCTTCGGATTTGGTCTTGACCGTATTGCCATGCTCAGGCATCAGGTTCCCGAAATTGGTCTCTTGACCGCCAACGACCAGCGCTTCTTGCGCCAGTTCTAAGAATTAGGAGTTTGTGATGAAAGTTTCATTGAATTGGCTCAAGCGTCATGTGGATCTACCTTATAGCGTTGAAGAAATCGAGCAGAAGCTCACCTCTCTGGGTCTTGAGGTTGAAGGCCGCGAAGAGCCCGGCAAGGCTTATTCCGCGCTGATCGTGGCTAAGGTTCTGGAGTGTGGCAAGCATGCGGAATCCGATCATCTTTCCGTGACCAAGGTATTTGATGGGAAGGGCGAGCTGCAGGTCATCTGTGGTGCGCCCAATGTGGCTGCAGGCCAAACGGTCTGCTTCGCACCCATCGGGGCCGAACTTCCCATGCCCAGCGGTGAGCCATTAAAAATCAAAAAAGCAAAAATCCGAGGCGTCGAAAGCTTCGGAATGATTTGCGCCGAGGATGAAATTGGCTTGGGAACCTCCCACGCAGGCATTATGGTTTTGCCGGATTCCTATGTCGCCGGGACTCCCATCGTCTCTCTGGGTTTCTACGATGTGACTCTCGAAGTCAATGTGACCCCCAACCGTCCAGATGCTTTGTCCCACTTGGGAATTGCCCGGGAATTGGCTGCCGCATTTGGTAAGACTCTGAAGCCGATTTCTCCGCAGGTGATGGAATCTTCCGAAAAGGCCGGAGCGAAAATTTCCCTCGAAGTTGTACCCGGTTCGGGTTGTTCCCGCTATGTCGGGCGTGTGATCGAGGGTGTGAAAATTGCTCCAAGTCCCGAATGGCTCAAGTCCTGCCTGCGTGCAGTGGGCCTGACTCCGATTAACAATGTGGTGGATGTCACCAATTTTATCCTTATGGATATGGGTCAACCTCTACATAGTTTCGATATGGACCTGCTGAAGGGCAAGTCGGTGGTGGTGCGTCGCGCCCAGGATGGTGAAGCGATTACCACGATTGATCACAAGGAGCAAAAACTGCTGACCAGTGATTTGGTTATTTGCGATGGGAGTACGCCTGTATGCCTCGCAGGCGTGATGGGCGGTGTAGAATCCGAGATTACCGACTCCACGACTCGGGTGTTTTTGGAGTCTGCCTGGTTTGATCCCACCACGATTCGCAAGCAGAGCAAGCGACTCGGGCTTTCGACGGATTCGAGCTACCGCTTCGAACGTCATATTGACCCCTTTATGCAGCAGCTCGCGAGTGACTATGCCTGTAGCCTGATCCAGGAACTGGCCGGAGGACAGATTCTCGCTGGCACCGTGGAATATACTGGGCCGGAGCATCGTAAGGTCAAGGCCCTTGTTTCTGTACGCATGTCCCGCATCGCCCGAGTCCTGGGCATTGCGCCTTCTGTGGAGGATGTTCGTCGCCTCTTGGGTGGAATTGGACTGGAAGAAACCGGCTTTGCCGAGGATACGCTAACCTTTGCCGTCCCTGGTTTCCGCCCGGATCTTGAACGTGAAATTGATTTGATTGAAGAGGTTGCACGTCTTGTTGGATTTGATAATATTCCTTACGACTTGCCCAAATTCCAGGTCGAAATTAACGAGCTTTCTCCTCTGGAAAAATTGTCCCGAAAGGTCCGGTATTGCTTGGCTGCACAGGGTTTGCATGAATGCCTGAGCCTGCGCTTCAGTTCGAAACAATTGGTGAGTGCGGTTTTTGGCGATGAACGGGAGGACGACCGCCGTACCCGGCCCGCCGCTCTTCTGAATCCACTGAATGAAGATTTAGGTGTTCTTCCTGTCTCCCTGGTTCCCAGCCTTTTAAAGGCCGTGGCTGAAAATGAAAAGACCCGTCCGGGCTCGGTTCGTTTGTTTGAAGTGGGAAAGGCCCAGTTTCCTCGCCCCGAAATGCGTACCGATCGTAATCCTGGGTTTGATGAAGTTCCCTTGCTTGCTGGGGTATTGGCTGGGCATTTCAACCGTAGTCCGCTCCAGGACAAGGCTTCCCCCACCTCATTCGCCGATTTAAAGGGCGTGCTGGAGGCTTTCTTCAAGCACCTGGGTTTGACGGTGGAATGGCAGGTTCCGGCAACCTCCGAGCTTTGGCTGCACCCGCATCGCCAGGCAGCGATTGTCTGCAACAAAATCACCCTCGGTGTGTGCGGAGAGCTACATCCACGGGTTTCGGCAGCCCTTGACATCGGTATGCCTGTCTATCCGTTTGAAATAAACCTCGACCAAGTTCTGGCCTGTGGGCAAGGTCCTAGTGCTTTCCGTCCCTTCAGTCGTCAAGTACCCACCACCCGCGATGTCTCCATTGAGGTTGACGGGCGTATCAGCCATTCTGTGGTTCTGGACAGATTCCAGGCGATTCAGGCTAAGTTTTTGGTGGATGTTCAGTTGAAGAGCCTTTATCAAGGGGATCGACTGGCTTCTGGCCGGAAGAATTTCTTGTATCAATTAACCTATCAAGCGACTGACCGGACCTTGACGGATGAGGAAGTGAACAAAATTCACGACAAACTTAGGGCGAAAATTTCAGAGGATGGCCTCATTTCGCTCCGTTGATGTTTTTTAGGTTAAAATAGCCTGACAAAAATTGACAGCTTAAAAGTTCCTCAAGGGCTCAAAAATTTATTACTTTATGCCACATGATTACATCTACAACTGAAACAGCTTTCGCATCCTACTGGACCTCGGCACACAAGATCCAGAGCATGTAGTGCCGCTCTCTGAGCTTCATTCCCGCATTGGTGGTAGTTCAAGCTACCTTGCCAAGGTCACCGCATCCCTTGCCCGGGTTGGTATCGTGGTTTCTTACCGTGGTGCCCAGGGTGGTCTTTTGCTGGCCAAAGCGCCAAAAGAAATTCCGTTGGTCGATGTGGTTTCTGCCATTCAGGGTCGGATTACTTCTGCCGCCTGTCTGACGACCGAGACGGCAAAAGTCCAGGTCTGCACCTTCCATCGCGCCATGGACGATTTGAACAAGAGCATCATTTCCTCACTCGGAAAGTACACGCTTGCCGATCTTCTGGAAAAGCCATGCTGCCATACGTCTTCAGGCAAGGTTTGTCCAGACTGTAAAATGCGTCCAAAATTGGATTGATTTTTCCAAAATCCCTTTGGAGTTTGCCAGGAAAGGTTATCTTTCCTGGTATCTTTATATTCTCCCCCTGGGGTTCTAAATGAACATTGAAACACTCGATTTGCTGGCCCAAAAAATTGAAAAGGCCCTTGGCACCATCCGTAGCCTGCGGCAGGATAATCAAAAGCTCCAAGAGCACTCCTTGAGCCTGGATAGCCAGGTTCGCCTACTGGAAGGGCAAATTGCAGCTTCGCGCAACCATCAAGAGCAAATGGAAGCGCAGCTCGAAGAAAAATCCAACGAAGCCTCCAATCTTGCCCAAGAACTCCTTCGCAAGGAGCAAGACGTCATGTCCGCCCGCAGCGAAGTGGATCAGCGGGTGATTGAGTTGAACCGCCTGCAGGAATCTCTCCGCGAAAAAGAAGAAAAAATCCAAGCAGCCGCAGGTCGTCTGGAGCAGGTGATGAATTCCCTGGAGCAAGAGCTTGATGTCCGTGTTCGCGCGGCAGATGAGGAGCTATTGGAATCCGGAGCCGAGCTCGGCGATGACCGCGCTTTTGGGGATCCCCGGGATTTGTTCGGATACACCCAGCGGTAAATGATGGATTCCACTGCGGGAAATCTTCAGCCGACCAAAATATCCATTGGGGGCGAACGGATTCAGGTTCAAACAGACCTGAATTCTGAGGAATTGCAATCGATCATTTCCTATATCGAAGGGAAAATGCACGACCATTTGACCCCGTCGGTGCGTGCCGAGCCCAAAAAGCAATTGATTCTTATGGCGATGGAAATCACCGCCGAGTTGTTTGCGACCCGTGCCCGGGTTGCGGAGCTGGAACAATCCCGGGAGCGGTTTTCCGATGCTGCCGAAAAACTGGTGGATTTGCTAGCCTCCGAAATCGAAGAGAAAAGAGACTCCGCTTTCCGGGTTCTTCCTGCCGAAGATGCCCCCGAAGCGGCCCGCATCTTTCTTTCCCCAGGCTAACCAGCTAAAATTTTTTCTCCTGGCCGGGTTTTTGGGTATATTAAAAATGACTCCCGCCAACCAAAGGCTCGATCTGTAATTAGTGTTCGACAGTGTCTACTTCCTTCATGCACGTTTATGCCCAGCTTGCCTGGGAAAAACTAGCTCGAAGGGGAGCGCGAATCGTGTAAAAAATAGAGCTTCGAGCATTTGAGAATCGGCGGGAGTCATTTTTTTTTGAATTCGCGCAATCCATCCATCCCATATTGACCTTTTGGCGGATATTCTCTGGGCAAATGCCAGTAGGTTCCGGCCCTTTTTTCTAGATTTGCCAATCTATGAGCAATCTTCTAGAAGAATCCGTCTTGGCAAAAGAATACCTGAAGCGAGTTGGGGACATGGCCGAGCTTCGGATGCGGGAACATTTACCCCTGGACACCAACGAGCCCAAGCGCCTGCACGAGGCGATGCGGTATTCCATGTTCGCGGGTGGAAAGCGGCTTCGCCCTGCTCTGGCTTATGCCACCTTCGAAGCGTTCCATGGCAAAGGGGATTCGATTTGGCTTGCCGCAAGTGCCCTCGAAATGTTGCATACCTTTTCCCTCATCCACGATGATCTGCCCTGCATGGATGACGACGACTTCCGTCGTGGCATGCCTACCGCCCACAAAAAATTTGGCGAAGCCACAGCCGTCCTTTCTGGCGACGCTCTTTGCATTCATGCTTTTGGACTTTTGGCCAAGACCGGTTCCGCCCAAGTGGTCGAAACCATCGCACATTCACTAGGTACTTCGGGCATGATCGGTGGTCAGATGATCGACATCGAATCCGAAGGAAAACCAGTCAGCCTCGAAACGGTGGACTATATCCACTATCACAAGACCGCAGCTCTGATTGAAGCCTCCCTCGTGGTGGGTGCAATCCTTGCAGGAGCGAGCGAGGAGCAGATTCAGCCCATTCGGGACTACGGCCACGCGATCGGCCTGGCTTTCCAGGTGGTGGACGATATCCTGGATATCGAACAGACCACCGAGCAATTGGGAAAAGATGCGGGTTCGGATCTGGAAAAAGGAAAGGCGACCTATCCTTCGGTAATTGGTCTCGATGCCTCTAAAAAGCAGGCTTTCGAGCTCTATGAGTCCTCTATTCGGGCTCTGGATCGGACGACTGCCGATACCAAAGTTTTGCGTTCCATTGCGGCATTTATTGTCACGCGGGTAAACTAATGTTATTGAACGATGTCCATTCTCCCCAAGATTTAAAAGCCCTGAGCGTTGTTGAGCTTCAGGATTTGGCACGCCAGCTGCGGGAGCATATTGTTGACCAGGTTTCCAAGACAGGGGGCCACTTGGCTCCTGGCCTTGGTGTGGTTGAACTTACCCTGGCGCTACATTTTGTCTATAATTCTCCTTCCGATAAAATCGTTTGGGATGTGGGCCACCAGGCCTACGCTCATAAGCTTCTCACTGGGCGCGTTGATTATTTCAAGACTCTGCGCCAGTTTCATGGCATGAGTGGATTCCCCAAACGGTCCGAAAGCGAACACGATGCATTTGGCGTCGGCCATGCCTCCACTTCGATTTCTGCTGCGCTGGGATTGGCTGTGGGCCGTGATCATCTTAAGCAAAGCCACGCCGTTGTGGCTGTGATCGGTGATGGCTCTATGACGGGTGGAATGGTTTTTGAGGCGCTCAACAATGCGGGTGCCACCAAAAGCATCACGATCATTCTCAACGACAATAAAATGTCCATAGCCCCCAATGTGGGTAACTTTTCTCGGTATTTGAACCGCCTGATTTCCGATCCCACCTACAACCGCATGCGCGAAGATTGGCATGGTCTTCTGCAGAAATTGCCGGGTACCATTGGACGACGGGTTGAAGACATTATGGGTCGCGCCGAGACCGTGGCCAAGAGCGTTCTCAAGCCTGGCCGCTTGTTCGAAGACTTGGGCGCCCGGTATTTTGGCCCCATCGATGGACACAATATTCCCGAGCTGATTGAGTTCCTGACCCGCGTGCGCACCATGCCCGGAGTGAATTTGGTCCATGTCCTCACCGAAAAGGGCCGTGGCCTGCGCATTGCCGAGCAGGACCCTTACAAATGGCATGGAGCGGCGCCTTTTGATGTGGAATCCGGTGCTTCCAGTGCCCCACCCACCGCCCAGCCAGCCTTGACTACGGTTTTTGGCAAAGCAATGCTTGAGCTTGCGCGCAAGGATGCAAAAATTGTTGGCATTACTGGAGCCATGCCGAGTGGTTGTGGTCTGAACATTCTTGAAAAAGAGCTCCCCCATCAGGTATTCGATGTGGGCATCGCCGAAGGGCATGCTGTTACTTTTGCCGCTGGTCTTGCCTGTGCGGGCATGCTTCCTGTCGTTGCCATCTACTCCACCTTTTTGCAACGTGCCTACGATCAAATGATCCATGATGTCGCATTGCAGCACCTGAAGGTGGTATTTGTGCTGGACCGTGCAGGTTTAGTTGGAGCCGATGGCCCGACTCATCACGGGTCCTTCGATTTAAGTTATTTGCGCACCATCCCAGAAATGACCATCCTGGCTCCTTCCGATGAAACGGAATTGCGGGACATGTTGCACTATGCGCTCTATGGGTGCGAAGGTCCTGTTGCCATTCGCTTCCCACGTGGGAATGCCTATTCCGCTGAGATCAGGCCTGGGTTCGTACCCATTACATCCAACAGTTTTAAGGTGATTGAAGAAGGCCGTGACGTGCTCCTCCTAGGAGCCGGGTTTATGTTGGCCGAACTGCGCAAGACTTCCGAAATCCTGAAGCAGAATGGATTTAATCCAACTCTTGCGGATGCGCGCTTCATCAAGCCATTAAATGTGTCCGGATATCAGGATTTATTGAGTCGTCATTCTACCGTGGTGACCCTCGAAGACAATGCCTTGCCCGGTGGTTTTGGCGCGGCCATCGCTGAATTTATTGGGGATCAAGAAATCCAAACACGCTTGTTGCGTTATGGCCTGCCCGATGCGTTTGTGGAGCATGGTGAAATCAAGCAGTTATACCAGGAACTCGGCATTGATGGCGAGTCGGTGGCTGTGAAAGTATTGAAATATTTGTCCGATCGGAGATAACATGAGCGAATCGAATAGCTCCCCGCGTAAAGTCCAAGTGAAACTTGACCGCAAGTTTGGTGTTGTCGAAGACGATATGGATCATCCTGTTCGTAGCCGCCCAAATGAAGAGGAAGTGGCTGAAGAGAAGAAGTCTGCGGCCAAGGTTCCTTATGGTGGCTGGAGTGCAAGGCCCGAAGAAGAACGGCCCGTGAAGGTCCCTGGCGCGACAAGCCCCTGGGATCGTGCCCGTACCCAAATTCCCGCTGCTGCGCCCGTGCGCCCTTCGCGTGACTCCCACGAAGAAAAGCCTCGCGATCGCAACGACCACCGTCCCGGTAAAAAGGGTCAATTTGATTCCTTGCTCACCGTGCAGAAGGACGCTTTAGCCAATCCAGAAACCGCGGCTGCCATGCAGGCCGAGCTCGATCCGCCTTGGATCAAGCGCATCTTGGCTTTGACCACCGACAAGGGTCGCGAGAAGGAAGAAAAGTTTCTCGCAGAAGGCGTGCGTTGTGCGTTGGAAATGGTCCAATACCATGCTGAACTCGTCGATGGCGTCTATACGGTGGAAGGCTTTGACGACAAGCGCCTATTGGATATGGTCGCTGAAAAAAATCTTCGTTTAAGCACTCTTTCTGCGGCCCAAATGGAGCGGATTTCAACCACAGTGACTTCGCAGGGAGTCGTGGTGGTCTGCCGTAGCGCGTCCACCAAGCCGGACTACGCCCTTGGGCCCACGCTGACTCTGGCTGACGGCGTTCAGGATCCCGGTAATTTGGGCGCGATTTTCCGTACCAGCCTTGGCTTTGGAATGGGCGTCCTGCTCGGAAAGGGGTCTGTCAATCCCTTTAATCCCAAGGTTGTGCGGGGTTCTTCTGGAACCTTTTTGCGTGTTCCTTTTGAACAGGATGTTGACCTGTTGGAGCGCATTCAGTTCTTGCGGCACAAGGGCTACACCATCATTGCCACGGACTTGCATGCCAAGCAGAGCCTTGCGGATATTTCTCCGCGTAAGCTTCGCAAGGTCGCCATTCTGGTTGGGAACGAAGGTGCCGGAGCCGATATCCGCCACATTTCCCACGCGGACGAAGTGGTGCGGATCCCCATGGAAAAGACCTTGGAATCCCTGAATGTTTCCGTGGCCCACGGCATTCTTTGCTTCCAGATTGCTCAGATCCGCGAAGCCCAGAAGTAGTTTTGTCCGAAACAGAAAAAACGCCTGGGTGACCGGGCGTTTTTTCGTATAAACAAACTAAACGGGTTGTTTTACATCCCTGGAATTTTGAGGCCCTTGGTGATGTCGCCCATGGCATCCTTGGATGCATCTTCTTTCTTTTTAAGAACGGAATTTACCGCAGCTTGAAGCAGGTCTTCCAGGGCTTCCACATCTTCCTTGTCGACGGCGTCGGGGGAAATTGTGATTGCGGTGATGAGGCCGTGGCCGTTCAGCTTCACTTTTACGGCGCCACCACCCGCTTCGGACTCGTACACCTGGGTAGCGAGCTCGGCCTGGGTCTTGGCCATTTTGCCTTGCATCTTCTGCATTTCCTTGAGCATTTTTTGCATGTCCATGATTTGTTCCTCTTAGGTTATTCGTCGACGGGTTGGTCGTTTTGGGATGGTCGTTGAATTCGGCGAACCGATTTGCTGTCGAGCCAGGTGACTTCGAAGGTTTCGGAGAGAAATTGCAGGATCGGTTCGCGGCTTTTATCCCGCTCCCAAGTGGAGGCGTGAGGGGCGGATTGGCGTGGAACCAGGGGTGAGGGGCTGGCTGTGGCATCGACAGCCGATGGCGCCAGCGGTTCGATGTGAACCAGGACCTTGGTCTGCAAAATCGTCTCTAGGTAGTCGGTCAGTGTCGCTTTGTAAAATTCGGATTTGGTGAACTGGTTGAAGTTGAAAGCATTGTCGGCGCGAAAGATAATTTTCACCGCAAAGGGACTGATGTTGTATTCGCCCCGCTGGAGAACGGTCCCGTCCAGGTAAGCGCCCGCGAGGGGTTCCATCTGGCAAAAGTCTTTCTGGACTGTTTTCCATTGGTTGACCAGCTCGAACTTGGAAACCTGGGGGCCAGCGGGTGCGGGCTCGTCTCCAAAGGAAATGGAAAATTCCTCGGTGGGCGCAGGCGAAGGTGCCACGGGCAATGGAGCCAAAGTCGGCAAAATGGTTGCGGGCGTAGGGACGGGAGGGGGAGGGGGATCAGAGACTGGAGCGGGGGATCTCAGGATTTTTTTTTTAACCGTCTCGGCTGTGCCGGGACCGTCGAATCCTTGGAGGATCTTTTTGAGATCCGCAACCCGGTCGAGCCAGGCCATTCGGGCGAAGGAAGTCTCCACCAGAAGTCTGGGATTGGAGGCTGTTTTTAGTTGGAAATGGGTTTCGGCAAGAATTTTACCCAGGCGCAGAATATCGCCGTTGGACGCGTCCGGAGCAAGACCCTGCAATTGCTTGAAATGGGATTCGGTAACCTCGAGGGCGTTTGCACTGAGGCCGCTGACCCGGGAGTAAAGCAGATTGCGCAGGAATTTGGCCATGCCGTCAAGCAGAATGGAAAGCTCAATTCCAAGACCACAGGCTTGGTCAATAATATCAAAACAGCCTTTTTGATCGTGGCTGAAAATGGCCTGGACCATATCGAAGAAAATGGATTCGGGCGGAATTCCCAAAACCTGGCGAACGGCCTGGTTGGATAGCTCGGCACCTGAAAATGCATAGACCTGGTCGAAGTAGGTCAGGGCGTCACGCATGGAACCATCGGCCTTGTCAGCGATGATGGCAAGGCCCTCGGAATCGGCCTGGATGGATTCCTGGGTGCAAATATATTGGAGCCGTTCGGCAATTTGGCGGTTGCTGATGCGCTTGAAATCAAAGCGTTGCACCCGAGACAGGATAGTCGGCGGAACTTTGTTGGCTTCGGTGGTCGCAAAAATAAAAATGACGTGGGAAGGGGGCTCTTCCAGAGTTTTGAGCAAGGCGTTGAACGCATGTTTGGAGAGCATGTGCACTTCGTCAATGACGAAAACCTTGTATTTGCCGATCATGGGTGTGTAGCGCGTTTGCTCGAGGAGCGTGCGCATGTCGTCGACGCCGGTGTTGCTTGCCGCATCGATTTCGATGACATCCATGGGATTGCCCGTGCCGATGTCGAGGCAAGAGGGGCATTTGCCACAGGGCTCCAGGGTGCTCCCGCCCGTGCAATTGAGCGTGCGGGCCACAATGCGTGCGGAGGTAGTTTTTCCAACGCCACGGGTACCGGTAAAGAGAAAAGCATGGTGAAGGCGGTTGCCTTCTATGGCATGACGAAAGGTTTGGGCAATGTGATCTTGACCCACTAAATCAGAAAAACTCATCGGGCGCCATTTTCGCGCCATTGCCATATATGCCATTGTCCCCAAAGATATAAAACGTAACACTACTGTCCAAAACAATTGGCAAAATGGCATTATCATCCCCCGCCATCTTGTCATCCCCTGTCATCTTGTCATCCCCCGCCATCTTGTCATCCCCTGCAGGGGGATCACCGGTGCTGGTTGCAGTATTTCTTCGGGCACGGTGCGGTGATGGCCGTTCCGGCCATGACAGGGCGTATTGCCATCCCTGTCATCTTGTCATCCCCCGCACTCCACACAGTGGACATGTGTCCGTAACGGGCAAAGCCCGAACGGTCCCACCGAGGGATCACCGGTGCTGGTTGCAGTATTTCTTCGGGCGCGGTGCGGTGATGGCCGTTCCGGCCATGACAAACACAAAACAACCCCCAATCAAGTCAATTGTGTCTATAAGCCAATAATACCAATGGTCTAACAAGTTTCGACTAGATTATTTTGGACAGGAGTGAAAACGTAACTATATTCTAGGTATGGATAATTGGTCTCAGTCGTCAAACTTTTCGATTGCCTCTAATGAGGCTTTTGATTTGTTGCGGCATGCCCCTTTGACCGTCAAGCTTTCGGGCTCTTCTGTCCTTCATTACCAGGCCCCGCTTGGCATTTGGGAAGGGGCTCCGATCCATTATCACCTAGTTTCTGGCATGCTCAAAACCAGCTGGGGTGGCTCTGTGACCCGCTTTGAGGGTAAACAGTTCTTTGTTCTCCTGATGCCCTCTTTTTCCGGGCCTTTCAGTGAATTCCGTGCCAGCCATTCCTTCGAAGATGGGGAAAAGAGCGTGGTTATTCGTGACAATATCGAATTTTCAGCCCAGCTCGCCTCTTTCATCGACAAGCTTCTCGGGGCCGTGTGTTCCTACAGTTTTGACGCTCGTCGCTGGTCCTCCGAGCTTTTATCCGAAGCCAAGACCACCTCGTTTGATCGTATTGCCCAAGCGGGCCTGGCCAGCTAGCCTCAAAAATTTCCCAAAGCCAGTTTCCAGCAAGTCACCATCGCGGTGATGCAAAGGCCCGCAGTCAGCCAGTCGCTAGCGTACCAAATATTTTTGTTCCCCAGGATGCTTGTTCGCTGGGGCAAAAACCCGAACGCGACTCCGCAAAGCAAGCCAAAAAAGTGAGCCAGGATGTCACTATTCTCTCCGATACCCATTAGGGTGGCGATAAACAAGGCTGCGATCAGGGGTTCCGCGCGCTTGAATAGGCCGATGGTCCGTTCCCGGGGAAGCAGTCTGAATTCAATGGTAGCCAAGGCTCCAAGCCCCGCAAATACAAAAGTGGAAAACCCCAGGGAGCGGAAATCTTTTTGCACCAAGGCTGCCACGAGAAAATTCGCTAGGCCACTGGCAAGGAAGAGCCAAGGAGCCATGGCGGTTAGCTTGATCCGAGAGGCCATCAGACTTAGAATGAAGTACCCCGAAATCATATTGCCCGCTAGGTGCTGGGCATCGGCATGCAAGGTGAGTGCGGTAAAAATCCGCCACCATTCTCCGCCCAGGGTAAGGGCTGCATCGTTCATGCCTTGGGAGGCAAAAGGTGGAGCCCCATCTAAACTTTGAAAAAAGGCAATGGAGATGGGCATTGCCAAAATCCAGAAGGGCTGAGCGCTGAGTTGCAGAGGTGGGAGGGCCTGAACGGTCCGGTGCTTTAGGTTTTCCACGGTGTAAAGGCGGATCTGTTCCTGAGCATTCATGAGCTGATCGGGAGGGACGATCAGCTTCCAGCCGTGCTCTTCGTCTTCCGAGAAAAAATTGGCAATCCCTTGGCTCGCAAGCACCAGGGAATATTCCAGGCACTCCCCATAGCTCCCCTGGAAAACGACCACTGCGAGTTCGGTGTCCAAATCCATGTGGACTATTCGTCGAAGTTGAGGGATCGTCGCTTGGGGGAGAATCCGGCTTCCCGGATAAATTTTTGGGCGGCGGATTCGCTGGAAAGACCTTTGGAGCGAAGCACGTTTTCTTCAATCACATAGCTGTTCATATCGTCCGCACCGGAATAGAGGGCAAGCTCCGCCAAGTCCTTTCCCATCACCAGGGCCGAGGCTTCGATGTGGGCAATGTTGTCCAGGTAAATGCGGCACAGGGCCACCATTTTCAAATATTCCGGACCCGTGACATGGCGGATGAAAAAACGTTTGGTCTGGGGCTGGAATATCCAGGGAACAAAGGATTTAAAACCCTGGGTCAAGTCTTGCTGGGTGCGGATTGCATCTAAGTGTCCGATGAGGTCTTCGGGCAATTCGTCCGAGCCGAAAACAATGTTGGCAGACCCAGGAAGTCCTGCCCGGTGGCATTCGCCCATCACGGCGCACCAATCTTCCAGTGGCAATTTTCGGGGAGACAATTTGAGGCGCATGCGCTCCGTGAGAATCTCTGCGCCGGCTCCAGGAACGCTACCTAGGCCGGCTGCCTTGAATTCGCCGAGCAAGGCGGGAATACTCATTTTGAACGTTTGTGCGTAACGGGATATTTCGATGGGAGAAAACCCGCGCACATGCATGCCTAGCTCGTGGTGCAGCATGCTCAGTGCGTCAAGGTAGTATTGCTTGGGGATTCCCACATGCACGCCCCCTTGAAATAGGATTTGATCCGCTCCCAAGGATTTTGCCTCCACCGCCTTGGCCCGAATTTCATCTAAACTCAGGACGTATGCGCGGGAGGATGCGACCTCATCCTGGAAGCTGCAGAAGCTGCAGTCCACATCGCAGGCATTGGTGTAGTTGATGAGGCGGTAGGCGGTGTAGCTCACCGTTCCGGGGTCTTGCTTGCGGTTGCGAAGTGCATGGCCGACTTCTGCCATGCGGGTCCAATGCGCCTCGTTCCAGAGCAAAAGCCCTTCGCTTGAAGAAAGGCGTTCACCCTGGAGTGCTTTTTCGAGCAAGGCCGCAATCTTGGGCATGACTACATCGCGCGAATCGGGAATACGCCGAGAAGCTGCAACACATCTTCCAAGACAATCTGGGTGCACTGCACCAAGAAGAGCCGTGAACGCTCCTGCTCGGTACCCAGAACTCGATTGTGATGAATGAAGCGATGGGCCGCTTCGGCAATTTCAAGGGAATATTGCGCGAGGATTGCGGGTTCGTCGTTTTCGCAGGCCTGGCGGATCTTTTCGGATTTGCGGGTCAGAATGCGCACCAGCTCATAGCTGTGGTCATCGGTCAAAAAGGACCAGTCCACCTGCGAGGCTTCGGCCACATAGCCAGCCTTGCGTCCAATGGAGCAGAGGCGGACATGGGCGTTTTGTATGTAAGGCCCGGTTGCCCCTTCAAAGCTAAGCGCAGCATCCCAATCAAATTTGACATCCATCAAGCGACGGTTTTTAAGGTCGTTGAACGCTAGCGCCGAGACTGCGATCTGCGTGGCTACACTGTCAGCGTTTTCAAGGTCCGGATTCTTTTCGCGGATGGTCGTGATGATTTTTTCTTTGGCGGCCTCGAGGACATCGCGGAGAAGCGAAGAATGGCCCGAACGAGTCTTGCCTTTCTCCCACTTGCCTTCTTCGTTTAGATGTAAAATGAGCCCGAAGGGGATATGGACTAGGCGATTGGACCAGTCATAGCCCATTTTAGCCAGAGTGGCAAACACCTGCTTGAAGTGCAATGCCTGGCCTTGGTCGACCACATAGAGACACTTGGCGAACTGGTATTCGCGCATGCGGTGCAAGGCCGCAGCGAGGTCGCGCGTGGCATACAAGGTGGAGCCGTCGCTTTTACGGATCAGGCAGGGTGGCAAATCGAGGTCATCGAGCAATACGACTTCCCGCTCCTGACTGGACACCAGCAATTTTTTGCTCTCGAGCTCGGCCAGGACGGCAGGGATTTGTGGCTCAAAAAAAGATTCGCCAGTGTAGTGATCAAAGACTACTCCCATTTGGGTGTAGAGACGATCCAGTTCTTTGAGTGTAGCATTTTTGAAGGCTGTCCAAAGGGTGCGATGGAAGGGGTCGCCGTTTTCGAGCCGGGTGAAGGCGGCGCGGGCTTCGTCCTCTAGTTCTGGATTCTCTTTGGCGACTTTGGAAAAAGAAGCGTAAAGTTGGTTCAGGTCCTTGATTTCAAGCGTGGCAAGGGATGCGGGGTCGGTGGGCAGCCCTTCGCGCAAGTACATGGTAATCAGCTTTCCAAACTGGGTGCCCCAGTCGCCTAGATGATTGATGCGAACCACATCGTAGCCAAAGGCGTGATAAATGCGGGAAAGCGAGCTCCCGATCATGGTGCTGCGGATGTGGTGGAACGCCAGTTCTTTGCCAATGTTGGGCGAAGAATAGTCGATCACCACACGCTCACCACGGCGAGGATAGTGCCCGAATTGGGTCCCCTTTGTGGTGATTTCGCCGAGCACCTGCTGCATCAGGAAGGCGCGGTCGATATAGAAATTCAGGTATCCGTTGACGGGGACAACTTTGGCAAACCCAGGTGGAAGAACCACTTGGGTTGCCAGGTTTTCAGCAATGGCCTTGGGGGCCTTGCGCAACAGTTTGGCCAAGGTAAAGCAAGGCAGACTGAAATCCCCGTGGGATGGATCCTGGGGGATGGCGAGCAATGCTAAAACTTCGGACTCGGTCAGGGTGCCAAGAGCAGCCACGGAGGCTGCTATGGCCTGCTCAAACGAGTTCGTCATCCGAGGTGTCTCCGATGTCTGTGGTCTGGTAATCTTCGGCCTGAACTGGGATCAGCTTGCCGTCCTGCCACAGGCGGTCCAGGGAATACTCATCCCGAGCCTTGTCTTCGAAAAGATGGACCATGGTTTCGATTCCGTCGAAGACGGCCCAACGGACTCCGGCACGGTATTCCACGCCCATGTTTTCGAGGTGGGCGGTTTTGAAGTCTCTTTGCAGGGCGGTGAGGATCGCTTGCATCTGGGCTTCGGAGGAGCAAGTGCTGATCACGAAATAATCCGCAATGTCGGACTTGCCTCGCAGATCAATGACCTGAACCTTTTCGGCCCGGAGCTTGAATAGTACCCGTAAGGAAATTTCAACGGAAGCGGGAAGGGCTTCGTGTTCCTGTTTTTGGATAACAGGAGTCTTTTTAGGGGCTATGGTGACTTTGGGAGCCACAGTTGGCGCAGCAACTTTTTTAGCCACGGCAACTTTTTTAAGAGCTGGGGCAACCTTTGGAGCTGGGACAGCTTTCTGGGGAGCCACGACGAGCTTCTTGGCTGCGACAGGTTTTTTCGTCGCCACGACAACCTTTTTTGGAGCTGCGACAACTTTCTTGGCTGGCACGGCAGCCTTCTGGGTCACAGCAGTTTTTTTGACGGCCGGGATTGCTTTCTTGGGAGCCACGACAGCCTTTTTCACGGGCGCAACGGCCTTTTTGGGTGCTGCAACCTTTTTCGGAGCGGCAACAGCCTTCTTGGCCACAACCTTCTTTACGGGTTTTGCGACGACTTTTTTCGTAGCTACGGCCTTCTTGGCTGGGGCTACAGGCTTCTTGGGGGCTACTGCCTTTTTAGGTGCAGCAGGCTTCTTGGCGATTGTTTTACTTTGGCTCATTTTCCAGTACCCTGATGATGTCTTTTCCAATATATACCGTAGCATCCACCATTCTCAGTGGATTTTCCAGAGGGATCACATTTTCGGTTTGAAGTGTTTTGGCTAGGGCATCCCGTCCAGGCCAATGTGGATTGCGTAACGCAATAATCGTTTCCTCAAAATTCCATTGGGTTCCGTTCCCCACTTCAACTACATCGAAACCCTGGCTCATCAAAAGATCACGGACTTGGCCCGCCACCTTGGGAAGCCCGCAGGAGTTGAGGATTTGAACTTCTCCCGGAGTAGGGCGCACCTCGACCACAGGGGCCTTGTCGCCTTCACACGAAAGCAATGCGAGGGAGGTGGAGGCACCCCAAAAAATGAGAAGTGAGATGAAAATTCGAGGCAATGGGTTACCGACGTTCCATCCAGCGCGAATACGCCGGAGAATAGAATGAGCCCATGTCGCCGTAGGCCTTGTAGGCATCTAGGCCGTTCATGAGTTGAAGGCTGAACGTCAAGTTTTCAGAAGGGCGGTAGTCCAGAGAAAT
The DNA here is from genome assembly GCA_903876665.1 of uncultured Fibrobacterota bacterium. Taxonomy (GTDB): domain Bacteria; phylum Fibrobacterota; class Fibrobacteria; order Fibrobacterales; family Fibrobacteraceae; genus CAIRAY01. The sequence goes on along the minus strand of CAIRAY010000015.1, from coordinate 28,496 downwards.
CCGGGGGAGCAAAAATTCCGGTTTGGTGTCGGTGGGTTTCATGTTTTTGGATGCAATGGAAAATGGGCTACCTGACGAGGCGTAAAGAAGATTGTACAGTCCAATATCGATGCTCAGGGTCAGCGGAATGGAAAACTGGAAACTCAGGGTATTGAGGTAGACACCAGAGCTATGGGAACCCAGGGACGAGCCGGTGAATTGCATGGAGTAACTTTGTTGCATGGAGAACCCGGGAATCGAGACCTGCGAGAATCCGTCCTTTAGAATTTGGCTTTTAGAAAACCCAGGCTGGCGAACCGGAGCGGACATGCCCGAGGCGAAGGATTGAATTCCCAGAGCCACGGCAAGAACGAAAATCAATTGAACCTTGCCCATAATACCAATATATCATTTTATCCTAGTCAAAATGAGGTTGCATCCGGTATCCCGGAGGAAGCACCCCAATTTGCTGATTATCGGCATCCACCTTGATCACGGTAGGCTCATATTTGGAAGCCTCTTCCGGGGTCATGTGGCAATAGGCGATGATAATCACGAGATCTTTGGGCATCACCAGCCGGGCCGCCGCGCCGTTGACGCAGATCGTTCCCGAGCCACGCCCGCCTTCGATCACATAGGTCTCAAAACGGGCGCCATTGTTCAGGTCCAGAACATGCACCTTTTCGTGCACCAGAAGACCTGCAGCATCCATCAAGTCGCGGTCGATGGTGATGGAGCCTTCGTATTCCAGATTGGCATCGGTCACCGTAGCCCGGTGAAGCTTACATTTCAGGAGTTCGATTTGCATAGGATATTAGAAGCGAAGGCCTAAAACACCAGCCCATCCACCCTGGGGCATCGGAGCGATTCCCCAAGAAAACCGGTTCGCGTCGGGATTGTTTTCCCACTGGGTTTCGATCAGCCCGTCGGCAAAGGACCAGACATGCATGGCCAGCAGAGGAAGAATGGCGTAGGCCTCATCGGCTTCCGGAGTGGAAACGGCCAAATAGGCAAAAACACCAGCCGAAGCCAGCCAAATTGCGTCCATGGTGATGGCCTGGGTGATTTTTCCGGTTTTCCATTGATAAAGGCTGGGAACAAGAGCGCTCCAGTAGGCGTAGGACTGGTTTTGGGCTTTGTTGCGGTAGGAACGGTCGATGTCGCTGTCTTCCATGCCTTTTCCGCGCTCTGCAAGCCACTGTGGCTCGGTGACTCCAAGAGGTTCCCAAGGCCGTTGCAGGTATTCGGAAGGCCGGACGCCAAGCTCGATGAGGCTCATGAGTTTGTCTTTGGAAATGCCAGCTTCACGGACTTGCTGGAACTCCCATTGGGTCATTCCCATTTCTTCGTAATTGAAATTGTCCCATTCGCCCGTGGAAGCAGAAACTGTGTCGGGTTCGGAAGATTCGGACGTGGTTGCAGGAGTCCCAGAATCGGAAGGTTCGAGGGCCATGAGTGGCGCAGCGAGCGCCAGTCCGAGAATCAAATTACGCAACCAGTTGGACATTCATTCCTCGAGTTTGTAGTGCCGGAGGGGGGAATCGAACCCCCACAGAGTTGCCTCTACCGGATTTTGAGTCCGGCGCGTCTACCAATTTCACCACTCCGGCGGTATCGGTCGAAAATCCTATGATCAGAGCCAAATATAAATAAAGAATCAAAAAAAGTGGCAATTACTGAGAAGGGAGGGCTTGGTATTCGAGTCCAAGCGGGACCAGAATCTTCTGTCCGTATTCTAGGGCGGATGTTTTTGAGGGAAAAGGCTCGGTCTGGATAAGCCAAAGAACCTTGTCGGCGGTGTTTCGGGTGACAATGCGCGAAGGAATTTTTCGAGACTTCAGATTCTGCAATAGAAGATTTGCGTTGTCCTTATTAGAGAAGGCGCCAAATTGCAGTGTCCAGGAGGTCTCTCCCGCGAGGGTTTGCACTGCCGAGGACGAGGATTGAATGGCCATCGAGGACGTTAGGGGAACGAGCAATGTTTGGGCCAAGGGCTTGGCAAGAGGTGCCATTTTTCCGCAGTCGGAGGAAAGGGAAGAGTCCTTCCACATGCCACGAATTTGAGTGCACAGGGCTTTCAGGTTTTCGTTCTGCCCGGTGAGGGCAGATTGTTTGGCGAGCTTCCAGGACTTCAGGGCGGATTCCGGTTGTTTCAGCCTCAGATAGAGGGCGGTCTGCGTAAGCATCAGTTCTCCGAAACCCGGGTTTTCTGGTTCTGCGCTAATGGTGATGCGATCTAGGCGGCGCAAGGCTTCGGGGGCTGTCGTGGCCGATTCTCCGAGTGCGCGGATCGCCTGTAGTCGGCAAGACATTTGACCCGCTTTAGGAAGGCACGGGCAGACATCATCGTAGGCTGTGATTGCCTGGGACCAATCCCCCCGGGCAAAAAGGGAGTCCGCGCTTTGGCGACTCGGCGAAGTTTGGGGGCATGCCTTTTTCACAATGGGAACTTCTGGTGGGGAAGGAGCCTCCAAGGGAGCCTCGGAGCTACTCGAAAGGACGAATAGGTTTGAGCTGCTGGAGCCCATTGCCACGCTAGAGGCGGAGACCGCATGGGGCTGGGGAACCGGGGGAAGCAAGGGGCCGGGCCCCGAAAATCCAGCAAAGGCACAGGTTGCCAAAAAGAGACTAATCAAAAGTGTTTTCATGGAATATTTCCTTATCACGTCTGTCTTGTCATCCCCGTTACGGACACATGTCCACTGTGTGGAGTGCCCGGGATGACATAAATATGTCATTATTTTTGGACTGTCGCAGTTCCTCATGCAAGTTCTCCACGGAGGGTCCAGCCCCGTAGGTCAGTAATTTTTGCGCGTACGATATCGCCTGCCTTGGCGACCGCGCTACCCTCCAAAACTACCTTTTTAAAATTCCCGGTCTTTCCCACCAATTCATGGAGGTTTCGGCTGGAGGGGCGTTCCAGGAGCACCGATTCCACGCTTCCGATCATGGCTCGGTTCCGAATGACAGTCACGGAATGTTGCAAATCAATCAGCTCTTGCAGGCGTTCGCCTTTTTTGTTCTTCGCTAAGGGTTTCGGTCCAAGGGAATGCTTCCGTACCTTCGCGTGGAGAATAGGAGAACATAAAGGCACTATCAAATTGGACTTGCCGCATGACCGCCAAGGTTTCCCGGAAATCTGCATCCGTTTCGCCCGTAAATCCCACAATCACATCGGTGGAAAGTCCATAGTTCGGGTCAATTTTCCGGAGACGTTCCACAATATTCAAAAAATCTTCCACATCGTATTGACGACGCATTTTTTCAAGAATTGAATTGGATCCAGATTGTAATGGAAGGTGGGCGTGCCGGCAAATTTTGGGGTTGTTGGCCAAAACATCCAGAAGCGCATCGTTGTAGTGACGGGGGTGGGGAGACATGAAGCGGATCCGCTCGACCCCAGGCACTTCGGAAACTCGGGTCAGCAGAGAGGCGAAACTATCGGACTCGGTGCGGTAGGAATTCACGGTTTGCCCCAGCAAGGAAATTTCCTTGATGCCTTTGCCTACTGCGTGACGGACCTCTTCCAAAATCTGAATTGCTGGCCGGTATTTTTCCTGGCCGCGGGTAAAGGGCACAATGCAGTAGGCGCAGCGCTTGTTGCAGCCACGCTGGATGGTAATGTGAGTCGAAAAAGGGGATGCAATTTTTGCGAAATCATCGGCGTAGTTTTCGCGGATGTCGAACCCGGTGAGCACTGGGACGCGCCGTTTGCGACTCTTGACTTCGACGGGGTGAGCCACAAGTTCCACCAGCTTTTTGTACTGGTCGGGCCCTGCGACTACGTCCACATGCTTCAGGGCCTTAAGAATTTTTTCGCCATGGTTCTCGGCCATGCAACCGATCACCGCAATGCGCATGTCGGGCTTGGCGTCCTTGAGCGGGCGCAGCAGGTGAATGCGCTGGTAAAGGTTTTCCTCGGCCTTGCCCCGCACCGAGCAAGTATTCACAATGACCAGGTCCGCATTGTCCGGGCGGTCTGTCTCCGCGAAGCCACGGTCTTCAAGCATGGCGGCGACCATGTTCGAGTCATACTCGTTCATTTGACAGCCATAGGTGGCGAGATGGTATTTCAGCATGGGGGGAGGTATTCCTTGGCGAATTGTCCGAAATCATCGGCAATAAATGTTGGATGTAATGCGGACAGGTCGGCTGATTTTCCAAACCCGCTACGGAGGGCAAAAGAAGGGACTCCACCGGCTTTAGCCACATGGATATCCACAGGGTCATCTCCCACCATCAGGGCATGGGCAGGCGCGATGGAGGCGTTTTTCAAAATCTGCAGAAGTCCGTCAGGAGCCGGTTTGCGGGCCGGAGCGGTGTCCCCACAAAGAATGGACTCAAAGCGGGTTTCCAGTCCAAAATGCTTAAGGATGCGAAGGCTGGGCGCGTAAGGCTTGTTGGTGAGCAGGGCGGCTCGAAAGGGGCGTTGCAAAAACTCGAGCACTCCCGGGTAAGGCTTGGTATCGATCACGCAGTGCTCCAAATAATGCTCCAGAAAGTGGCTATGGATTTTGGATGTCAAGGCTTCATCGAAGGAGCCGGAACTGCGGCGAATGAGATTCATGGAGCCATTGCCGATAAAAGAAATAATGGTGGGAACGGGGTGCTGATCAAGTCCGAAATGATGCAGGCTGAAATTGACCGAGCGGGCAAGATCTACGCCCGTGTCAAAGAGGGTACCGTCAAGGTCAAAAACAAAAAAAGGCAGGCTTGGACGGATCGGATTCATGGCGGTCATTGTGGGGTTTAAAAAAGTGAGCTATCTTGATGCTGTGCACAAAAATACAAAACGACAATTTTTGGTCGCCTTTCATGATGTTTGCCCCGAAAACTGCGAATGGATCGCTACGGAGCTTGCCCTTCTTGAGTCTTTGGGGGTGACGACCTGCGCCCTGGGCGTAATTCCGCACGCCGAAGGAGAATCCATCCCAAAATTTCGCGCCCAATTGCTCCGTTGGCAGGATCAAGGGTATGAATTTTTGCTGCACGGGTACCGTCACCAGGCCAATGTCGATTCTCCGCGCTCCCTGGGCGGGCGAATGGCCTTGCGCATGACGGGTGGCCAGGCGGAGTTTGCCGGGTTAAGCGAAGGCCAATCCGCTAAATTGCTCGAAGAGGCGATCCGCTCCTGGGACCGCCTGGGTCTTGGGAGAGCGTTGGGTTTTGTGCCACCAACCTGGCATGCGAATTCCCAGCTGCCTTTTCAAGCATTGCAGGTCGGCTGGAGCGTCTATGAAGCGCGCTTTTCCTTGATGGTGCAAGGGAGTCCCGTTCCTCAAAATATTTTTTCCATTCCAGCCTCCTTTGCTGGTCTAGGCCCAATGAGTGGGGCTTTGGCGCGGAAATTGGCAAAATATGTAGTCCCCCATTTGCCTGGAATTCCTCGTTTGGTCTTCCATCCCGGAGAGCTTTCGGGAGTGAATGGACCTGTGCTACAAGGCCTGGTAAGATCATGGTTGGCCTGGGGAAATCCGGTCCGCTATGGAAGCCTCTTGGCCAAGCCCGCATAATCCTTGCCCAGATTCCTTGCAGGTTTATTAAATTTCCGCCTATGATTAGTTTTCTGAAGAAAGAAGATGACCAAGGTTCCAAGTTCATGGGCCGTGGCGATGTAATATTCCTTGCCGTCATCCTTGCCCTTGTGGGCGGGTTCTGGTATTACGCCAAAACAACCAAGGCAAGCTCGGCAGCGTTTTTTGTTCAGTGCGACTCGCTCTATTCCGCCCAGAAGTTCGGAGAGGCCTCCGCCTGTTACGAAAAGGCCAGCGCATTGAGTTACCTCCCCGATAGCCTGGACTCCATTATTTATACCCGGACCGAGTCCATCAGCGAAATGTCGGAGAACGAGGTTTCCTTGTTCAACAAGGCCGATTCTGCAATGGCTAGACTCGACAGTGCGTCTGCCTTTTCCATGGTGAAGGTCCTTCCCCAGTTTCATTTCCTAGATACCGCAAAGGTCAGCAGGCTTCTCGCATGGCAAAAGATCGCAACGGCCCCCAAGGACACCGCGGGCCAGGCAGTTCCCCAAAAGTGAGACGGATTTTGTACCGGAGTACCTGTGGTTCCCATTGAACCCATACAGATTATCGCATCATCTGTCAGTCTTTGGTTGACATGAAAAAGATAATTGTCGTCACGAATCCAAAAAATTGGACCTTGCGCGTAACAGGTGTCGATGTTGTTTCGGCCAAGGATTACCTAACCAACCCTGAATTTACCAGCCTGCGGAATGTGCGGGTCTTTAATCTGTGCCGGGAATACACTTACCAGTCCAAGGGGTATTATGTTTCCCTTTTGGCGGAAGCACGCGGTCATAAGGCGATTCCCAACGTCAAGAACATACAGGATTTGAAGGCGCCTGCCATTGTAAAAATCATCTCGGATGAGCTCGACACGCTGATTCAGCGCTCCTTGAAGCGGATCACCTCTCAGGAATATGTGCTCTCGATCTACTTTGGGCAAAATGTCGCCCAGCAATATACGGAGCTTTCCGAAGAACTTCATCGGCTATTTCAGACTCCATTTATCCGTGTGAAGCTGGTCTATAAAGGCAAGTGGTTTATCCAAGGCATTAAAACCATCGCCCTCGACGAAATCCCCGAAGTCCACCTGCCCATGGTGAATGAATTTGCCAAGGCCTATTTCGAAAAGAAGCGCTACATTCCCGCCCGTCCCGGGAAATCGCTCTACGATTTGGGAATTCTGGTAAACCCGGATGAAAAATCTCCGCCATCTGACCGAAGAGCGATCCAGAAGTTCATCGAAGCCGCAGAGGATGCTGGTTTTTCCACCGAACTGATCACACGCAAGGATTACAACCGGATTGCCGAATTTGACGCGCTGTTAATTCGCGAAACCACCGGCGTGAACCACCATACCTATCGATTTGCCCGGCGCGCCCAGAGTGAAGGCCTGGTGGTGATTGACGATCCCGATTCGATATTGCGGTGTTCGAACAAAGTGTACCTGCAGGAGTTGATGTCCGTGGGGCGAATACCGTCCCCCAAATCCTTGATTGTACATAGTGAAAATCGCCACACCGTGGCAACCATTCTGGGGCTTCCCTGTGTCCTCAAGCTCCCGGATTCCAGTTTTTCCCAGGGGGTGGTCAAAGTCTCCACCCGTGAAGAGTTGCAGATCAAGCTTGATGTGATGCTTGAAGAATCGGACTTGGTGATTGGCCAGGAATATTTGCCCACGGATTTTGATTGGCGCATAGGTGTTCTGGATGGAGTGCCACTCTTTGCCTGCAAGTATTTTATGGCCAAGGGGCATTGGCAGGTGTACAATTGGAGCTCCAACACCAAAAAAGATATCGAAGGGAATTTTCATTGCCACCTCATTGAAGAGGTTCCCAAGAAAGTGATCGCACTTGCACTCAAGGTGTCGAGTTTGATTGGGCGAGGTTTTTATGGGGTGGATATCAAAGAAATCCACGGTAAACCCATCGTGATCGAAGTGAACGACAACCCCAGTGTTGACGCCGACATCGAAGACAAAATCTACGGGAAAAAAATTTACCAATCCATCATGTGGCTGATCCGTCGCCGCATCGAGGCCCGGATTTCGACCTTGCAAAACCCTCTGCGCTCAAGCGTAGGGTCCGTCGGTGGCGATCGGTAGATAGGGGGGGCAGTCGAAGGGGGAGCACTCCTTTTATTGAGAGGAAAGGCTCCACGATGCCCCTAAATCGCCCCAGCCCCTTGGTCCTTGTAGCCTCCGGGGCTATTCAGTTGAATGCGGTTGGCGCGATCGACAAGGTCGATAGAATCCAATCTGGATTGCAGGGAATTGTCAACCATGCAAATATAGCGGCCATTCGTGAAGTTGACCTCTAGCGGAAAGGGCAGGGCATAGCCGAAAAGACCTAATTTGATCATATAGGCTTTGGTTCCGTACACGGAGACTTCTTGTTCCATTTGCTTGTTGCCCAGGCTTGCTTCGTACATTTCCCGGATTCCCTGATTTCTTTCCGAGTTGATGATGTCGAATATTCCGTATGTCCAGATTCCTTTGCGCGGATTCCGATAGTAGGCCTTCATCGAAAGATGTCCGACATAGGCTTTTGCCCAGTTCGCATAACCTTTTTCTCTGGCATAGCTGGCGCCAAGTTTTTGGAAGGTCATTCCTAGGAACTCATCGCCTTCGGCGGTGTTCGATGGCAACGTAGCAAAAGAGTTGTGAAACTCGCTATAGCCATCGGCACCATCGGAATCTCGACCCGCATCGGCAATAATGGCTTTAAACTCCTCAATCCGGTCGCTTGAAGATTGCAAGAACATCACCCATTCTTTGCCGTCGCTCGCCAGCACATAGGAGCGTACCTTGTCGCCGTCCTTAAAGCGGACGATGTAGCCTTTCCAAGACTTGTTGCCACTCGCCAGAAAGTCCGTTTTTTGCTCGTCTTGATACGCGCCCGTAGCCAAGATGCGATCGGCCCATTCGCTCACCAGACTATCGGTCAACGGCGCAGGCGATGCAAGTTTAATGGTGTGCAAGGTCATGAGTTCGCGGAGCAGTGGATCCAAAAGGACAGCCTCTGAGAAGGCCGAGCTTACCGCAGCAACCCGGTCTTTGACGACTCCGCGCGGAAAATCAATGGTGATGTCCGATGTCCCATAAACGCTTCGATTACCCGATGAATTGGCGTATGTACTGAAAAGGTTCATTCGAATCAGCTCAAAATCCGGAAGGTATGGCGTAAACCGCACCACCGAGTCGGCCGATGGGCTGATCTTGGCGACGAGGTGTTCGACCCGTTCGATTTCGCCGATTTCCTTGCCTCGTGCAGAGTCCATGGAGGCGACAACTTTTTGAAAAAGTATTGCAGAAGTCTCCAATTTGGGAAATAGTTTGGATACCTGAATACTGTCCTGGCGGGCAAGCTCGAGTGTTTTGCGGGGCGTGGTGACTACGTGGTACCAGATGGCGTCGCCCTTATTCATCGGCACGACCTGGCTCTGGACGCCCTCCTTATCGAGGCGATCCTTGAGAGCTTCTGCGATATGTATGCTACGCTGGGTGGAAATATCATAGGAGTATGGGGTTTCCTTGGAGAGTTCCTCTTGCTGGCAGGCAGAGAGGAGAAGCAGAGAAACACAGGCTAAAGAAAGAATCCGCTTGTGATTTATATAATTGATAAAGTACATATAGGTATTAGTATACCGAAAATATCCAATAATACAAGTCAAAAGTCCGGAGGATTTCTGGATGAGAAGCTCCTCGCCCACGATGATGACCCGATGGACTAATTTGGTGCGAATTCATGGACCAGGAACAGGGCGTCCTCTCCGTCATTGTAAAAGCCCGGAACCCTATTCACCAAAGAAAACCCTTGCTTCTCATAGACCCTTTTGGCTGGGTTGTCATTGCGGACATGTGCGGTAATTTTTGGAATAGACTCTCGCTTTAGCCTGTCGAGCAGCATCGCCAAATATTTCCCACCTAGGGATTTACTGCGATAGTCGGGAAGGATGGCAAAGGATTCGAGGTAGACTTCGTTTGGTGAATAACTAAGGACGATTGATCCTACCTTGATATCCTGATACTTCAAAAGAAGAATGTGATTGGACGGATCTGCCTTGAATTCGGCAAGCTCCATTTCATCCATGGCATCGGATTCATTGAATGACGATCGCTCTAGCGCGAGAAACCAGGAATCGTCTTGGTCATAATCCTCAATGGTCAGCATGGCTGCATAAGTTCCTTGAAACGAGTGGCTCATATTTATGAAAAGATACATACGAAAAAATCCCCAAGGGTTACTTGGGGATTGGGGTGGAAATGAATTCGTGCGCTTACAGGCCGTTCAGGCCAATGGCCAAGCCGGCATTGTAGGTGGTGGTGCTACCGAAATTGATGTCGGTATATAGATCAAAGGCGGCAAAGCTGAAGCGTGCACCCACCTGGGAGCGCATCACATTTTTTCCGTCAATGGAGACATCGAAGGCTGGGGTCACCAAATCAGGTCCGGAATTTTGTGCGAAGGTCTGGGATTGAACATCCACGGTGAGGGTGGATTGTTCGTAGCCGACTCCGCAATACAGGCCCAGGCCCACGAGGAATTTGACATCGACCGAAGCGGTGACCATTCCAACCTGGTTCTTGGATTCGATGGTCACGACATCTTTGGCTTCCAGGGTGAAGCTGTTGTAACCATACAGAACGCCGAAGTGCAGGAAGGGTGCCTTGCCCAGGACGGGGATGTGCTGGGTGATTTCGTGCTGGAGGGTGAATCCAAACATGCCAATGCTCCCGAGTTCGTCGTTGACAAGAGTGGGTACATAGCGTGCACCGATGGTGATGTTGTTCAGCACGGGGATGCTGGTGAAGGCCAGGTTGATACCCACAGGAGGAAGGGTAGGAGCGATGGGCAGGTCAAATCCGCGGAAAGGAAGTGCAACGGAGTCGTTCAGCCCTGGAGCAATCAGGGTCATGGGTGTCTGCCCAGCGAGAATCAGGCCGGGATTCAGGGCTGTGGCCAGGGAGTCGTAGTCATTCACCAGGTTCAAAAGATCCGAACCAGCCAAAAGGGTGGCTACGGTGATCTTTTTTTGTTTGTCCGAACCGTAAATGGTGGGAACATCTTCGACGTTGATATGAAGCGTGCCAAGGGAATCATAGGTTTTGGCCCCCCCTGTCAAAAGGCTGACCGCACTTGCGATCGAATCAATGGACATGCCGGCGGGAAGTCCAAGACCTTCGATAAGGCTTGCCGCAGGAAGTGTGCCCTGAAAGCTGAATGTCTTCATGTCTTTGTTGACCAGGACCACCGGATAGCCGATGTAAATGCTGGCACCTACTGGGAGGCCAAGGAAGGACTGGGCTTTGGAGGAGTAGGCCCATTGGCTGTTCATGCCAACGCCGAGGCCCGTGGCGAAGGGCTGCATGTAGCCTTTTACTGCGCTTTCGCCCATCTCTTGGACAGCCGAGGCAAATTCGGGGGTCGCAGCCATCGTTTGCTGGGCCATCAGGGTTGCTGCCACAATCGCGGCCGCTTTGGTAATTTTATTTAACATGTGCATCTCCAGAATTGGTTTTTGTTAAGATAATATTATCGAGTCCTATTCCACATGAATAATGGTATTTTATGGGTTCCTTATGAACGAAAAAAGCAATGAAAAGAGCCAACATCCCGCCCGAGTCCTTATTATTGAGGACGAAATCGCCATTGGAGAGGGGTTGGTTGACCTCTGCGAATTCAAAGGTTTTATTGCGGACCATGTGCAGGACGGGGTTTCCGGACTCGAAAAAGCACTCACCGGAACTTTTGATTTAGTTATCCTGGACCTGATGCTTCCTGGGCTTGATGGGTTTACCGTATGCAACCGCATCCGCGAAAAGGACCGGGAGCTCCCCATCATCATCCTTTCGGCAAAAACCTCCGAACACGATATTATTGAAGGCCTTAGCCTGGGGGCTGACGACTACATTTCCAAGCCTTTTTCGGTGGAAACCCTTTTTGCCCGCATCCAGGCGGTGCTTCGTCGTAGCCAGAAGAGCCTCGATGTGAGCGATGTCCTGGTGATCGGGAGCCTTCGGGTAACATTCCGGGACTTTAGCGGAAAGCGCGGTTCCGAAGACCTCCAGTTCACGCGCAAAGAAATCGAGATTCTTGAGTATTTATGGAAGTTTCATGACCGGGCTATTCCCCGTCACGAACTTTTGCACGAGGTCTGGGGCTATGAGAATGCCGAATCCGTCGATACCCGCACGGTGGACATCCACATTACCAAGCTACGTAAAAAAATCGAAGATGACCCTGCCCGTCCCCGCATCCTCCTGACCCTGCGTGGCGAAGGGTACCAATTGCGCTCGCTCAATCATGACTGATTTGTAAGGGTAGGTCCTCATGGGGCGATTTCGGCTCACGCTCATACTGATTTTCCTGGTCATCCTGGTTCCTACCGTTTTCCTTTTGTTCCGTTCCTGGGAGCATCTTGGAGCCGAGGCGACCTTCGGCCAAAAAGAACGCGCGTTTTTGATTCTGCAGATGCTCAATCAGCGGATCTATGATGACTTGGCCGTAGAAGAGCGGCGCTCCTATTCTGAATACCGCTTTATCCGGGCAGTGCCCATGATCGGTGGTGAGGGCGTAACCCTCTCCGATCTCGCCCATTACCCGGTGCGCAGCCACTATGCGGGCATGATCGGCTACTTCCAGATGGAGCCCGATGGCAGCGTCCGCACTCCGGTTCTTCCTGATGGTCTCTTGGAAAAAATCCCCATCGAAAACCGCAAGGAGCGCGAAGGGGTCCGCGACCGGATAAAAACAGTTCTGGTGGGAATGAAGTTTCAAAATAGCGTCGCGCACCGAAGGGTGACCGCCTATCCCTATGTCTATACCTTCAGTGCGGATTCCTTGAAGAACACCAAATCAGGCCGTGACCTGCAACTGAATTCGGTGCTTGCCAAAGGACAGCCTTTCGCCAAGCGCTACGAGACGCCTTCAGCCAAGGAGGCGATTGTGTTTGATGTGGAATCCGACCGGTTGTCTACGGGGCGCCAGGCGGTGGTTGTGAATGGGGAACAGCTGGCGGTGGAGGACCAAGGAAGTTTCGATGTGGAAATCGAGCCGTTTCAAGCCCGTTTCAATCAAGATAATCTGGTGTTTTATCGCAATGTATGGCGCGGTGACCAGCGCTTCCTCCAGGGCTTTGTGGTTGACCTGAAACAATACTTGCGCAACATGATGTACAAGGAATTGCAGATTTCTCCAGAGGAAATGGTTCTGCGCCTGGAATTCCGGTCTTCGACGGGCGCCTTGGTCAGTTTTTGCTCCACCTCCTCCAGTGGTGACCTTCTTTTTTCTTCCCCTCTGCAATTTCCCCTCCAGGATATGGAGCTTGCCGCATACATGAGCATGAGCGGCCGGCCCCCGGGTAGCGGCTTGATTATCGTGCTGGGATTCACCATGGTCCTTGTACTCTCCGCAGGTCTTTATGGCGTGTACAAGACCACCGCAAGCCAGATGCGGGCCAGTGCCAAGCGCCAGGACTTTATCTCTGCGGTTAGCCATGAGCTGAAGACTCCCTTGACTGCGATTCGCATGTATGCGGAGCTTTTGCAGAATCAATGGGTGGTCAAAGAAGAAAAGCGCCAGCATTATTACACCATGATCGCGAGTGAAACCGAACGGTTGACACGCCTCATCCAAAATGTCCTGAATATTTCAAACTTGGAGCGCCATCGTTGGCCGGTCCATCTGCAATTGACCAATCCTCGGCAATTCCTGGAAGAATTCATCGTCAAGTATACGCCAACGGTTGAACGTGCTGGGTTTAGTCTCGAGAGCATTTTTGAAGAATGTGAAGAGGAGATTTACCTGGACCGCGATGCGACCTACCAGATGATTATGAACCTCTTGGAAAATTCGATCAAATTCGCCAAAGGTTTTGAGCCAAAAAAGATCCAGATTGGACTTCGTGTTCGGCGGGACGGAATGATGATATTTGTTCGCGACTTTGGACCCGGAATTCCTTCCGCAGAAAAAGAGCGGGTGTTTCAGGAGTTTTACCGGGTGGAAAATGAGATGACGCGTAGGACCAGCGGTGCCGGTATCGGACTCTCCCTGGTGCGGAAATTCAGCCAGCTTCTGAATGTCCGCCTAGAGCTCATCAACGCAAACCCGGGCCTGCGGGTGGAAATGCATTTGCCGATCCAATCTTCTTTGTAAAATTTCTGGTCCTTCACAGTACAAAGCGCAAGTCCGGGGCCTTTTCAATTAGGCCGGCTAAGGCGCATTCCTGGTAGAATTCGCGTAGGGATTCTTGGTGCGCCGGGGTAAATCGGTAATCGATGATGTTGTAATACAGCAACAAGTCGTCTAAATGGATTGGGGACGGGTATTTTTTCAGCCACCGTTCCAAAGCGTGGCGTGGATCGGCCCTGAAGTCGGCAACCGCTTGATGCAGGTGCGCGCGATAGCTTTGCAGGGCCTCACGGAGCCCGGGGGATTCGAGCACGCTACGGTGGATCATCCACATTCCAAAAACAAAGGGAAGCCCCTTCCATTCCTGCCAAAGGGTGGCCAGGTCATAGCGGAAGGGCCAATCCGAATTCTGATCCTCCAGAAGCGCACGGTCTCCAATCAGGATGCGGGCGGTGGGTTGGGGACCTTCGGAAGAGGCCGATTTCCATACGGGATGAATGCCTTTCCACTGCTCGGTGAGCAATTTTAGAAGGTTATTTGAGGTTTCCGACTGGTCCGATAGCTCAATTGGCTCTCTATTGAGGTCGAGAAGCGATTTTTTTGAAAAAAGTTTCACGGAGCGGATTTCCAGGGTACTGGCGGTGCAAATGTCAGGGAGGATCCAGTAGAGGTCGGGGTGCTTGGCGTACTCGTAAGATGACGACGGAGATAGATGGATCAAGCCTTGCGCCAGATTTTGGTTGTGTTCCCGGGGCGTTCCATCCAGGAAAATTTCCGCTCCGGAATGGCTCTCCAGGGAGTCATGGAAATAGGGCGTACAGACAAAAAAAGGGATTCTTCCCACAATCAATTGCATAGAATTACTTGCCATGCGCAGAAAAATGTTAAATTGTAGGTCACTAACAACCGAAAAAGGGTTCAATGCCACGCTTTTTTGTAAAAAAGACCTCCCTATCCGATGACGGCAAATCCATCGTTTTCAAGGGTAGTGTTCTGGAAGGCCCAATTCGCAAGGGCATGATCGTTGAGATCCCAGTCACTGAAGCTGCCTCCATCCGGATGAAGTTATTTGATATTGTCCACTTCGAAAACCAAAAGGATCCGAGCAAGAAAGTCGGGCTGGTTGTGGATTTCGATGTCGAGCCCGAAGCCCTGGAAATCGTCCTGGGCCTGAATATCTGCGAAGAGTCCCTCAACATCGTCGCTTAATTCTCTTTTGATCCTAAATGCACCCGTCAGGGTGCCTTTTTTTTGCCTTTTTTAAGGATTACTCCAGTTCTTCCACTAAAAATCCGATACTTTATTTAGGAGATTTTGCCTGAATGAGGAATAGCTTGCGGTTCGGATTTACCCTACTCCAAAGAGGAGCCATGATTGGCTTGTCCCTCGGGGCATTGGTCTTTGGGAATCCGGTGGATGGAATGTTCAATTTTGACGACACCCAGGCCGGTACGGCAAGCCTCCCGTTCCTGAAGCTCCCTATGGGTGCCCGCGCGGCGGCCATGGGCGGTTTTGACGGCCCGGCGATCAATGATCCTTCGACGGTTTTTTGGAATCCAGCCCGAATTCCCTTGGTTGAAGGGTTCCAGACCCAGTTTTCCCATGGCGATTATCTGGGGCAATGGCGCCATGAGGCTGCTTCCTCTGTATTTGCCGTGCCTCGGATCGGAAACCTGGGTCTGGGTTTTTCGGGACTTTTTGCCACGCCTTTCGAGGGTGCCAGGAATATCGAAGAAAACGATGTAAAAATTGTAGCGATGGATTTTTCCCTGGGTCTGGCATGGGGCTATCCATTGCTTGCAGACCGTTTGTGGGTCGGGTCAAGGCTCAATTGGATTCATTCCCAGCTTGACGATGTTCCTGGGGACGGGTATGGGCTGGATCTGAGTGGTTCTTGGAATATGTTTTATGGACTTCAGGGGTCCTTTTCTCTCCAGAACCTAGCCCACGGATTTTCCTACCGGTCAGGGACAGGTGCAGTGTCCAAGCTTCCCACCTTGTTGCGGACGGGGCTCGGTTTTGCGGACAGTACCAGTGCCTGGGGCTGGCAAATCGGATATTCTAAATCCAATGACGCCGGGCAGAGGCTTCATGTGGGTGGAGAGTGGAATTGGCAGCATTTGTTTTTTGCGCGCACGGGTTATGAGCGGGACTTGCATAATCCAGAACTCGGGTGGATGCGGGGAATCAGTGCGGGCCTGGGTTTGCAATTAAGTACCTTGGGCGTCGAATATGCGATAAAATCCATGGGAAACATTGGACTGGTGCACACGGTGACCTTGCAGGTGCATCCTCCGCTCCGGGATCGCGAGGTGATCGACTTCATGAAACTCGCTCGCCAGGAGTGGGAGCATGGAGCCTGCAATTTGGCCACGCAATACGCCCGCAAGGCCCTGCGACAGGACCCTTCCAAGCTCGATGCAGTCGCCATTATCCAGGCCTGCGAAAAGGAAGGTCGAGTAGACAAAGCAAAATATGTCGCGATTGCCTATAGCGCAAACACCGAGGGCCAGGCTCTTTCGTTCTGGGAACAGGATCGCCTGAACGGTGGGCTTTCCCGGCGCTTCTCTCTGATCAAGCAACTTCGCATGCAATACCCGGCCCTGCAGCTGCTGGATGCCGGTCGCCTTTTTCCTCAGGACACCGCCGAAAAGAATAGCCAGCGCATCCTCGACCTGTACGCAAAAATGTCTTACCAGAAGATATTGTTGAGCGAAAATGATGCCCCCGGGATTCGGCGCGCCGGTGCGGAGAATCTTCTCCCCTGGATTCAAAAAGACCCTTGTTCGATTCTTTCGGTGAACGGAAAGGATGTCGCGGTTTTTGGCTTTTCGGGCAAAAGTAGCCCAGGACCTTCGGTTGTGGATATGGTAGCGCAAATTCAGAAGGCCCGCCAATCCTGGAGCAAGCCACCAGCCCTGCAAGTGTTGCTCTTGGATGCTCCACTACAAATTGCAGACTCCCTGGTGCGGCAAGTCAGTGGGATTGACCTGATGGTTCTTTCGGGAGAGGAGCCCCTGATTCCTCGGCCCATGAAGATTCAGAACACCTGGATTTCGAGCCCCGGCCGTCGGGGTGAAGCTCTTGGTTTTGCCGTGGCGTTGTTCGATCAGGGCCCCGCTCCGGCATGGGATTTTCGCATGATTCCCATTAATGATGCAATTCGTCCTGATTCGGGTTTTGCGCAAAGTCTGGGTGAGGAATGGCGCGTTTTGGCTGGTCAAAACAGTCGCGCAGTCCTGCGTAGCGATTATGAGGATTTTCTTTATCTACAAAAAGTTGAAGATGGACGTAGCGATGTTTGGCTGGCCGATCATAAATCGGGATTGACTTCCCGGCTTACCCGTTCGCCCGCAAAGATTCTGGACGCTCAAATGGCCTGGTCCAGGAATTCGTTCTTTCATCTTGCCCAGTCTGATTCGGGCAAGGGTCAATTGACTTTGCAGCAGGTGGGCAACAAGGCTTCGGCTTCCAAGGTGGATTCCCTAGGCAATGTTCTGTTTGCCCGGTGGGAGCCCTATGAGAATTGGCTTTATTATGTCCGGGAAGACGATCCCTCGAGCCGGAATCTATTCCGCATGACCTGGAAGGGTACCCACGAAGTAAACATGTCCCGGGGCGAGTTGGGACTGGTGAATGGTTTCAGCTTCGCTTCCGATGGGCAGAACATGGCCCTTGAATGCGTGCTGGAAGGCCGCAGCCGGATCGTCCATGCTGGATTGACTCTGTCCCACCGTGAGTTCCTTTCACCGGATTCCCTGGATGCAAAATATCCAGTTTTCTCTCCGAGCGGGGTGTTCATCGCCTACGCTTCACGCACTCCGGATGGGTCGGATTCCAGTTGGAACATCATGCTGTGGGATTCTCGCAACGATCAACAACGTGAGCTGGCAAAGGGTCGCGACATTCACGGGCTAAAATGGTCAATGGATGGAAAGTATCTTTTGCTTGAGTCAGGAATGAATCGCAAGAATATTCAAGTACTCGATGTGGAAACTGGTGAAGAAACTCCGTTGAAGATTTCTTTAGAAGAAATTTCCGAGGAAACGCGCGTCCGTGCCCATCGATGGAAAGCTCAAGACGGAATTCTCTATCAATCTGAGAGCGAAGGGAAAATTCGCATCCTTTGGTCGCCTCTAACGGGCTCTGTTTCTCCCGTTTCACCCATTGAAACAGATAGTCCCGCACTGGTGCTTCCACTGGCAGAGTGATCTTCGGAATTTCACTGCGGATTCTTG
This sequence comes from uncultured Fibrobacterota bacterium, assembly GCA_903876665.1. Classification (GTDB taxonomy): domain Bacteria; phylum Fibrobacterota; class Fibrobacteria; order Fibrobacterales; family Fibrobacteraceae; genus CAIRAY01. Next base: position 10,625 of record CAIRAY010000015.1, on the reverse strand, counting down.
CAAATTTCTCTCGCCTTCACAGGTGCTCTTGCTATCTTTCTTTTCAATGCCTGAGAAAGTGATTTTTGCTGCATTTGTTTGCGTGATCGTGCTCGTATTCAATTGGATACTGTTTAGGGGCATGCGCAAAAGCCGTCGCACTACTCGGATGTTCAAGATCGACCAGCTCTACGCCAAATACGAAGAAGTGGATCAAGAACGCTAGGAGAATTTATGCTTGCACAGCGCCTCAAAGGTCTGAATTTTGGCGGTTGGTTTAGCCAGGTTGACTGCATCGAAGAAAAAGATCCCCAGGCTTTCCCTGGATTTTATGGACATATCGAATCCTTCATTGGTGCCCAGGATTTTCAGAGAGTAAAGTCTTGGGGCTTTAACCATGTGCGTCTTCCCATTGACTATTTCAATTTTTTCCGTGGTGCAAATTTGGAGCAGGATGAGCGCTCCTTCCGTGCGCTTGATGTGGCCATCGAGGCTGCGGAACAAGCGGGTTTATTAGTGATGCTCGATCTCCATAAATGCCCAGGCCACGATTTTCACTCCGGAGCCTCGGAAGAGCAACCGTTTTTTACGGACCCGGTTTGTCGTGCGGATTCCCGTCGCATCTGGTCGGTCCTGGCCGAGCGCTACGGCAATCGCCCATCGGTCATGCTCGAAATTCTGAACGAGCCTACCGCGACGGATTCCAAAATCTGGGACAAGGTCAAGGACGAAATGTTTTGGCATATCCGCAAGGCAGCCCCAAAAAGTACCATCGTGGTGGGTTCCAACAAGTGGAATTCCGCTTCGGAATTCGCCCACTTGACTCCCCTCGAAGATGACAATGTCCTCTATTCCTTTCACTTTTACAACCCGGTAGTTTTTACCCACCAGATGGCCCCATGGGTCCATGGTCACGCCTATGACCGGCATCTTTCCTACCCTGGGAATTACGAACTTTCCGAAGCACTTCATGCAAGGCTTCCCAACGATTCAGGTGTGTGGGATCGTGCCCGCATGGAGCGCGAGCTCGGTCCTGTGCTGGAGTTCCGGGCCAAGTACAAAGTGCCTGTGGCGTGTGGTGAATTCGGGGTCTATGTCGGGGGTCCCGATCGTGTTTCGCAGGTAAATTGGATGACGGATTTCTTGGGCATTCTGGCTCAGGCGGGCATCGGGTATTCCTACTGGAACTATAAGAACCTGGATTTCGGGGTGATCTCCACCGGCGAAAGCTTGCACCAGAATTTGCCCCAGTACAACCAGAATGCGGAACGCCTCGACACGGAGCTTCTGGGTCTTTTGGCGCGCGGGTAATCCGTGTCCGGAGATTCCAAGCCCGTTGAATCCAATCAGGAAGGAATCCATCCGGACCTGGAATGGGCCGTGCGCAGGCACCTGGCCCACGAATACTTAAAGCCACAGGCTCCGCACACGCTCGAGGCTTTTCAGCTCGCCACCGCCTGGATTGCCGGCCGGGACCTCCCTTTGATTCTGGATTCGGGGTGCGGGGTGGGGGAAAGTTCCTGCAAGATTGCGCTTGAAAACTCGGACTGCCTGGTGATTGGGATCGATAAATCTGCCATGCGTCTCTCCAAAAATCAGGGAGTGAGCGCACTTCCCCCAAACCTGTTGTTGCTGCGCGCCGACGTGGTGGACTTCTGGATCCTCGCCGTTTGCGCCCAATGGAAATTGCAGCACCACTTTTTGCTCTACCCCAATCCCTGGCCCAAATCCCGGCATTTTATGCGACGGTGGCATGCCCATCCCATTTTCCCAACGCTTCTGGCGCTGGGAGGGAAGCTCGAGCTCCGCACCAACTGGAAAACCTATGCGCAAGAATTTGCGCAGTCGCTTTTTTGGGCGGATGTTAAAAATCCAATTTGTACTGAATTTGAACCCCTCGATCCGCTGACGCCCTTTGAGCGCAAGTACCTGGCGAGTTCCCATCGCTTGTGGAAGGTCGAAGCCAATTTGCGTCCGGTGTGATTCAGCACACAAATATTCGTAATGCGCCTTGCCTGGCGCCTCCAATTACTATTACATTATGCCACAAGGTTACTGGATTATCCGGAGAGGCCTCCTTGAAAAATAATATGCTGAAACTCATTTCTTTGCTGTTCTTTGTATTCACAGGCCTTGCGCTGGCGGGTACGGATGACGGTACAACCATTCAGGCGCAACGCAAGCGCACACCTACCATCGCGGTGCTGCCCTTTTCGGATGCAAATCCCGATGCCGCCAAACAGGGGCTTGGCCGGGTGATTTCCGCCATGTTTGGCACTCACCTGCGCAATGAGACCAATTTCATTGTGCTGGAGCGCTCGAGTCTGGTCAAGGTGCTGGACGAAAAGCAATACGAAGAAGCCGGGCTCACCAAAGAAACTCGCGAGAAGCTGAAGCAAATGCTTTCGGTCGAGGTGCTGCTCACCGGCGAGGCTTCTGACCTTTCGGGGCAAATCCAATTGGACCTGCGTCTGATTTCAGTGGCCACCGGCGAAGTGGTCGTGGCGGATTTCGCCATGGTAAAGGATCCCGAATCCTTGCGCACCGCGGTGGCCCGTCTCGCCAAGAGCATCGAGGATCGCTATTTGCGCCAATGGATGGGAAACCTGACCATTCTTGTCCATCCAGTTGAAGGTGAAGTTTACTTGGATGACTTGTTCATCGGCAAGGCCTCGGTGCAAACTCCGCTCAAGCTTGTTGGTCTGCTCGAAGGGGAGTACCGTCTGAAGGTACTGGCCGGGGGTTATCAGTCCATGGAACAAAAAGTTGAAGTGGTGCCCCGGGCATCGCGGGAAATCCAGGTTGGGCTTCGCTCCCTTCCCGGTTCCATGGAGATTTCATCCGAACCACTCGGTGCCGGTGTGTTTATCAATGGACGTGAATACGGCAAAACTCCCATGAACCTAGACACCTTGGCCGAGGGCTATTACACCATCCAAATGGAAATGAAGAACTTCAAGCCATGGAGCCAGCGCGTCCGGATCAGCTCGGGCCAAATTTCCGAGGTCAAGGCCAAGCTTGAGGTGGTTCCAGGTCAGATTCTGGTGGAGTCAGCTCCTCTGGGAGTGCAGGTCTACCTGGGGGCGAATGTCGTGGGAAAAACTCCGCTACTCATTGAAAATGTGACGCCCGGCAATGTGAACCTTTTCTTGCGCTTGGATGGCTACGAAGTCTGGTCCAATGAGCTCACCGTTCAGCCAGGTGAAAAAGTGAAAGTGAGCCCAATTCTGCGCCGGTTGACCGGAAAGCTGACTGTCGTCACGACCGATGTTGGGGTCAAAGCCGAAATCCTTACCAAACAAGGTGGCAAGGTGGGTTCCTTTGCTCTGCCGATCCATAAAGTGACTCTGGATGAGGGAACCTACGTGGTGCGTATGGTCAAGGACAAATTTTTTACCCACGAAGAAACCATTAGCATTTCTCCGGATCGCGATATCCGCATCGAGGCCTCCTTGAACCGCAAACCCGGGCGCCTTTCCATTGCCCGGGCAGCTAAAACGGCCGTCGATGTCTTTGTGGACGGGAAGTATGTTGGGAAGGCCGGTGGGCTCAGCAAGGAATTGCCCGAAGGCAAACACAAACTTTTTCTGCGCAATTACCATGGGGAAAAGAGCATGGACATCGATGTCGTTGCGGATGAAACCCTCGAGATTCCGGTCGAGACCTTGTCGGTCGGAAAGGGCATGCCGATTTGGAGCGCCTTAGGTGCAATCCTACTCACGGGTACGATCCTTTTCCTATCCGAGGTGAAATAATGAAGAAGTCCATTTGGAACATCGCCCGGGCCTTTTGCCTGGTTGCTTTTTTGGCTCCAGCGCTTTGGGCTGGGCAGACTTGGTATGGTGCTTCGGGCTATTCCTTTGCTCCCGACGGTTTTGTGGAACAGGGACCCAACTACGGTGGTTTTTTTGCCGGAGAGTTTGTCCGCTATGACCGCATGCGCTTGTACCCAAAATATTTAGGACTGCGCTGGACCGGGCTTTCGAGTCGGCTTGAAATCACTCTTTCGAATACCTATGCCTTTGTGGGAGACGATGGGTACACTCCCGCAAGCAAGCGCACTCTTTTGTTTCCTGTCATTCCTGGTGTGAAATGGAGCGTTGAAGATCAGGATCGCACCTACGTCCGCTGGGGCTTGGCGGCAGGGCTCATGTTCCCCTACGGTGCATACTGCGCCACCACAGTCCGGGGCAAATTGCCCATCCTTCAGCCTGAATTGTCCGTGGGTCTGGGGTATAACGGAAAAACCACTTATGGGCTCACGGGTGGGCGATTGCAGCTTGCCGATTTGCAAGGCAAACCTTTACCGCTGGCTTTTATTGCCGATGCGGGCTGGGCGGGTTACATGGAGCGCCTGGGCGCAGTCCGGGAAGCCTTCTTTTCTTTGGGGTCCGAAGTCAATATGGGCCGAAACATTTTGTTTTCGGCGACCTACCGAAGGGATCCTCGGCTATACGAAGGTTTCCTATCGGGTAATGCTCTCATTGGACAAAACCAGTCTGGTCGCTGGAGCTTGAAGCTTGATTATCGCTTCGATGGTGTCAAACATGTCGAAGGAGGGCAGAAATAATGCGCGCTCTAATTTCGTTACTTTTGGTGCTTGGACTTTCCCAGGCTTTTGCCATCAATAGACTGGGCGTGCCCATCTCTTCTTCCCGCTGGGATGAAAACCTTCCTGACGCCACCCATCCGGGGTTCCCTTCCGACCTGGGTGCTTTGCCGGACGGTCGTCTATCCCTCGGAATGCAGAATCTTGATTTGGGAAACCTGAGCATCTCCTTGCCCGGTTTTCAGATCATCAGTGCGAATACCCGTTGGGCCGCCGACAATGACACGGCCATCTATAAGTTTGCTCCCGATTCCGTGCAGCTGTTTCGCAATGATACCGATGGAGGTATCGTGCGCTACCGTGGTTATTTCGAAATCGCGGGTGGCTTAAGCCTTTCTTCCTTGGCAAGCGAACCTCGGGATTGGGATGTGGGCGTTGGCTTTGCCCTGGAGACCCAGCAATTGTTCGATGAGAGCGAAAAAACCATGCTCTGGGGTTACCGCGACATTGGCGGTGGCGTTTCTCTTCGCTACAAGCAGTACAGCGCAGCAGGCTATTGGAATAATCGGGAATTCAAATACCGGCTGGGATATGTCCGACCCATGGATTGGCAGTTAGGGTTGCTGGTCTATCAAAATCCAGAGGTGGAAAATGCAGTCGGTGGGCAAATCGGAGGCCAAAAATATTTTCATCAGTGTCTGCGGGTCAAAGCCGCCTACAACATTCAATATGTTGGGCAAATCATGACCCAGAAGAAACTGATGCTGGGGATGGCGCTTCGGTTCCGCCCTTGGCGCGAAGGAGTGGACCCCCTTTGGACGCGTAGCTTCATGTCACCCTTTGGGGGCGAAAATGGCAAGGGGCGCTATTTGTTCGACTGGGAGCTTTCCGGCGATTTTGCGGTGGATCAAAGCGTAGGAAATTCCTCGAGCGCAGTAACGATCTCCCGTTGGTTCTGACCCCGAAAACCGGTTGATTTTTAGCTAAATTAGGCAATCTCCCATAGGTGAGAGCGTATAGGATTGTTTTAGCTTGTTGTATTCCAGCTTGGAGTATATATCCTTTGTTGGGTGGATCGGGTAACAAATCAGAGAGGTATCCATGTTTCGGAAAGTACTTATGACATTGCTGGTCGCAACGGCTCTTCAGGCGTTTGCTGCTGTCAATTTTCCTTTTCCCCAGAGTACCACCTACGGTGGCAATATTTTGGTGGCATCCACTGCGTCCAGCGCTCAGCTGAAGGCTAGGTTTACGACTTGGATGGCTGGGTTTTACCGGGAACAGGGAACCGAAGCACGCATCAAGTTTGACGACACCACCTATACCGTTTCGGAAGGTATTGGCTATGGGATGCTTCTCATGGTGTATTTCAGCGACAATACACCCACTTCCAACTACCAGACTCAATTCGACAAGCTCTGGAACTATTACAAAAACCGGCCTGGCTACAATGGAATCATGAATTGGAAAATTCAGGGATTTTCTACGACTTGCAATCAAGGTGCGGGTAATTGCAACGGAGCCACCGATGGCGATGTCGATGTCGCGACTGCTCTTGTGTTGGCTTACCGCCAATTCGGTGACGCCAAGTACCTGACCGGGGCTCAGGCACTCAGCTCGGCCATTTATGCGAACGAATTGGATGCATCTAAGGTTTTTAAGCCAGGTGACGCTTGGGATAGCCGCAAAAACCCGAGTTACTTTTCCCCTGCTGCGGTTGAATTGTTCAAAAGTATTGATGCCAATCCGTCCCGCTGGGACGCAGTACTCACCGCAAACTACGCATTGCTCCAGTCCAATGCCAATATAACAACAGGTCTCGTCTCGGACTGGTGTACTGCAACGGGTACACCAACCTATCCCACGGCTCCCTACAATAACGCTTACATATTTAATTATGACGCCTCCCGGACTCCTTGGCGTTTGGCTATGGCCCAGGCTTGGTTTAACCAGGCTACGGCAAAAACAATGAATACGAAAATGGGATCGTGGATACGCACCAAGACCGCCAACACTCCTTCTCGAATCAGGGCAGGGTACAACACCAGCGGGGATTCCCTTGCCACTTACGCCAATTCCACATTTATGGGAGCATTTGGCAGTGCCGTCGCAGGAGAAAAGAACGCAAGCGGACAGGCCTATCTAAATACCCTTTGGACCTCCATGATGGTGAGAAACGAAACGGGTTATTTCAACACGCTTTTGCAGCTCTTGAATGGCCTTTTGATTGGTGGGTACATGCCCCAACTTTCCGGTGGCGCCATTTCTTCTTCGAGCTCCGTGGTTGCTTCCTCTTCTTCCGCCATATCCGTAGCAACCGACCTTATTGACGATCTCGAAGATGGTGACAATGTTACCAAATGGGGTGGAGAATGGTATACATACAACGACAATGTCATGGTTCCCGACACCAATGGTCTTGGGGCTTCCGTGATCACTCCGCTGACCTCGATCGGACCCCCCAAAGTTTATTTTACCCCCACCGCAGGTGGTGCCATTGCGAGCACGGCCTACGGAGCCAAGATTACTTTCTCCTTGAACAAGGGAACCTTCCTGTACCTGCCCTTTGTGGGAATCGGGTTTAATCTGCGCGCAGATGAAGCCCAGCACAATCTCTCCAGCTGTACCCAGATTGAGTACAAATACAAAGGATATGGTCATCGGTTCCGGGTAGAGTCTGGTGCGGTCACCAACAGCAATTTCCATGGGATGGTCGAGCCAGCCAGTGATGCCTCCTGGACCACCGTGTCTCTGACATTTGCCCAGCTGGCCCAGGAAGACTGGGGACAACTTGCGGATGTGGTGATTGACAAGTCCCGAATCAAGGCCTTCAGCTGGCAAATTCAGGATAGCACAGGACGCGCAGGCAGTTTGATCATTGATGATGTGAAGTGTGTCGGCGGAATTCCAGGGCCCATTCCCACCTCTAGCGGCGCAGTGAGCAGTTCCTCTGCACTCTCTTCCAGTGTGGTGACTTCTTCTTCGAGCCTAGCGGGTTCCTCCTCGAGCCTGGTAATGTCCTCAAGCATCGGAGCCTCTTCCAGTGCCACTTCCTCTTCCAGTATCTTAGTGTCTTCCTCAGCCGTGGTGGTCTCTTCCAGCTCTTCGGATGTTCCCATGACCGTCGGGACCTTCCCTCTCTGGGGCGTGTATGTCGACATCCTGGGTTCTACGGTGAGCCCTGCACCGGGCACCAGCCCCCTGAAGCTTGAAGCTGCCATAACCATCGCGGAAGCATTGATGACAATTCTTCCTGAACCTCTCTACGATGCTGCCAATCCACCCGCAAGCAGCCTGTATCCCTTCGTGGGAATGTTGATGGAGTTCAAGGCCCTGTCGGCTCCAGCTGACCTTTCTGCGGTCACTTCCATTTCCCTTACCTACCGTTCCGCAGGCAATGTTCGTATGGCTCTCAATCAGACTGGGGTTCCTACCGGGCAGGAATGGGGCGTCAACTTGACTCCTGCAGCTACATGGACCACGGTTAGCGTTCCTCTTTCCGGTCTCGCTCAGCCCGATTGGGTCACTGCCGCAACCGCCAAGAACATGAAGCAAACCATTGCCGTGAAGTGGGAACTCAAGGAGCCTCTTGGTGCCCCGGGCTCCATCGCGGTCAAGAACATCGTTTTCAACGGACTCACGTTGCCGATTGGGGCCACCAGTTCTTCTTCCAGCAGGGCCGTGTCCTCTTCTTCAAGAGCGATTGTGGCGATTATTGCCCAGGCCAATCCGGTCCACTTGGGTTGGGATGCCCAAAGCAAGTCGATCCACTTCCAGGTCGAGACCAATTCCCTGGTCCGAGTCGAGGTGCTTGATATGTTTGGCCGGGTGGAGACCACCCCCATTTCAGCGCAAATGCCCGCTGGAGTCCATAACCTGGGCATTCAGGGCGTGAAGCCTGGCGTGCATTTAGTCCGGATACAGGTCGGAGATACGGAATCCGTTCTTACGGTTCACCTGCGGTAGTTTTGTAACAAACACAAAAAAGGCATCCCAACCGGGATGCCTTTTTCGTGTCCAAACTCTTTTTGCAAATTAGTCTTCCAGTTTCCGCATTAGTTTTTCCAGGGATTCATTGGCACCCAAAAGGAAGAGCACATCGGTGTCCTGGAGAGCTGCGCCCGCCTTGGGGGCAATGGAAACCTTGTTGGTCAGGGCATCCTTGATTGCGATCACTTGAACCCCATACTTGTTGGTCAAGTTCAGATCCAGGAGTGACTTGCCTGCAAGGTCTTCCGGAAGGGCCCATTCCACGATGGAGTAGCCTTCCATGAAGGGGAGGAACTCGAGCATGTTGGGGCGGTTCAGGCGCTCAGCGAGGGCAACCGCCATATCGCGTTCCGGATGAAAAATCTCGGTAACACCAAGTTTTGCCAGGATGGAGGAATGCTGTTCGCTGGAGGATTTGGCAACGATGTTTTGAACGCCAAGCTCCTTGAGGTTGAGCATGGTCAGCACGGAATCTTCGAGGGAATCTCCAATGGCTACGATCACGGCCTCGATTTCACCCAGAGGTAAAGACTGGCATTGTTTTTTTCGCGCACAGTCGGCCACGATGGCTTGGGCCACATAGGGCGTGATGTCCTGAATGCGGTCTTCGCTACGGTCAACCGCGATGACATCATGGCCCAAATGGGTGAGATGTCTTGCGAGGAAGTAGCCCGTTTGTCCCATGCCAATAACGGCAAATTGTCTTCTTGAAGCCATAATCTTATCCGATGATAATGTGTTCTTCTGCGAAACGAGCCCGTTCTTGAGATGACATGGCCACTGCAGTAATAATACCCAATGGCCCCAGACGGCCAATGAACATCAAGGAAATGTCGATGAGCTTGCTTGGGTCTGTAAGGGTGGGAGAGAAATTCATGGAAAGGCCACAGGTGGCGAATGCGCTGACGCATTCAAAAAAAGCTTTGAGAAATACGGGGTGGGATGCAACTCCCGGAGTGTGCCAAGTCTCGATGGAGGTCATCGCCAGTGTGGCAATAGTAACTAGGACAATGGTGATGATGAATAGTCGTGAAGCGCTTTCAATCACTTCATCGGGGATGGTACGGCTCATGATTTGCGAGCGTTGCCGGCCTAAAAATCGATTCAGGCCAAAGATGGCCAGGACCGCGCTAGTGGTGGTTTTGATTCCGCCGGCACAGGAGCCCGGGCTTCCCCCGATGTACATGAGAAGGATCATGGTGAATAGCGTCGGAGCCGAAAGGAGGCCAATGTCCAAGGTGTTGAAGCCTGCAGTGCGGGTGGTGATGGACTGGAAGAGGGAGGTCAGGATCTTGTTGCTCCAGCTCAATTCCTTCATGGAATTGCTCCAGTCAAAAAGCAGAATGGCGAACATGCCTCCAATAATCAAGATTACTGTTGTCAATAACGCAAGTTTGCTATGGAGGCTTATGCGGCGGATGGCAGACCCTTTTTTTCCCCAGGAGAACAATTCCGACAGGGTCAAAAATCCGATGCCTCCGGTCACGATCAACATGCAGGTATTCAGATTGAAAATCCAATTGGACTGGTAGTCCATCAGATTGGCGCTCATCGTGGAGAACCCGGCGTTGCAGAAGGCGCTCACCGAGTGGAATACCGAGAAAAAGATTCGATCAAACAGGGGCAAATTGGGTACTTGAGTGAAGAATATCACCGCTCCGATGACTTCAATGATGGCGGTGAATTTAAAGACTTCCTTAAGGATCTTGATGGGTGAGTAGGATCCGTCTGCCTGGGTAAAGCTTGAAAGAATTACAACCTGACCGGTTAAACCCGCCCTACCGCCGGCCACCAGGAGCAGGAGGGTGCTGAAAGTCATGATTCCCAGGCCCCCGATCTCCATTAAAACGATGAGAACGGATTGCCCAAAAAGGGTAAAGCGCGTTCCGGTGTCGACCACGGAGAGCCCCGTGACACAGCTCGCCGAAGTGCTGGTGAAAAGGGCGTCGATGAAGCGGATGGGGCTCGTGGTGGCGGGAGGGATCCACAAAAGGACCGCGCCAGTGAAAATAAGCGCTAAAAAGGCAATAACCGGGAGGCGCATCGGATGGACGATGGGGCGTTTGAAGGAACGCGTGCTGTTTTGGGACAGGCTTTGGATCGCTTG
>CAIRAY010000014.1 GCA_903876665.1 uncultured Fibrobacterota bacterium | reverse complement strand
CTGGTCCACGCTGTCCACCGACCGGTAGCCCCTTCGGCTGACGCTGATCTGGTTCTGTTCTCCCGAGACTTTTCCAAACCGCACGAGTCCATTCTGGTCAGTTACGAGCTGGATGGAATCGCCTTCCGAGGAGAGCAAAAGAACGGTAGCGGAATCCACCGGAGATTCATCTTGGTTGGAAACAATAACCGTATAACGGATATCAGGAATGTCATTCGGGGTGTCTTGCAGGCAACCCACAAAGGGCAAGCACAGCGCGAACAGAAAGAGAATTTTGCGGGTCATGGCAGGGCTCCAGTGGAGCTCAAAATGTAGTTATTCGGAGGCGAGATGTTTTGGATGGCAAATATTACCTATTATTGGCATCCAAAATCTCATGGAGTGATAATATGAATTTAATGAATCGAATGGGAATAGTGGTATACGCGCTGGCTTTGTTTGGCCTTTTCCTTGCTGGGTGCGGCTCTAAGGGGAATGACGCGGAAACTAGTCAGCGTAAGGTTCCTTTCGAAATTGCCACCGATTCCGGTGTTTTTGGAGTTCATTGGGGTACTCGATTTGAACAGAGTTGCACTGCATCTTTTGCCTTGAATATTTATGATTCTCTTAAATTATTTGTTCCTGTAATGAAAAGGTTTGACACGCTATTCACAAGAACAGGATCATTCCCGGGTGGACATACCCGGGAATGGCTTTCCGATTCGCTGCGGGAATTCTTTTCACCGTATTCGGAAAGAATGTGCTTGAGCGGGGATTCTTTTGTTTTCAGTGAATCAAAACTTCACGGTTTTTACTCCATGAAAATAAACGTCGGGGACCGGAACATGTCGCAACTTGAGGATACGATAAGGGTGACCTTTGGGGCTTCTGTTGATTATGTCGGATGGGCGAATCGTTATTGGATAGGAGGTGTCCTCTATTATTTGCCGTACCCAAACCCAAAATATTATTTGATTAAGAGTGATTCACTTGGAACGATAGTGGAGGAGCTTAAGGACACAGTGGCAAGGCAAGTGGATAGGTATTTGTTCAATTGGTAGGGGAATTGAAAAAAAATGAAAACGAAAAATCTGGCAATTTTGGCCTTTTTTGCTTGCATTTGTAGTTTCGCGAATGATGGGGATTACCTTTTCCAGCCAACGGCACCGGTCGGGAAGGTTGTGGGCAATGTCAACCTATTAACTGGCCAATATGCATACAGTGTCCCATTATTTAGCTTAGCAGGGGGAGGGGCTTCCTTTCCATTGGTTCTGAATTATTCCAACGGTCCTGATGCTATGGCCAATTCCAATATTTTGAAGCGGCCAAGCTCAATGGCTGGTTGGGATTGGTCAATTTCATTGCCATTTGTTGCTCGCGAACAGATGGAAACGGCCAATGAGTCTGATGATGTTTTCTGGTGCAACCTTGGTGCGTATGGAGGAGGGCTGTTATCAAAGGACAAGTTAACGGGTGCCTTTGTCCTTGCCTCGGACCCAACAGTCAAAGGCTATCCAACTAAAGTGCCTATGGCAAATTTTGGGAACAAAGTATTACAGGAACAAATAGTTGGCTGGGTATTTTCCTTGAAAAATGGAGTAGTCCTAAAATTTGGTTTTGATGGTGATGCAGTACGCACACGCAGATTGACCGGAAATGCATTTGGGCTCAGCCCATTACATCCATTGTCGCAAGTTTACCGTTGGGATATCCATGAAATGACAGACTTCAAGAATACCGGGATTCTTCGTTTTGACTGGAGCCAGCAATTTTTCCCAATGGGAGCCTCAGAACAATATGTTGCCTCCTCCAGAATCCAGTCTATCCATGAATTAAACGCAAACAGGGAAGAGCTGGGTTCCGCTCAGTTTACATATTTCTGCGATCTCAAATGCCTGTCTGATATTCCCAAGTCAACCCAACTTTACGACCAGGTACCCTTGGAGGATCTTTCCCGGTTTGAAAAAATACAATACACACAAAGTGGATTGGCTGGTGCCGTTAGAACATTTACTTGGGACCTAGCTTACAATACAAGCCTCTGGGATCGTCCCCTGTTGAGCTCCATCCAATCAAATGTTCGCATGGACAGAAAGGCCGAGGATTTAGGCACTTATAACTTTGATTATCACTTTATAAACTTTGAAGGTCGTGCTTGGTCTGGAGGAAAATCGAACCAATTATACCTGACAAAAGTAACGACGCCAGCGGGTGCCGTTGAGGATGTGGAATATGAATGGAAGGCCATTGACAGGGGTCAGGGTATTTTTCAAGCACAAATCTCTAATCCACCCCTTCAGTCCACCAGTTGGGATTGGACCTCAATTGTAAATTCGGGTTGCGATGAAGAATTTTGTTACCTGGTGAGAAAGGTCCTTTCCAACTACATTTTTGGTACGGTACGCCGTATGACTGTAACTGTTTGGCGAGCAGGCCCCAGCTCTTGGGCAACTTCGCCAGTGTTTGAAAAGACATTTAATGACCCCAATAAACTTAATGACTATGAATTTGTCCCTGGCAATAAATGGTTTGCAATTGTGAATAAGCAGGGGCCAGAAGGATTTGTCTATGATTTCAATCCCAAAACGAATGTATTCGATCAGGTTTTGCATTTGGATGAATCAATGTTGCCAAATACCGAAAGATTGTCTGCTTGGTCGATTTTCCCTTCTAACGACTACTTTGTTATTAAAACCCATCCAGTTGTTTGGGACGAAACTGTTTTTTGGGATGGCCATACACAAGTTTTAAAAACAAGAATAAGAACTCCTACAAAGGATGCTTCAAAACTTAAAAAAGTTGCTCTTGCGATTGTCCAGCGTAAATCAGCTCGCAACTGGGAGGTGGTGTCCCAGAAAACAACCAGCGGCATTTGTCCCGTTTCCAATCTTGGAAATTATGGTGAAGAAGTCCGTGGAGATTTAACAAACATGTGCTTTTCCTATAACGAGGATGTTGAGGTTGCAACAAATCCACAATACTTTACTGTACTTCATAAGGGAAAGGACATCGTCAATGTTTTCGCTCGGTCGAATACCGGTGATTTTTATGACGCTTCAGGAAATATTCCATGGATTTTGGCGGGGGGTGGTGGAATACAAAAGGCGGGTTACCCTATGAATTTTCAAAAAGCCATACAATCTGTCAAGGTTTGGCCAAAGCATTTGGAGATAGTCTATTCCTCGGATAGGGATTTTGTGGGAGAGCAAATGTATGGGGATGAGGGATGGAGTACACGACGAAACGATTTGTTTTTTGAATATAATGGGTGGAGCTTTGGTCTTGCGGGACATTTGCAGGAATTGCCTGAGAACGAATCCATTTATTTAACACGCGATCACTTTTACTATCAACTTGACGATATCTATTCTGATGGAATCTACAATTTATACTCAAAAGAATTCAATAGTCCAATAACAGACGAGGTAAAACGTAAAATTGACAGGCAGGATATAGGTGACTATTTAACTTATACAATAAATTCTCACAATTTGAATTTCGGTTTGATCCTAATGGAAAACGAGAAACAAGTCCTAATTGAACCAGTTGCGAGTCCATCGAGCGTTTCTCAATTCCTGGCCGAAGCAACCTGCCTAAGAGCCATTTTCAAGCCCTATGATTGCACATACGATCCATTGACGTCTACGGACATCGACAATCTTAGGAATGTCTTTCTCAATGAGGATAAAATAGGTTCATTAACCGCTCCCATTGACGAATTATCTCGTTCAACGGAGGGTTTTGCTCTCGGTCCCTATGAAGCGTCTCCATTTATGAATTATGTTGGGGGTGCTGTCCGCCTCCGTTTGGCTGGATCTTCAATATACGGATTGGAACAACGCGATTTTCCTACGGAAAACAAACAGTCCAGACACTGGGAATTTTCTCCGGTAGTCCAGACCTGGTCTAGCTATTATGATTTAATTCGAGGACGCATGAGTGGAGGGGGCTCACCAAATGATAACAGTTCTCAGCTATTCGTTGTCGCCCCATTTGAAGTGACCGACGATCAGAGATCTCTGGTCACATTCTCCATGGGCGCATCCAATGCAATCATTACATCGACCCAGGTGGGGTCTGAAAATATTGATGTGACCCTGATGAAGAACACCGCTGGTGAGCCCGGCTACGACCCGCTTGTCGTTGTGGTGAAAAAACGCACTGTGACATATCCGGCGCTGAATGGGGCCGAAGTATTCGAGTACTCCTACGGCACTCCTGAAAAACCAAATGTTTACCATACGGGGCAATGGATGATGAATGCGCGTGAAGCATCCGTCACAGTGAAGCATGAAGATGCCTTCCATGTACTCCACCCTCTTCAGAAAACCACAATCAATTTTGTTGTGGATGGCCAGTCCCGAACCAAGGAAACCTCCAATTACGCACTTCTCGGAATGCCACTGTCGGAGGAACAGCTCGATCTGGTGAGCGGCGCGAAGGTCACGTCGACTACGACCTCGACCATAAAGGAATGGACCAATGAAGGCGGTAGCATTCTTGGGGTTACGCCGAGGATTCAGATGGTGGAAACCGAGGCCACGGACAAGCTTGGAAATCGGCAACATTCTTCAACCCAATACACAGGATTTTCTGCCCAGGGTTATCCGACCTTGCAAGTCAGCCGCCGTGGATCGTCGACTACGCTAGCCCAAACGATATTGGAAGAGCAGAACATCCCCATCGGTTTGAATCCATCCCTGATTGTGGAACAACCCAAAGCAAGTTATGTGTTTAAAGGAGATTTCACGATTTCAAATGATGAGCCGGCGCATTCGACTCCATGGCTTAATTCCAGCAGCCCAACAAAAACGATAATAAGCGCGCAAAAGCAGGAGAATTTCCCTGGAGAAATTGGACGCGTCCAATCCCGGTTTGAATGGATGTGGCGACCCTACTATGACATAAATCCCAACTTTATTGAACCGCAGGCACCTTCTCGGCCAATCAGCGATGGCTCGTTCCAGTTGGTCTCGCAGGTTGTCTCCTATCACGACAATGGAGTTCCCAAAGAAGTTCTGGCCTATCGGAACAAGGCTCCATTCCAGTACCAGACAACGCTTTTGGGTGGCCGGAGAAGCCAACCGCTCATTTCGGTGACGGATGCGCGAGCAACGGAAGTCGCTTTGCTGACGGCCGAAAATGCCATTGCAGTCGATGAATCACCCAATCTTTCAGCCTATCCCGCGGGCGAAGGAATCTTTCCTGCCGAAATAGATCAGGGCATGGATTGCGGCGAAGCTTCAGGCCTTACCAATGTCCTTGGCTTTGCCCACTCCGGATCCTGGAGCTTTGCGGTAACCGGTGGCAAGGTCAAGTTAAAGGCTGTGCTTGAGCCTGGCCATGTGTTGCGCCGAATGAAGGTGACTGGCTGGATCTTCTTTAATCTGGCAGGCATTGCACCTGTTTTACGCATAAAGTCAACAGATGGCTCTGTAGCCGAGGTTGTAGTTCGTGCGCCCACCGAGGTTCTGAAGCCAAGGAAGTGGCAGAAATGGGAAGCTGAAATCGAATTGCCCGCGTCTGGGGTTGCTCAGGGTGTCGAGGCGTGGATCGAGGCGGGAACAGTCCCAGCAGGTGGCTTGATCCACCTGGATGATTTTGTGCTGGCTCCTGCGAACGCAACATACGGAATACTGGGTTACGACGGATTCGGGGCCCAAATTAGTGAATACGGCAGCGGTGGCCAGACAGTCTGGAACCGGTATTCCGCGAAGGGCGTGGGTGTCGGCCGCACGGATGAGCGGGGTCGGTTCCGTACTCAGGCAGCAAGCCACAGGGCCGTGGAGGATGCACAATGATTTTCAAGACCCTAAAATATTGCGCATTGTTCCTGCCATTTGTTTCTGGTGCCCAGGCTGCAGTCAAAGCGGACCTGCTAACCACCAACCACGCCCGAAGCTACCAGTACTCCTTTGCTCAGGGCAACCTGCTCTCGAACTGGAGTTTTGAAGAATCCATGGATGGCTGGTCCCTTTCCAACAGTACCACCCCGACAAGTCCAAGGGTTCATCAGAGTTCTATCCTTCCGTCCCTCAATGCCACCAGCGGAACTTATGTTGGCCTGCTGGACTACGCCGGGTTTACTTCGGCTACGCAAGGCCTGTTGTCGGATCAGGTTCTCGTTGAATCCTCCGGCTCCTATGTGCTTTCGTTCTGGTATGCGGGCCCCGCACTGGGTGGGAACGCCTATGCGAAGGTTCACTGGCTCGGTGCCGGCGACGCAACCTGGGTCGGTGCCCGGAGCCGGGCCTGGGCCTCATCCTTCGTCCTCCTGCCGACAAAAATGGCCAAGGCCGGTGGCTGGAAATATTACGAGGCCAAGTTTGTCGCGCCCGTCTGGGCTACCCACGCCGAGCTAGAGCTCGGGGCCTCCGATGGCACCACCGTTCCCACTGGCAAGATTTATTTTGACGACGTGATCCTTGAGCTTGGCACCAAAGCCACACCGCGGAACGCGATAGGTGAAACCGTCGCCCTGGTGGACGGCAAGGGCCGGACGGTGCAGACCCTGGACCGGCTGAGCCAGGGAGTAGCTTCGGGCGCGCCTCCAGCATCTTGTCTCGAAGGCGTTCCCTATTATGCCAGCGGAAGCTTCACCATCGCGGACAGGGTTGCTGTTCCTGCGGTTCTCGTTGCTGGCGGGAATGTAACTCTGGGGGCGGATGCATCAAGCCTCGGCATTGTCTCCGGTGGCAGTGTAACTTTACGCGATCGGTCGAAGGTGACTGGAGATGTCTATTATTGGAGTGGCCTTTCCTCGCAGAACCAGGTCACCATGACCGGTTACACCTCGCGGGCCGCGTTCACCGCCTGCGCCCTTCCTGCAGTCGCCGCCTCTCCGGGAACGGCCAACGTCACCGTGAACAATGACCAGAGCCAAACCCTTGTGCCCGGCAAATATGCACGGGTGGAAGCCCGCGACCGGGCGACGCTGAATTTCGCGAGCGGGGAATATGACCTGAAGGGTCTTGTGCTTGGCGCGGACGCGAAGCTTGTGTTCGCGGCCACCGGTGGGCCCGTGGTGTTGCGCATATCCCAGGACCTGCAGTTTGCCGACCGCAGTAAAATGTCGTTTACGGCATCGTCGAATACCAATCTGGTGCAGGTAAATTACGCGGGCACGGCAGATGTCCGCTTCGGTAATTCAAGCGTGATATTGGGTCAGGTCTATGCGCCGAACGCCGCAGTGCGCGTCACAAATACAGCAAGGATCGAAGCCTTGTTGTGGGCGAAGGATATTAGCGTAGATGTTCCGGGAGTCCTCGTTCTTCCTGAGTTCTTTGGGATTTCTGGCCGCTCGAAATGGACGGTGGGGATGCAGGTTCCCGATGACCAGGACAGGCCATCCCGCAGCTATCTTCCCGTAGTTGCGGATCTTCCCCAGGCAGGATTTGTTTCTGGTCTTCCGATCCAGGCCTACCTGTACTATAATGGTGTCCAGGCGCCCGATGCTGGCGGATTTGCTTATCGCGAGACCCAGTACGCTGCCGACGGGCGCGCCATTTCTGTGCCCTCCGGAGCCGCCTGGCGCGGGGCAACCTCCACCGGAGGCTCGCAGTTCGTAGACGACCTGACCATTCGCTCCAATTTTGAATTGGATCCCAGCGTGAAGAACCTTGCCGAATCGCGCTATACCATGACCTGGACCCATGGCCCTGGAAACCAGTACAGCCTCAGCTGGACCGATGTTGAAGGCAAAACGGTGCAGACCGCGCGAAATTCCCAGTTCAATTCCGTAACGGGCATGCCATCGGGTTGGATGGTTTCAACCGCGGAATATTTTCCGGATGGAACCCTGCGGGCAAGCGTCAGTCCCGAGGGCATTCGGAGTACGAATGTTCACGACCTGCAGGGACGTTCCTTGGCAACCTACGATCCGGACCGTGGCCTGCAAAGGAGCTGGCGGGACCTCTCTGGACAGGTTCGCCTGAGCCAGAATGACGAACAAAAATTGAGCGGTTTTGCCCTCTTCATTGAAAATGACGCCTATGCGCGACCCATACATACCTGCAAGGTAGCTGTGGCAGACCTGCCCGAAGTTGAAATGCAGATGATCGCAGACAATGCCGACCTGAATACCTGTGCCGGCAAGCTGGGCAAAGTCCTTACCGGCGTCGCCTACGACAAGCTTTCCAATTTTCCCAACGACCCGCCTGCCGGGGTATATGCAAACAATGGAAAGCATCGCGCAGTAGCCCGCTATCGCTACAATACGGATGCCCCGCTTCCCATCGGGTTCGATGGACTCGTTGCGGAGTTCATGAGTTACGATCAGGAAGGCCGCCTGGAAAGGGAATGGAAATACATTCCCTCCATGCCTGGCGATATGAAGGTTACGTCCCTTGCATATCAATACGATGAAGCAACGCACAGGCTTGTGCGGGAGGACTTTGCCAAGGTGGTCAATGGTGTAACCACCGTGCTTGAGTCGCGGCAGTTTGAATATGACGACTATGGAAGGGTTAAGCGCATCGCCGATGTTTCTGGTGCCACCATCACCGCCTACCAGTGGGACGAACGTGGCCAGATGAAGGAAGTCGACCTGGGTGGACAGGCCCGGGTCGCAACCCAGTGGGGACTCCTTGGCCTGGATAAATCCATCGCCACCACTACCGGCGGCACTTCACTCTATTCTGAACGTTTGGTGCGCGGGGAGCCCACCGAAGGCCAGGACGGACTTCCCCTAGATGCTGACGCAGGTACAATGGATGGTCGGGTGACCCGTGAGATCCGCAGCCGGGGAACGACCATGCAGGCCCTGGACTATGGCTGGGACCTCCGTGGGAACCTTGTGCGCAAGAGCGAATATACCGGAACCGAATCTTCCGTGGCCCCCGGAACCGCAACTTTCAGCGAAGACCAGGCGAAGCACGAGGAGTATTCTTATAGCAACGATGGCGGCATTACCAATAAAATTGTGGATGTTTCCTCGATGAACTATTACTATGTCCCAGGAACCCATCAAATCGACCATGTGGAGGGAGTGTTCCCTAGTGGGCGCGATGCCTCGGTGGAGCATAATTTTGTTTATGACCTGGTTGGTAGGCCTATCTGGGACCAGAGTCATTCCACAAGGGGAAGCATGGGGTACGGGGAAGACGGGCGCATGGTTGCGCATTCCCTCACTGGCCCTTCAGATTATCTGTTGACCATTCATGACCCCTCCGGATGGCGGGTGGCAACAGTGCCGGTTACCAAGGGTAATGGGGTGCTTGAATATTCCGTGGAGTCGGGCCGGTGGTACCTGGAACTCGGTGGAAAGCTGAGGGCCGAGGTGGACTACGACAAGGCATCCAACACCACGAAGGTCGCAACGCTGTTGCAGGGCATGGGTGGCAGCGTGGGCCGCAGGCATGCGGGCAATGTCCGTGAGTGGTACATCAAGGACTGGCGCGGAAGCGTGGTGCGAACAATACGCGACGGGGGGACAGGCGGAAACGCACTGGCCTACGACCCGTACGGAGCCATGCAGTTGCTAATGTCGGACGCTGGCCTGAATTTGCCGAGCCAGCAGTGGACAGGCAAGGAATACGATGCCCGCACTGGTCTTTATTACTTCGGAGCGAGGTGGTGGGATCCGGAGCTCGGGGCATGGCTCGGTGCCGACCCTGCGGCGCAGTTCCCCAATCCCTACGCGTTCGGCGGGGATCCGGTGAATTACATCGATAACGATGGGCGGTGGATCCATATCGCTGTTGGTGCTGTGATCGGAGCTGCTGTTGGTGCATATCAGTGTACTCATTCTAACGCAAGTTGCGCTGGTTCCATTCTAGGTGGGGCCGCTGTCGGTGCGGCAACAGCTGCAACTGGTGGTCTTGTCGGAGCTGCTGTTGGTGGCGGTATTGCAGGCGGTGTCGCTGGGGGGTTTGTTGGTGGTGCTGTTGCTGGGGCTGGTGGCTATACAGTAACTGCGGCATCTAATCCAGGTGGCTTTAACAACTTTAATATGAATGACATGATAGGTTCTTCGTTCAAGGGTGCTTTTGCCGGCATGGTCGGTGGGGGCGTTGGTGCTGGTATCGGTGGTGCGTTTGGGGCGCTGGGAGGTGGTTTCACTGGTGGTGCGACTGGTGCCATGCTGAACGGAGCTGAAGGTAAGGATATTCTATACGGAGGCTTAATGGGTGCCGGTTTATCCTTCGCAGGGTATAGCGCGATTTGGGGGTACAATAATTATGGTAGTCCTCATAACATTGATGGACTTGGCCGAGGTCAACCCGTCAGTGTTGATGAGGCTCCCATGGATGCCGTTGAAGCTCCTGAAGCAGGCGAAGCTAGGGGTATGCTTTTGCAGGAAGCTGCAAATCGCAATATCAATCTTTCCCAAAGTGAGGTCAGCGCCAATTTCAGGATGAGAACGACATTCTGGACTGGAGAACAGTATCTCAAGATGAATGCGGAGAGCTTTACACAAGGTTCTTCAGATCGGGTTCATGCTTCGCCTGATGCCGGTGCAGACTTCAGAATGCATACTCATACTGGAGCCCCCAATTCTGCGTCATATCGACCTTCTGGATTGGATGTGCAAAATGCATGGAATATTCCCTCACAGCGAAGTTACATCGTAAACATGGGCGCTAATCAAAGCATCTATCAGGTGTCTAATGACTATAGCAGAGCTTCATTCTATCAAGTCAGTACATCGGGAGGGTATTGATATGAGGTCAATCATTTTTGCTTGTGTATCTTGTGCATTATTGATGGCGTGTTCGTCCAGTCATACGCAGTATAGATTTGATACGAGCCTGTTTGTACACCAATTTCCTGCATCTTTAGTTAAAGATTTTGAAGCTTCAAGCGGTATGCGGGTTGCTTGGAAAAGCAGTCTTGGTTGGAAATGGACCATAATGGATTTCAATCTGCGTTCAGACACATTGTTAGGTGCAAATGTGGTTGTATATGATGAAAAAATGCCTATTGCTAACTCTGTGCAAATCGGTCGAAGTGAGGTCTTGGATCGCTCCTATATGTTGATTCAACGGCTGACAGGTGCTCCTGCCATACTTTCAGAGTCATTAACCAACGTTGTTGATGGTAGCGAGATCTACATTGCAAAGAAAGGTCATACCGGAGGAATTGTTCAAACATGGCATTGTGACGCAAGTTTTTTTATAGAATGTGATGACCTGGCAACACAATTAAAAGCTGTAGAATCAAAAGCGATCGACGGGCATTAGGTGGCTTGTTTCCACTGCTGATTAGGAAAATAGGCTCGCTTCATTCCCCTACCAACCCCTTTGCCTGCTTCAGAATAGCTCTCTGATCTGCTGGTTTTAGCTTCTCAAAAACTTCCTGAATCTGTGCCGTGCGCGAATTACCGTGTACGGCCTTTTTCGTTTCCTCGAACTCCGCTGGCTTGACTCCAAGAATCTCGTCGGTAGTCACGCCGAGGGCATTAGCCAGGGCAATAAGCTTCTGAGACTCGATAGCCCTAAGACCTCTTTCATAGTGTCCGATGGCGGACTGTGTGACGCCAATCATTACGGCTAACTCGGTCTGCTTGATGCCTCTAGCTGTCCTGATTTCCTTGAGCATGTTGGTCTTCATGAGTTAAATGATAGTACGGGTTGTACTAATATCTTGAAATAAGTACAAAATGTACTATATTCTGTGTAACGACAAAAACATGATTTTACCCCTTGACAGGCATTTCGCCGGAGGGGTCCCAGAGACCCGAAAAGAGAAGGAGAAGCCATGCAGGCGATTTTGGAAGAGAGGATGGCGACCGCGGACCTGTTCCGCTCCGCGTCGCTCCTGTGCCACGGGGCGAGGCTCGAAAAACTGGAGCACACCGAACGGGGCATTCTGTTCGTGCTCTCGGGTGCAGGGCTCACCAATGCAGATGCCGAGTACCGCACGGGCCGTGCGTTGGTGAACCCGCTTGAACTCAAGCTGCACCTGAACAAACTTCGTGACCAGATGTTCGACAAGAGAAGCCGGGAGGCAAGAGATGATAGCGGAAGCAGAAATTACGCGCGTCAAGACCGGCGCTGACATCGTGGCGGTGGCCGCGAACTACGGCCTCACACTGAAACTGAAAGGCAAGGACCATTTTGCCAAATGTCCTTTCCATGAAGACACCGATGCTTCGCTTTCGGTGAGCCAGGCCAAGGGCGTGTACCACTGCTTCAGCTGCAACGCGAAAGGCAACGTGATCCAGCTGGTGGAGAAGCTTGCGGGCGTAGGGTTCGCGGAGGCTTTCGAAATCGTGGCTGGCAAGGATCTAGCTTTAGCCCGTCCCATCAGCTCACCCAATCACACACAAACTATCAATACACCGAAAGCCGTACAACCAACAGCACCAACGGAAATTCCACCCGACGAAACCGAACGCGAAGGCTTGCTGAAGGATGCGTTCGAACACATGGCCAAGGCGTTCGACACCGTGCCCGATGGCCGCAAGTACCTTGCCTTGCGTGGGCTTGTGGCGCTTGATGGCATCGAGGTGGGCTACTGTACTGCGGACTTCGGCGCGAAGCTCGGCGACAAAATCCGCGCATCACTACAAGCGGTCGGTTTCCTGAACAGCCGTGGCACCCCGCACTTCGCGGACTGCGTGGTGTTCCCCTTGCGCAATGTGGAAGGCAAACTGCGTGGCTTCTATGGCAGACGCACCAAGGGCAGCGGCAAGCACTTCTTCTTGCCAGGCCGCCGCGACGGTGTGTTCGCAGTCCGTCGCAACAATGAAAAGCTCATCATCGCGGAATCCGTCCTCGACGCCGTTAGCCTTGCAGAAAAGGGCTTCGCAGACGTTCTCGCGTTGCATGGTGTGAACGGGTGGACACCTGCACACCGCGAGTTCGTGGAACGCTTCTGCTACAAGCATGTGTACTTGGTACTTGACGGCGACCCCGCAGGGCATGAGGCCGCAGGCCGCCTGGCCATGCTCCTGCGCGACATGGGATGCAAGACTCATGTGGTGGACCTGCCCGAGGGCGAGGATCCCAACTCATACTTACTACACGCCGACGCCGTGAAACTGGAATGGCTGAAGAACGAACTTGACTCCCTCGAAGCCAAACCCACCGGTGGCCTTGTTCTCACTGAAGACGCAGGGCACCTTGTGGCGCTTGGCTCCACGCTCAAGTATACCATCAGCGGACTCAATGGCCAGAGCCTGGAACACATGACGGTGACGCTCCGTGTACAGCCGGTGAACGATGCCACGCGGTTCTTTATCGATACCGTGGATCTATACAGCGCAAGGCACCGCGACCGCGTTGCGGAAGGTGCAACGCATGAGCTCAATGTGGAAACGTTGCTCATTGCATCCAACATCAAAGACCTCATCCGCCTGCTGGAAGAACACCGCATCGCGTCGCTTTCCATAAAAGACAAACGCCCGGAGATGACGGAAGGCGAACGCGCGGAAGCCTTGGCGTCATTGCGTTCGCCGACGCTCATCGACGACCTGCTGCGGGACTTCGAAGCCTGTGGCGCTGTCGGCGAAGAGAAGGGTAAACTACTCGGCTATGTGGGCACGGTGTCGCGCCTTCTCGATAAACCTTTGGGCGTGCTGATTATCTCGCGCAGCGGCGCGGGCAAGACGACCTTGCAGGAATCGTTCTGCGACTTCGTGCCACCGGAAGACCTCAAGCAGTACACGCGCCTTTCGAAACAATCCCTGTTCTACGGCGACGAGGACAGCCTGAAACACAAGGTTCTTGCGGTCGAGGAAGAGGAAGGCGCAAGTGATGCGAAGTACTCGATCCGTACCTTGCAATCTGGACAACGACTATCAACGTGTACCACCCGCACCGACCCGAAAAGCGGGCGCATGGTGTCGGAGGAATATATCGTGGAAGGGCCCGTGTTCATCGCGATCAGCACGACGAACCCCGATGCATTGGACCACGAGACCCGCAACCGCTTTGTGGTGATGACCATCGACGAGAGCAAGCAGCAGACGGCGGATATCCACCGCAATGCCCGCCAGTCCTATACGCTGGAAGGGCAGGAGCGCAGGTCACGCCGTGACTCTGTGCTTGCTCGTTGCCGCAACATGCAGAGACTGCTTCGCCCCGTGAAGGTCGTGAACCCTTACGCGCCAGTGCTTCAATACGACACCGACCGCCTGCAGATGCGTCGCGAGTTCACAAAGTATATGACGCTGATCCAGTCCATCGCCCTGCTGCACCAGCACCAGAGGCCTATGAAACAGGCGAGTTTCGGCGAGTACGTGGAGGTGGTGCCGTCGGATATCGCTCTTGCCAACGACCTGGCACGTACCTTCTTCCTGAACTCG
>CAIRAY010000013.1 GCA_903876665.1 uncultured Fibrobacterota bacterium | reverse complement strand
GAAATCCGCTATGAAGTGGAAAGCATCGGCACGGAGCACTGCATCCATGCCATGGCGCTCCGCAATGCAAGGGATACCGTAGCCTCCAGCGTGGGGTGTTTCCATGAATAGGAAGGGATTCACCCTGATCGAACTCTCCGTTGCCCTGCTCCTTTCAGGAATTGTGGCACTAATGGCCATGGGCATCCTCCACACGGCATGGAAGCGCAGCATCGAAAACCGGGAGCGCTCTGGACTTGTCGCTAATTCAATGCCGCTACGGGCATTGGTTCATAAACTGAGTCTGGACAGCATGCCGAAGCGATCGTGCTTCGCAATTCAGGATTCGATAGCCAAGGCATTTCCAGACATTGATAGTTTGGATGTGAAATGCAAAATTATTTCTGGACAGCATATGGTGGAATGGCAGGCAAGGCTCCGCAAAGGAACTAGTGCAGTTTGTTTGCACGGGGCGGTGTGGTAATCTGAGTTACGAATACATACCAGAGAGCGTAAACATTCATCGATTTGTTGAAAACAAACAGATATTTACATTTACATTAACCGAGGGAATTACGAATACAAAAACAACAACATCTCTGACATTATGATATTTTCCAGGAAAATTTATTGCTACCATTTGTTTCCGCACAAAGTGGATGACGGAAAACGAACCATACGCCCATGCAGAAGATCGAGGGAAAATCAACCATAGCATCCTTCATCCAAAAAAGAAATATTCCAAAGATTATTGGAGTCTGTTATTTCCGGATCATAAAATGGACTTTTTCTCTGGTATTGAGAGTTTGCCCACCCCCAAATTTCTATAGGTTAGATCCAACAAAATTTTCCCTTTTTGAAAGTATCTTTTGCCTATGATTTCCTCACATATCGCTTTTGCCCAGTCTCAGGATGGCACCGTCATCTCTTCGGGGGTAACCCGGCAGATTCTCAGCCTCTCGACGCCCTACCTGGTGGTCCTTTTCCCCACCGAAATGCACCAGCGCTTTGCCCTCAGCGAAAAGCACCTGATCCTGGGTCGCAGCAAGGAGGCGGACATCACCATTCCCGACGAGTTGATTTCCCGCGAGCATTGCGAAATCTGGTGTCAGAACGGGCAAATTTGGATCAAGGACCTCGCCTCCACCAACGGGACCTTCGTGGACGGCGGGCAAATCACCCTGATGGAACTGGGGCCTGACAACCGGCTGCAGTTGGGCAAAGTTATTCTGCGGGTGGACTTCAAGGACCAGTCCGAAATCGAGCAGGAGAAGGCGCTCTTCGAAGCCGCCACCACGGACGCCCTGACCCGCATCCCCAACCGCCGCTTTTTCCTGGAGCGCTCCCGTTCCGAGTTGTCCGCCGCCAAACGCACCAACCGCTGGATTCATGCGATTCTCCTCGATGTGGACCATTTCAAAAAGGTCAACGACACCTGGGGCCACCCCGCCGGCGACTTTGTGCTGCGCGAAGGTGCGGCCCTGCTCGACAAGCTCCGTCGCGAAGAGGACCTCCTGGCCCGCTGGGGCGGTGAAGAATTTGTTTTCCTGCTCACGGGCATCGATCCCAAACAGGCACTCGCCTTTGCCGAGCGCGTACGCAAAACCTTTGAATCCCACCGTTTTGTTTGGGATGATGTGCGAATTCCCATAACCATTTCACTTGGGCTCGCGGGAGTCCAAGGCGCCGGCGCCACGGACCTGGACAACCTGATTTCTGTTTCCGACACACTGCTCTACCAGGCCAAGCGGGCCGGAAGAAACCAGGTGTGCGCCCAAGCGGGGTGATTACAGGCGGATTATCCGCATCAATGCAGCTGCGGAACCCCCATGGCTTCCGCATTCTAAAAAGACAAAATCGTCAAAACACCTAAACGGAAACCCCAATTTACATGCCAGGTTCAATGCATAAATAAACGACTATATTATATGCATAAAGAGGTAATACGATGA
Source organism: uncultured Fibrobacterota bacterium (assembly GCA_903876665.1). Taxonomy (GTDB): domain Bacteria; phylum Fibrobacterota; class Fibrobacteria; order Fibrobacterales; family Fibrobacteraceae; genus CAIRAY01. The sequence goes on along the minus strand of CAIRAY010000013.1, from coordinate 54,187 downwards.
GAACTACGGTAGATCTAAATGACCGTCTTATGGCTGATGCATTAAAATGGGTCGGAGAATCAACCAAGACTGGAACCATAAACGAATCTATGAAAATTGCGGTTGCATTCAAGAAGCGAATGAAGCTACTTACCATGGCCGGGAAAGTAAAGCTTGATGTTGATTTGAATGCGACAAGAAATAGAAAATGAAATATGTAATCGACAGCTGTGTTTGGATTGACTTTGCGATCAAAGGCCGGCATGTTGATTCTATGACGAAGCTATTTATTGATGACTTAGCCTATGTAAATCCAATCATTTTGGCCGAAATCATTCCTTCGGCAAGATTGAAAAAAGAATCGGCTTTTGTTGAGTGTCTGTCTGGTATTCCCTGCCTTGAATTAAGCATTGACTGGGAAAGTGTCCTGGATATTCAATATTTTTGTTTAAAGTCTGGGATTAATAAGTTGGGACTCCTTGACATTGTCATCGCTCAAAATGCAAAGCAAAATCATATGGGAATATTTTCCACAGATAGACATATGGAACTATTGTCGGGAAAGATGGGAATCAAATTGAAAACGGAATAATTGCGGGCTGGAAAAAAGGAAAGCCCCTACCGCACTCCCAGCATTTGCATGTTTTCATAGACCCAGGCCGAGCGCGCCCCATTGAAGTGCCACCACTCCGAGGGCAGCTGGATCAAGCCTGCACGCTGAAGGATGCTACGCATGATCCTGCGGTTGGCCACCTGGCGGGCCGTTAATTCCCCCGCCACGACGAGGCTATCTTCCATGCGACGGCTGGCTCCTGCCGCTGGGGAAAAGGAGTCGAAATCCGTGCCCATGTCCAGAAGGGTTCCATCCGGATTCTCCGCCGTGAGGTCCAGCGCCATACCAAAATTATGCAAAGACCCCTTGGTCGCGCTACTCACATAGTCCGAGAGCCCTTTCCCGCGGATGGCTTCGCGCAGGACTGCCTGGGCAAAGAGGGGGCGCGCGGCATCCCAAAGGTGCAGCTTATTTCCCGGGTGTTCTTTTTGTACCAAGGCAATGGCTTTCTGGAGTTTGTATGCAATATCCCGATGCGCCCAGGCCCGTTTTTCCGAGCAGTAGATGTTTTTCCCGGTAATATTTATTGTGTCAGCATAGCGCAATTCTACCGTGAGCCCTTGCCAGCCGGTGATTTCCACCGCATTGGAATCCCGCTCCATTGCCTGCACCCATAAGCGCATCTGGGCACAATAGTCTGAGGCAAAGGCGGTCGTTGCAAGGAGAAAAACAAAAAGGAATCGCAACACTTGGATGTAATCACCGAACAGTCGGTCGTGACCAGCTGTCTTGTTGCCATAGGGCCCGTGCTCGGTAGACTTGTCATGCCCGGTTGTTTTGTCATGCCCGATTGTTTTGTCATGCCCGATTGTTTTGTCATGCCCGATTGTTTTGTCATGCCCGATTGTTTTGTCATGCCCGATTGTTTTGTCATGCCCGATTGTTTTGTCATGCCCGGCACGGGCATCACCGTTCATGGGAATACCTAAATCCCAAGATTGCCTTCGACGCCAAATTGCACATAAAGTCCCATACCCTTGGCCATAAAGGGAACCAGTTCGATTCCGTTGTCGGAATTGCCGTCCGCGTCCAATACCACCTGGGAGCGCTCGCGGGCGTTGTCTGAACCCAGCCAGGTTAGTGCAGTCATTCCCAGGGGCTCAAAGACATTGTCGGCCTCCAGAAAAAAGCGTACGCTTTCGAGGGGCTTCCAGGCGCTTTTCAAATCCAGATTGACCCGCACATCGGTACGGAATAAATCCGTGTACATGCCCGATTCATGAATGGTTCGAGTCCCTTGTTGCACCGCATCTGCGAGCTGGATGGTATAGGAATACAGGGGCCGATGCCATGCGGCCCGGTGAGAGACGATCACAGAAATTAAGGAATCGGTGCGCGGATACAGGCGCAGATGAGTGGACATTTCTAGGCGGACATTCGCCGGCCAAGTTATGCTGGAACCGCCTTGCATGGCGTATTCGCCATATACGGAGGAGAGGTTGCTCTGCAAGGAAAAATGGTGCGAGGTCCGGTATTCCGCGGTTCCCGAAAGTCCGCTGACCCAAGCCATGTCGGCCTGTGCCTGTTCTTTGTAATGCCAGAAACCTTTGGGTTCGGGGAATTCCGGATCGGGGTAGTAGCGCCCAAATCCATGAATGCTGGCTTTGATGGTGCGGGTATCGACACCCATGCCCAATTTGCCCGATGCGCCCGAATTCAAGAAGCCAACCACTTCGCGCCCATCGTTGCGCACCGTGTATTGACTGCGCCAGGCCCCCCCACTAAAGACATGCAGACCAAAAGCTGAATCCAGTTTGCGATCCCAATCCACGGAGGCAATGGGCATTTGACCACCCGTAATCAGCGAGGAAAGTCCCGCACCCACGATCACTTTATTCTTTGCGCCCTTCCACGCCAGGCGCCCCAAGGCTTCCAAGAAATTACCCGACAACGCCCCCTCGCGGGACCGGTTGTAGTCCATCCAAGTGCGGTCCGACTGGGTGCGCTCATATTCGGCCGCCCAAGAGACATCGGCGCCCAATAATTTCTTGGAAAGCAAATCATCCGCGCCTATCACATAATGAGTTTGGGAACGACGTCCTGCATCGATAAAGTTGCGAAAGGAGTCATCTCCTTGCACATTGGAATCACTGCGGAATCCCGTGGTGTCGCGCAGAGTATCCGCGACGCTCTCCTGAATCCAACCCGTGTGCCAGGCAAGTCCATCCGCTCCGGCATATTCACCAATGATCGCGTTGTAAGCCTGATCACCTCCGATCAAGGTGGCGCTGTTGACCGAGTCGACCACCAGGGAGGTATCCTGATTCACCTGGTATTCATCGCGGGACATCAAGGTGGTCAAAGCCCATTTGGCACCACTGGAATCCTTGCCGGAGAAATGGGAATACAAGTCCCAGGCACTGAGGGAAAAGGGGTTTTTGGATTCGGGAGCCTGGCACTCGGCAGCCGAACCCCCGCAAGCTGCGTCGCGTTTTTTGAATTCGGTGAAGAATTTTTCGCCCATATTTTTCAGCATGGAAGGATCAAGCCAGCGGAAGCTGATGGTAAAGGCATCCCAGAAGATCCAGGGCCCCGTGATAGTCACCTCGCGCATGGTGGTTCCCATGGAACCCCGTAGCTTGAATTCATCTTCGCTTCCTGGAGCTTGCGCAAATTGGATGGAGGAAGCCAGCCCTTGCTGGGCCGGGCCTTCGCCGTAATGGTCCCGCACCTCGACTCCGCGCAGGATATGCGGATTGATCACGGAAAGATTACCTGGAAACCCCACATCGAGATGGCGCATATTGGGAACGCGAACGCCCCCGAGATGATAGGCCACCTCTTCGGGCCGGGATCCATCATAGGAAAGGGCGGAGCTGAAATCACGCTGGCCCGACATGCCCGGTAGCTGACTCAGGTGCTCCGCCACGTCAAAACGCAGGCCCGCAGCGTCCTCAAGGCGCGCCACCGAAACTTCCCGGTCATCGCGCCATTTGGGAGTAACCTTGGCCCGCACCGTGGTCTGTCCGAGCTCTTGGACACTGGAACGCAAAGTGATCACCACATCCAGAAGGTCCACATAATCCTGCAATTCCACCTTCGCGGTGTCGTAGCCGGGTCGCACCACCAGAAGGGAAGCGCTTCGCCGCTCGACTTCCAATTCAAAGCGTCCCCGCCGGTCCGCCTGGCCTAGGGGCTTGCCCGAGGCGTAAAGAATTTCGCAATACGGAATGGGACGGTCCGTCCCGTCTTCGAGAACCACCCCCAAAAGGGGAACAGCAAAAGACGACACCGAAACCAGCAAAAGAATAATGGCAAGCAAACGCATTGGGAATAAACTAGAAAAAGGGAAGGGGGGCAAGTGGAAAGTGCGGGGGTATGAATACAAACGGAAAGTGTGAAAATTTGAAAGTGGAAAGTTGTGGAACGGGGGGAGAAATACAAGTGGAAAGTGGAGAGTTGCAAAAGGTTGTCCCAGAATTAGAAAAGAAGCGTCGAAACTTTCCGTTTTCCACTAAGGTTTCGTGCTGGGACGCGGGCTGTTTACTTTCCACTTTCCATTTTCCACTTTCCACTTTCCACTTTCCACTAAAGGACCGTGCAAAGAGATCCCCCCTCATCATTCTTTTTTTACATTTCCCCTACCCTATTTACGAGGTTCTCCATGCTCGACATCAAGCTTATCCGCGAAAATCCTGAATTCTACCAGACCGAAACGGCCAAGAAGAACTCCCAGATCAGCATTTCTTCCGTGCTCGAGCTCGATGTCCAGCGTCGCAAGCTGATGACTGAAGTGGAGACCCTCAAGTCCAATCGCAACACGGTTTCCAAGCAGATCGGCGAGCTCAAGAAAAAGGGCGAAGACGCCACGGCCATCATGGAAGAAATGCGCAAAGTGGGCGAGCGCATCTCGGAGCTCGACACCCAGATCCGCGCAGTGGAAGACGAACAGACGAATTTGCTATTGCACATCCCCAATCTGCCCCACCACACCTGCCCCGAAGGCAAGACTCCCGAAGAAAATGTGGTTGTCCGGACCTGGGGAACCCCCAAAACCCACGACTTTGAGCCCACCGAACACAAAACCCTGGGCGACAAGCTCGGCATCTTTGACTTTGACCGTGGCTCCAAAATTTCCGGCTCCGGATTTCCAATCTACCGTGGCCTGGGTGCCCGCCTCGAGCGCGCCCTGATCCAGTTTTTTTTGGACCAGCACACCCAGAAATGGGGATTCGAAGAAATCGTTCCTCCCTACCTGGTTACCCGCAATTCCATGAAGGGCACGGGCCAATTGCCCAAATTTGAAGAAGACATGTACCGCTGCGACAAGGATGATGACCTGTTCCTCATCCCCACCGCCGAAGTTCCCCTAACCAACATGTACGCGGATGAATTCATCCCCGAAGAGAAGCTTCCCCTCAAGCTGTGCGCCTATTCCGCCTGCTTCCGTCGCGAAGCCGGCAGCTACGGCAAGGACACCCGTGGACTCTTGCGCCTGCACCAGTTCAACAAGGTCGAGATGGTGTATTTCTCACACCCCGACAAGAGCTACGACGACCACGAACAGATCGTCAGCTATTCCGAAGAACTCCTGAAAATGCTGGGCCTGCACTTCCGTACCATCCTGCTTTGCAAGGGCGACATGGGCTTCGGAGCCTCCAAGTGCTACGATCTCGAAGTCTGGGCACCGGTAGAAAAACGCTGGCTGGAAGTGAGCTCCGTGTCGAACTTCGAGGATTTCCAAGCCCGCCGGGCCGGGATCAAGTCCAAAATCAACGGAAAGAACGCACTGGTCCACACCCTGAACGGCTCCGGTCTAGCGACCCCCCGCGTCATGGTGGCGATCTGCGATCATTACCAGCAGGCGGACGGCTCGCTCGTCATTCCAGAAGTTCTACGCCCCTACATGGGTGGCCTCGAGCGGATCGAAGCACCCCAGGCTTAAGCGGGGCCCAATCGTCACCCTCGCGCAGGCAACATCCCGGTCATCCCCGCGCAGACGGGGATCTACCATGATCCCATCCATGCGGGATTTCGTCACCCTCGCGTAGGCGAGGGTCTAGCTCCAGGACCCTCGCCGGCGCGAGGGTGACGACAGCATTACGAGCCCACCCCCTTTTGGGGCCAGGGTGACGGATCGAAGGCCGACCCCAAAACCCCTTCCTCGACATTTCCCATCACAAAGGTTATAATCCCTATATGACGGAAAATGGCCAAATCATCAAATCGCTCCTAGTCATGGCTTCCTTTGTGGAGGCCCGGGATCCCTATACCGGGGGTCACCTGTGGCGCGTGTCCCAATATGCAAGGCTTCTTGGCTCTGCAAGCCAAGCCACCCGGCAACAGCAGGCCTTGGCCGAGCTCGGTGGCTTTATTCACGACATTGGTAAAATTTCCCTCCCCGACAATGTTTTGGGAAAACCAGGAAAGCTCACCGAAGGCGAGTATGAAATTATAAAGACCCACCCGGCAGTAGGGGCACGCATGCTCCAGCGCCATCCCCTAGCCTCCTTTGCCCTGGATGCGGTGATTGGGCACCACGAAATGCCCTCGGGCCGGGGTTACCCCCAAGGACTCGAAGGCCTAGAAATCCCCTGGGTTTCCAGGGTTGTGGGTATATGCGACGCCTTTGACGCCATGACCAGCACCCGGTCCTATCGACAGGGCATGTCGATTCAAAAGGCTCTTGAAATCATCCAGATGAATGCCGGAACCCAATTTGACCACGACCTGGCCAACCAATTCCTGGAGCTGGGCCATAAGGGCTACCTCACCCATATCGTGGGCCATTCGGAAGATGGGATCCCTTTATTGACTTGCCCCAAATGCGGGCCCACCATTGTAATTCCCAGCAATTCCCGGGAAGGAGAAACCCTGTATTGCCGAGTGTGCGGAGGCGAAGCGCTTTTGCATTGGAAAGGCGATGACGCCACTTTGCAGTTCACGGGCATTTCCGGATCCCCTCAAGCCATGACGCATCATCCCGAAATGGATTTGATCGAAAACATGACCGAAGACTTGGCTCCGGTCCTATTGTAGATTCATGACATCTATTTTCGAGGCTTGCGACCCAAAAGGTCGCGGGGAGTTTTCCCACTCTTGGAGCTCTTTTTGCCGATAAGCGATTTTCCCTTGGGCAACAGGGCATTGGAGGCATCTCCAATGCTGATATTAATTATCACTTTTGAGATTGGCACACTCACTTCCCAAATATTGAGGCGATAGCGACCTGGGGCAAGGCCTGCAAATTTGGATGTATCAATGGTGACCGTCCCCGCAGCGATTTTTATCCCGCCAAACCAGGCCGCCTGCCCGGTATAGGTCTGCACACTATCGCCCGAGGACTGGGTGAGGAAATAGTTCAGATCCAGCAGGGATCCATCAATGGGGCCAGATCCCGGATTCAACATGGCGGCACAGTCGCTTCCGCCCGCCTGCTTCATGATTTTATAGGTTCCCGGCGGAGTCAATTCAGCGTACAGGCCTTGCCCCTGTTGACTAAAAAGAATGTTGGAATGGATGCGAAGATTCGACATGTCCGTGCGTCGGTCGCATTGGAAAAAATCAAATTTATAGCTAGTGCCTGGGGTCAAGCCCATGGTGTCCAATTTCACAACACCCGGGGCAGCCATGTGCGTTCCACCCAAATCCACGACCAATTTATTGTTGATAAACACCCAAATGTCATCATCTCCACGCACCGAAAAGGTTTGACCCGCCCGGTACACAAAGTCGCTATGGGACTCCATGCAAAAATGCTGGTTCTTGGTGCCGGAAACACGGCAAGTTCCTGAAATCGAGGTATTGGTGCAAGCCCCCCAAGCGGAATTATCGTAAATATCCGGATTGGTTCCCATATCATATTCCCCGTTGGCAGTGGGTCGGGTATCGATGAAGGGAATGCCCGTAGCTGGATTGATCGAACCCCAGTTGAGCGTTCCCGTGGCGCCTGTACCCAGCTTGATGGCGCCATAGGCGGTGCGCTTGGTTCCCGTGCCGGAATTTGGTTCTGCCTCGAGCGGGAAAAACCCTTGGGATGGCTCATTGTACGAATCGTATTCCCACAAGCCATCCGTTGCCCGCTGGAAGTTCAAATCATAGCAGGCTTTTTTGTTCACATTGGGGGTCGCGCGGAAGAGCTGGTCAAATTTTGTGGCACTTTCGAAACAGCCACTGGATGGATTGTAGGTGGGGAGCCTGGAAGCCGAGTTCAGCGTGGGTTGCACGATTCCCCGGGTCACGCCGATGCAAGGAATTTTTCCCGCCACAAAATAGGTCACGGCAGTGGAGCAGGCGGTCGCTGCATAATTCGGATAATTATCACAGGAGAACGCCCCATGCAATGAGGCATCCGTATCGTAGAGCACGGCCGCCAAATTGAAGCCGCATTGCCGCACATCCCCGGGATCGGTGGGGAACCAACCTAAGGCCCCTTCTTCAGGATTAAAGAAAAGTTCAGTCCCTCCGCTGGGCAGGGCAGAAAATTTAGCGGCCAAATCGATAGGAGTCGCGGAGGAGGCATTGCTTCCCTCGGCACCCAGGATATTCGAGGGATCTGAATCCAGGGTAAAGAGAATGTTGGCGAGGGAGCGGGATTCATTTAAAAACGTGTATTGGAACCAGCCACAGCGGTCCGGGTCCGGATGCATGGTTTCAGGTGTTCCCCCATTTACGATGATCTGAGGACGCCCCTGGAGCCAGGCGGCATCGTCGGGGAGCAAAAAGAAAACCGTCTGGACCCTAGGGGGCATTGCGGATACCAGAGTTTGCCCCGGATTGTTCAAATCTTCATAGAAGTACGCATCGGTTCCGGTGATTTCCGAACAGTTGAACACATCACCCTGGTAGTCCCGGCTATTGAAACCGTTGATGGCCGTGGCTCCTTTCGTATTCTTGGTAATCCAGAGATTACTATATGTATTTCCCGCACCAAAAATGAAGGTGCTTCCCAGTCCACCCGTCATGCTGAAGGAATACCAGCCATTAAGCCGTGCCGAAGCCGGAACCGAGGTGAATATCCCGCCCGTAAAGTAGTAGAGCGTGCTCCAATTTGCAGGCACCTTGACATGGATCACCTTGTCGGAACAAGTCACGGCGGCGTTTGTGGCAGTGAACCCCGCCAGAAGTAGGACGAGGACCCAAGTAAGGTGACGGATTAGGCTTTTCGATTTCATGATTTCTCCTGCCGGTAAAGGTAATTAAAACCATTTGAAGTGCCCCCCGATACAGGGTATATTTAGAGAGCAGAGACATTAAGATGCTTTGCGAAGCGGACATCGAGTTCCCAAAATTTTGGCGTTAATCCATGGTCATCCTCGCGCAGACGAGGATCTGTCGGAACGGTTGTGACCATTCATCCAAGACCCTCGACTGCGCGAGGGTGACTAAAGTCTGAAGAATATGACCGAAACCATCACCCACTCCGAAGAGGAGACCCTGCGCTGGGCCGAGGACTTTTCGCGACAACTGAATCGTGGCGATGTAGTGGCCTTGCGAGGAAATTTAGGTGCAGGAAAAACCGTGGTCAGCCGGGGAATCGCCCGCGGACTAGGATTCACTGGCGGCGTGCATAGCCCTTCCTATGCACTGGTCCACGAATACCCAAACGACCCGCCCATATTCCACCTGGACCTATACCGCCTAGCCCCCCATGCGGACCTGCACGAAATTGGCGTGGAGCATTATTCCTTCAGCGAGGGAATCACGCTGATCGAATGGCCCGAACGCCTGCACGGCCTCGATGTGGGCGTGCATTACGAAGTTCAATTGGAACGAATCGATGATGAAACCCGAAAAATCCGCGTAATCGATTTACGCAAAAAGGAGACCCCATGAAAGGCATTTTCCTACTCGGTGCTTTGCTTGCCGTTCTGATTGTCGCATACCTGCTGATGTCCAACATCAAAGCCCCCGTTGCCCCCGAAGTCCAATCCACACTGGGAGAAACTAACCTGATGAACGCCCCGGCCAAGGCGGAATCCCTGGTAGAGGAATCCATGAAGAAGGAAGCCGAAAGACTGAAGGCTTTGGAACAGGACCCAAGCGAACTAGGGCTGTAACCCCCAAAAGCCACATATTCTTTTCCGGCTCCTTTGCTGGACAAATTCCTTTACCTTTGGTAGGATCAGAAGATGAATGTACCCCCACTGGATCCTCTGGAGCAATTCTTTTCGATTGCTCTCGAGTTGCTCTGCATCGCGGACACGGAAGGCCACTTCATCAAGCTGAACAAAGCCTGGGAAACCATACTGGGCTACCCCGTTTCGGAACTGGAGGGCAGTTCTTTTTTAGCGCTGGTCCACCCGGAAGACATGGAGGCAACATTGGCCTCCCTCGCCACCCTTTCTGCACAAAAACCGGTGGTTGATTTTGTGAACCGCTATCGGCACCGGGATGGCTCGTACCGATATATCGAATGGCGCTCCACCCCCGCCGGAAATCAAATTTTCGCGGTGGCCCGCGATGTGACCAACCGGCACGAAGACGAGGTTCAGAAAGTGACTACGTTGAACGCCCTCGAAGCCAAGAACGATGAGTTGCAACGCTTTGCTTACACCGTTTCCCATGACCTGAAAGCCCCCTTGATCACCATTCAGGGATTCGCCAAAGGGATTCAAGAAGCCCTGGCAGAGGGGAACGCAGAAGAAGCAGACCTGTGCTTGAACCGCATTCAAAAAACGGCATTGCACATGGGTGAATTGCTGCAGGGGATTCTACGGCTGGCCAGGATTGGAAAATCGACGGACCCCTTTGTTCCCACGCCCTTGTCCGAAATTGTCAGACGGGCCATTGAGACTACGGATGGCCTCTTGAAAATGAGCGGGGTAAAAATCACCATTGCGGATAATCTTCCCACGGTCCTGGGCGATTCGAACCGCCTGCGCGAACTGTTTCAAAACCTGATTGAAAACTCCGTGAAATTTCGTGGCCCGGAAACACCCCTGATCCAAATCGGCGCGGTCCCCACTCCTTCCTCCTGGGACATTTTTGTGCAGGACAACGGAGTTGGAATTGACCCAAGGCACCAAAACGCCATCTTTGGAATTTTCCAAAAACTGAATAACAAAACCGAAGGAACCGGCATTGGGCTCGCTTTGGTCTCCCGCATCGCCGAGATTCACCAAGGCTCCATCCGGGTGGAATCTGCAGGACTAGGAAAGGGCTCCACCTTCTGGCTCACCCTTCCCAAGATTTAGCGAACCAACACTGCCTTTTCGCCGTGGAGCTCCGTCCAGGGGAGGCCCCATTTGCCAATTTCGGCCATGAAGGGATCGGGGTCGAATTGTTCCATGTTGAACACACCCTGGCCACGCCATTTGCCGGTGAGCATCATGGATGCGCCGAGCATGGCAGGAACAGCCGTGGTGTAGGCGATGGCCTGGCCACCGACTTCCTTGAAGCATTCCGCATGGTCACAGACATTATAGACAAAATACGTCCGGGGTTTTCCGTCCTTTTCGCCCACGACCTGACACCCGATGCAAGTCTTGCCCGAGTAGCCTTCGCCCAGGCTTGATGGTTCCGGAAGAAGAGCCTTGAGGAATTCCAGCGGAATCACATCGTGACCCTGGAACTTGATCGGCTGGATGCTGGTCATGCCCACATTCTGCAGAACCGTAAGGTGCTTGATATAATTATCACCAAATGTCATCCAGAATCGGGCGCGTTTCAGTTCAGGATAGTGCTTGACCAGGGATTCCAATTCTTCGTGGAACAACACATAGGAGCCACGATTGGCCACCTCGGGATATTCAATGTCAGCTTTGATGGAGAGAGGAGGAATTTCCTTCCAGCTGCCATTTTCAAAGAAGCGTCCGTTCTGGGTAATTTCGCGGATGTTGATTTCGGGATTGAAATTGGTGGCAAAGGCCTTGCCATGGTCGCCGTTATTGCAGTCCACAATGTCCAGCGTGTCCATGCGGTCAAAGTAGTGCTTTTTGGCGTAGGCGGTGTAGACATTGGTCATGCCCGGATCGAAACCGGAACCGAGCAAGGCCATGATTCCGGCCTGCTTGAAGCGCTCGTGGTAGGCCCACTGCCAAGAATACTCGAACTTGGCCACATCCTTGGGCTCATAGTTTGCCGTATCCAGGTAATCCACGCCGGTTTTGAGGCAGGCATCCATAATGGCCAAATCCTGATAAGGAAGCGCAATATTCATGACCAGCTTGGGCTTGAAATCTTTAATTAGAGCCACCACCTCTTCCGAGTTGTCCGCATCGACTTTGGCTGTATGCACGGGGATATTCTTGATGTCCTTGGCAATGGCATCACACTTGGCCAGGGTACGGCTGGCAAGCAGGATTTCACCAAAAACGGCACTATTCTGTGCGCATTTTTTGACCACTACATTGCTGACGCCACCGGCGCCGATGATGAGAACCTTATTCGACATGGATAACCTTCAGGATTCAGGTTGGGGTTGATGGGCGAAAGATAGAAAAGCCCAAAACCATGCGAAGCCCCCAGGCCCGATTCTCCATATCAACCCAGTACAACACCCCAATGCCCCCAAAGTGTCACCTGCCCTAAAACCCTTGTGATTTCAAGCACCTTCTCCGGTCAACAGTCGCTTTTTACCGACTAATTGTCGATAGTTGATGCCTCATCTATCGGGATATTTCCTACCTTCTGTTCAATGAATTTTGCAAGGAAAATACCCCGCATCGCTCTGTCCGTCCTTGGACTGGCAATCGCAACGTGGGCGCAAGGACCCTTGCACCTTAAATGCACCCTTTCCGATCCCGTTTTTCAGAGCAAGGATTCCCTGCAGGCATCCATCCTAGAAACCGGAGAAACCGTCTCCGTCACCTATGGCAAGCCTTTTTCTGCAAAACTCCCGCAGGACACCCTCTGGAACCTTTGCTTCAACGCCCCCGCCCTGGAAAAATGCTACGCCATCAAATACCTGGGCAAAGACTCCACCTTCTCCCTGGTCGTGTCCGGGGATGACCTGGTCACCTGGTTTTCGGACTCCACTATGGAAACAACGGCATCTTTGCCGGATTCCTCCGCAGACTCAGCGTCCATTATGGATACAGTGGATCTAGCAAGCCTTCTGGCTTCCGGGACCGAAAAAACCCAGCTCAAAAAAGTCGTAGTGCAACTTCGCCGCAAACCCAAGCGCCGCATGGGCGAATCCGTGGTTTCCGCCAAGCGCATCAAGCGCATGCCGGGTCTTGCCGAAGCTGACGTGATTCGCTCCATCCAGGCTTTGCCGGGCGTGGTGGCCAGTTCCGACTTCAGCACCAAAATCTATGTGCGCGGTGGCGGCGCGGATCAAAACTTATTTCTGCTCGACAACGCCGTGGTCTATTCTCCCGTCCACTTCTTCGGTCTATTTTCGACCTTTTTGGTCGAGGCCGTGGACGAAGTCAAGTTCTACAAATCGGGCTTCGCGCCCTTGTATGGCAACCGCTTAAGCTCCGTGGTCGATATTCGCTCTAGGGCCGGTGGCACAGACAGCACAGAGGCTTGGTTCGACAAATCCTCCGTTAAAATTTCCACCTTTGCCACTCAAATCCACACCGAAGGCAAACAATACGACACCCGCTGGCTTTTTGCCGGTCGAGCCACCTACATCAAACAAATCCTCGATCTTTTGAACGCGACCAAAGTGATCGATTTTAAGCTGAATTACCGTTTCACCGACTTGCAGGGCTCCGTTGTGCACGACTTTGACGAGGGGCGCTCCTTGGGGCTTTCCTTCTATTCGGGCAGCGACATCCTCGATTTCGACCCCATTGCGCTGGATTGGGGCAATACCGTTATTCCCCTCAATTTTCGCTGGAAACTTGACGACACGTGGAATTATTCCGCCACGGCCTCCTATTCCAAATTCTCCCAGTCCTTTGGCCTGCGGGATATCTTTGGAATCTATAACGCCATTTCTACCGTGGCACTCAAGCAGTCCATCACCAACCGGGACGGCATTGCCGAGGACCACGAAGTGACCGCAGGCTACGACGTGGAATACGACAAAGTAAACTTTACCCAGAATGTCGAAATTGCCGATTCCAAATATGTGGACACCACAAAGGTATTGATGCACAGCCTCTACCTGCAAGACACCTGGCGGACAGGCCCCTGGGAAATCCTCTTTGGTGCCCGCGCCAACTATCAGGACTTGGCCCAGCACTTTGGAATCGAACCCCGCCTCTCCGGCCAGTACCGTTTTGGGGACTACAATGTGTTCAATGCCCATCTTGGTTACTATTTGCAATACCTGAATTCCATCATGTTCTCGGACCAAGAAACCCTCAACGAATTTTATTACCCCTCGCGCAAGGCAACCAGCCGTACCATAATGCCCACGGGCTCCCTGCTCACTACCTTTGGCTACACGCGCGAACGACTTTTCGATGTGTGGAACTTCAATACCGAGTGCTATTACAAAACCCAAAATCACCTCGTGGTCTATGATGTGAATGCCCAGACCGACGCGAGCCGCCCCATGAACAGCATTGCCGATCTCTTCAAGGAGGGTTCGGGCTATTCCTTTGGCTACGAAGCGTCCCTGCGCAAAAACGAAGGCATCGTTTCGGGAGGCCTCAGCTGGAGCCAGGGCTGGTCGGTGCTGAAAGAACAATGGGACACGGTTCCCTATTACCCGGATTGGCACCAGCCCTACGCGTTCAAGGGTGACATCGCCATCAACTGGAGCGGAAACGACGGCATTTTTGCTAAGAACAATCCAAAATACTGGCGCAGCTCCATCTCCCTCAAGTACGCCTCGGGCCTTCCCTACACGGAATATGCGGGCTACCAATACACTTCCGACATCAACCAGAGCCTCAACGGTGGTGCCGGTGGACCCGGTCCGGAATTCCAAGATGGCATCGCAGTGCGCCTTGGAAACCGGAACACGTCGTTGCAATCCCCCTACTTCCGCATTGATGCCAAAGTGATTGATGTGGGCCGGGAAGGCACCTGGAATTTCTCCTGGACCATTCTGAATTTATTGGATCACGATAATGTATTCCTCTACAACTACGACACCTCCAAGAATCCTCCCCAGGAAAACACCATTTACCAATTCCCCTTCTTCCCCGTGCTGCTGAACTATGAATACTATTTCTAAGTACAGCTCTATGCTTTGGTTCGCAGTCCTGCTTCTGGCAGGTTGTGTGCAAGGGCCATGGGACTTTTGGCCCAAGGATCCCCCCGTGTACCGTGGAGTATGGATCTACGCCCATGTAGTGGCGGGTTGGCCACTGCAGAATGTTTGCCTGCAGCCTCAATTGGCTATCACCCAAACCGTGTCCAACGACTTTGCATTTTACGACAGTGCGCATGTGCAAATTTCCGGACAATTCAGTGGCCATGACTCTGCCGTCTCCCTGATTCCAAGCACCGCCAATCCCAACTGCTTTGAGGGCCCAGCCAATTTGCTTCCCGCTCCCGGGAAACCCTACAGCCTTGACATCGTGGTTTCTTGGGACAGCTCGGGAAGCTCCAGGACATCCCACTATACGGCCTCCACCAAAACGCCATCGCATTTTCACATTGCAGAGGTCCAGGCCTTGGTAGTTGCTCAGCCCGACACCTTCCTCAACACACCTGATTTGCCCACAGAATACAACGCCCTGTTTAATGACAGTCTGGAAATATTCAAAACGAACCGCCCAGCCTGGGATGCGTTCCTGTTCAAAAATCAGTTGACTATGTTCGCCATTCTCGGGAGGACCCGCGCCCCATTCTCTGAAGAGGATACGCTGATACTTCTCAACCCACCCCTCGATTTAAACGCCCATGCCGTGGTGACCGACTACTCCGAAGATGTCGGGGGCATTTTGACCACGCAGTTTTTTGGGGATGATGCGGGCAAGGGGGCAAGCTCCTTCCACGGTTTTTTTGGAGGCCCCCCCGACTCCACACAAAAGTGGGAATTTGGCCACACCCATCGCCTGGACTACACCCCAAGCCTCGAAGTTTTTGGGGAGGCAAACATGATGGATACATTATTTATCAGCAATGCTTATCTCTATGTGGGCGACACCAAGTTCTTCTTTTTTGCCACGGACTCCAATTACTGGCCCTATGTCAGCAATAGCATCCGCGGTGCAGACGACAGTCGCATCCGCCCTACATCCAACATTACCCATGGCCAAGGCGTGTTTGTGGGTATGGTGGTAGATTCCCTGACCCTACATACCCGGGCGCTTCCTGGTTCGGTGGTTTGGCCCTATTCCCGCACCTCCATTCTGGCCTGCAGGTCCAACAACTGGGAAGATTCCAAAGGCGCTTGCCAAGAGCGTCTGCGGGACTTCTGCGTGGACTCCCTTTCTACGGCCGCAGATTGTCGCACCACGGCCATTGCAACGGCCCTGGATTCGGGCCTCGCCTGGAATGCCCTGATGCTCCCCGACACCGACCAGTCCGTTCTGGATTCCGCCCAAGCCATGGGAGAACGTCGCCAATGCATGGCCAGCGACTTCCCTAGTGAATCCTGGTGCGAAATCCCCCGCAACGATTGCCTGGTGAGCACCCAAGAAACCGCCTGCAAGCAGGAATTATGGGACTGGTGCATCAACGGGGGTTGGCCCATCGAGACATCCTACGCTTGTGGCTCAGGACTAGTCAGCTGGATGCGCCTGCAAAATAAAACTTCACCCGCCCTTATCCACGCCCGGGACCAGTGGTGCGCTACGCACAAATCTGATTCCCAATGCAAGATTTAACCACTCGGAGAATCCATAATGAATTCACTCCACATCCGCATTCCCCTTTTCCTTGTGTTGTGTGCAAGTCTGGCTTGGTCAGATCTGCAAGCCGACATCGAGGATTTCCGCAACCAGAAAACGGCACTGCAAGCTGAAATCAAGAAGTTGGACTTTCGCGCCACTCAGACCGACTCCATCGCCAAAGATGAAGCCAAACGCTTTGGAATCACCGAATCCCGGCAACAGCAGGATCTGGAACGGCGCAAAGGGGAACTGGATGCGCTCAACACACGCATTGCATCCTTGGCCAAGGAATTACAATCTGAAAAAAGCAGTCAAGGAAACTACTCCTCCCGCGTAGAAATCGCCAAATCTTTCCGCTCCTCCGTAGGTCAAAAACTTGCGGAGCATTGCGCCGACCTCGAAGGCTTGATCAGCCACAGCTTGCCCTGGGATCGGGACATACGGCTTGACCGCGTGCGGGCCCTGCGGCGTGACCTGGAAAACGCAAACGCATCACCGGAAGAAGGTCTCACCCGATTGCGCGCAATCTACGCGGAGGAAATCCGCTTTGGCGACGAGGTGGTGGTACAGAACCGCCCCATGATCCGTAGCGATGGCGAAACCGTCAATGCCCGCATTCTCCGCATCGGCAATATGTGGATCGTTTATTCCGATGAGGAGGAATCCAAATATGGGATCCTGGTTCCCAGCAAAAACACCAAGGGAATTGTGGAGTACACCTGGAAAGAAAACCTGACCTTCAATGAACGCGCGGCTGTCAAGCTCGCTCTCGATGTCAAGCTTGCCCGCAAGCCCCCACAAATGGTTCGCCTGCCCGTTTCCCTGTCTGATATCAAGGAGTCCAAATAATGAACAGGAATCTTTGGATTGCCATTTCCCTGGCCCTTTTGCTTGGCCAGCCCCTCTTCGCCGCAACGAAAAAGGAAAAGGAACAGGAGTTGCTCGCCGGGCAACAAATGATCCTCGACAACTTGCGTCGGGAAGTCGAAGCGTTAAAAAAAATCAAGGCCGAAAAATTGGACGGGATCGAAGCCCTGGAGTCCAAGCGCTGGGAAGAACGATACCGCCAAAATCGCCTGGTACAGGATCATCAGGAGCAGGTGCGCGGTATTGAAGGGCGCTATTCCCGGTCCGCCACCGACCTGAGCCGGCTCAATGACGAGCTCGTGCAATTACGCAGCGTCACCGCGGACATGAAGGACAAGGCGGAACTGGCAGGAAAATCCGTCGATGACCTGGCTGTTCAGGTGCAACAGGCCGTGGACAAGGCCGCAACCGAGCTCTCCGCCGATTTTCCAATTGAGCTGGAGCAGCGTAATTTAAACTTGTCCAGGGCGCGCCAAGCCCTAGACGCGGGCTCCACCCAAAGCGGAAAAGCCGTCGATCTCCTTTTTGAAACCATGGCCTCACGCTATGCTTTGACTTTGGATCAGGAATTCACCAACCGAAATAGCCAAATAGGCATGCAAGCCGAAGTCCCGGTCTATCGCCTGAAACTGGGAACCATCTTCCTTGCCGAAGCCGCCCGCAGTGGATCTGCCGTGCAGAATCTGCAGCGTACAGGAACCTTGCAGGGTAAGGTCTTTGAATGGCGCTCCGACCTGAGTGAATCTTTTGCAAAAGATTTGCGCGAAGGCTTAATGCAGGTCCAACAAGGAAACCCACAGGCCTGGATTTCCATCGATGTTTTGCAAAACAAGAGCGCCCAATCCACCACTCGCAAGAACCAGGAACTCACGACCAAACAGAAGGCCAAGGAGTTTTTCCGCGCCGGTGGACCTGTCATGTACCCCTTGGCCCTGGTGGCCATCCTGGCCCTTTTGCTTTCCCTCGAGCGCTGGATAACCTTCACCCGGCGTGGTGGCATTTCCAAAAAGTTCCTGAAAGCCCTGGACGGACTGGTGGAGCAGAAAAAATGGCAAGAAGCCCACGCCCTGGCCCTGGCCCAAAAGACAAGCCTGGGCAACGCATTGGCCGCCATTCTAGGCAATGTGAAAAACTGCAGTCGTAGTGGCGCAGAAAAGGCTTTGCGGGAATGTCTCTTACGGGAACAACCTCGCCTGGAACAGCGCATGGGACTCCTCGGAGCACTTGGATCTTCGGCCCCCTTACTTGGCCTTCTGGGTACCGTGACCGGTATGATTTCCCTTTTCAAAGTCATCACCGAAGTGGGCACCAATGATGCCAAAGTCCTCGCTGGTGGTATATCCGAAGCCCTAATCACCACCGAAACGGGACTGGTGATCGCCATTCCCGTATTGCTCCTGCATGGCTGGCTCACCGAGCGCCTGGACATCATCACCAGCCAGCTTGGCATCCAAAGCATCACCCTGGCAAACCGCCTTTGGCCTGAGGCCGACGAGAAGGCGCCATGATTATTGATACCATTTACTACCTGATCAAATCCGGTGGTCCGGTCATGTTTCCCATCTTTCTGGTGGGAGCATTGGGTTTCTTTTTTGTCTTCAAGTTGGTCGACCGTCTGGGACGGGACTTCTACCGCAGGGATTTCAGTCTCTTCATTCATCGCTTCAGTGAGCTTCTCAATGCAGGAGACATCGATGCGGTCCGTAAATATTTGAAGGCAAATCGAGGAATGGTCTCGCATCAGCTGTATTTGGCTTTGGAACATCCTGAATGGTCCGATCACCATTTGCGGGTCACCATGGCGGTGCAAGTTCGCGCCAAATTATTGGAACTGGACCAAGGGGTGCATCTAGCCTCGGTGCTAGCAGCTACGGCGCCCCTGCTCGGGCTGCTCGGAACCGTCACGGGAATGGTGGCCACATTCGACGTGATTACCCTGTACGGGAATTCGAATCCCGTACTACTTGCCGATGGAATTTCCGAGGCCCTCATTACCACCCAGTCAGGCCTTCTCATTGCCTTTCCCATGCTACTACTCCTGCGCCGTGCCGAAGAGCGGAGCTCCTGGGTAAAACAACAGATGGAACTGGGAATGACACTGATCAAGCATTGGTCCAGTACCCGTACGGAGGTTTCTCATGGATGATTTTGGCCTTCCCCCGCTCAAGCGCCGCAAAGTCGACCTGGATATGTCTCCGTTGATCGACATGGTGTTCATCCTGCTGATCTTCTTTGTGGTCACATCGACCTTTACCCGCGAAACGGGCGTAGAAATCACCAAGCCCCAGGCCCAGAGCGCGGCCATGCTGGAGAAGGAGAACATTCTGATCGCCATCACCCGCGAGGGGACTATCCATATCAATGAGCGCCAGGTGGACATGGCAGCCATGAAGGATATCCTGAGTCAGATCATTCAGCGTAATCCGGATCGGGAAGCCGTACTGATTGCAGACAAAGCATCCCAGACCGGAATGCTGGTCCAGGTCATGGATGCCTGCAATGTATCCGGGGTCAAAAAAGTCTCCATCGCCGCCTTGGCCCAGTAATCCATGCTACGCACCCTCCGAACAATTATTGTAGCGATCCTTGCGGTTATTGCAAGCTTCACGCTACTGGTTTCCATTCCGCTTTTGAATGTGTGGATCAAGGGTGAGGGATTGACCCGTAAATATGTCAAGACGGAAGTTGCCTTGACCAAACAACTGCAGCCCGAACAGAAGCCACCCGAGCAGAGAGCAAAAACTCAACCCCGGCGCTCTACCAGCAATCAGCGCACGGTCAAGGCAGGTCCACGCTTTGCTATGGATCTGGGAGCCGTTGGGGGCAGTACCGGAGGCGCAAATATTTCATCCGAACTCCTCCGTTCACCTGGGGGTGGCGCCGATGGAGCGCTGAATGGCGATGTGGATGAGAAACCCGCCATGCGAGGTTCGCCCTCATTCCAAGCACCTCAGGCAATTCGGGAATCTGAAATAGATGCCAATTGTCGATTATCTTTTTGTGTCGATGCCAATGGGAAGGTCTACGATGTTCGCATTGTGCAAGAATCTCCGGCAGGCATGGGCCTAGGCGAGGCAGGCCGCCAAGCCTTGATTCGAGCGAAATTCGAACCCGCACGCAAGGATGGAAACCCAGTTCCCTTCTGCGGACTTGAGCAACCTTTTGAAGTCAAATTCAGGGACTAAGCCCAATGATTCGACCCATCTCATCAGGAATGAATCCATGAGCAAATTTCTCCTCATTTTTGCATTCCTTCCGGCCTTGCTTTTTGCAGCCCCGGCAGGTACTCCGCAGAACCGCTCAACCCAAGCCGGCCTTGCCCTCATGGACCGCGCCAATGCCCTCTACGCTTCGGGTAAATTTGCCCAAGCGGTGCTCCTGTACCGCAAAGCCGAGGACCGGGGCGCAGACCCTGTCGCCAGCGCCTTCAACACCGCCAACTGCCTCTACCAATTGGATCAGTTTTCCGAGGCTGCGGGAGCCTACCGCAAGGCAGTAAATTGGTCCAAGGGAGAATTTTCTCCCGCGCTTTTCAACCTGGCCGCCGTCCTTTACCGACTAGGCGCTTTCCCGGAAAGCATCGCGGCCTACCACCGTGCGCTGCGTCTCGATCCTGACAATACCTCTGCCTGGCTATACCTGGCTGAAGCCTATATACGAACCGGCGACCAAGTGGGAACTCAACGCGCCCTAGAGAATGCCCGTAGACTCGATCCCGACGATCCAAGTCTCATCTACCAGCTTTCTGAAGTCCTTCTGGGCATGGATGAAGTGGACCGGGCGGCCAACCTCATTCGCGAGGGCTACTCCCGCAATCCTCAGGAAATAGATTTCCTTGTTTATCTTGGAGATATTTTTCGCACTTCCAACCGCCTTCAGGACGCAAGCAACGCCTGGCGCGAAGCCTTGGCACTCCAACCTGAAAACACCGAACTCCTCTATAAAATGGCCGATATCACATCTGAAGACGGTAACCCCTTCCTCGCCATGGACTATCTGGAGAAAGCTCTTTTGATCAATCCCAAGTTTTCTG
Organism: uncultured Fibrobacterota bacterium; assembly: GCA_903876665.1. Lineage (GTDB taxonomy): Bacteria > Fibrobacterota > Fibrobacteria > Fibrobacterales > Fibrobacteraceae > CAIRAY01. The sequence continues at coordinate 33,069 of CAIRAY010000013.1, read as the reverse complement.
ACGCAGCCATCTTCCTGGGCAACCTGGCCTTCGAATCGAAATGGTGGGATCGGGCAGAACAGGCTTATGTCAAGGCGGGCGAGAATGGTAACGCCGAAGCCATTCAAGGCCTGCGCAACTTGGCCTATGAATTTGAACAACGTAAATTGTTAAACCAAAGCATCGCCTATCTAAAAACCGCCCAGCGTTTTGCTCCCAACGATTATTCTCTGAAGAGCGAAGTGGAGAACTACCAGGAAATGCTAGGGCAAACGCATTAAAATCTTAATAGCCAGCAGACGCTATTTATGGGCTCCGCGAACGCGGAGCCTTCTTTTTTGTGTTGAATTTTTCTATAATCTATGGATATCCATAGATTATAGGAGTTAAAAATGGGATACCCGACGACGATCCAGCTCATCGCCCGCGACAAGGGCAACCAGTGGTATGTGAACTTTCCTGGAGCCTTGGCCAAGGCGCTCGACTTCGAGAAAGGCGAGGTGGTCGAATGGACCATCGAGGACAAAAAGACCCTGGTATTGCGGCGCACGGGCAGTACGAACAAGCTTGAAGAGCGCACGCGCACCGATGCGGATCCGAAGGCAAAGCTTAAGAAGCAAAGAAGGAAGCCATGATCGGCCCCATCAGACATTTTTCCGACATGCCCGACCCGCGGATGAAAAGGAAGCGCCTGCATGAGCTGAGCCACGTGATCTCCCTTGCGCTGATCGCGGTCATGGGAGGGGCCACAAGCTGGGATGACGTTGAGGATACCTGCGAGGTCTTCGAGGACTGGCTCACCGGGTTGCTTGGCCTGAAGAACGGGATCCCGTCGCACGACACGTTCAACAGGGTATTTTCCCTTCTCGACCCCAAGCAGATGGAGGAACGCTTCTTGCGCTGGACGCAGGAGGTTGTCAAACTCACCGAAGGCGAGGTGGTCGCCATCGACGGCAAGAGCCTGCGGGGTTCCGGAGAAGGTGGCGCCAAGCCACTGGTCCATATGGTGAGTGCGTGGGCCAGCAAAAACGGGATGGTGCTTGGCCAGGTCAAGGTGAACGAAAAGACCAACGAAATCAAGGCGATTCCGGAGCTCCTTTCCATGCTCATTCTGAAAGGCTGCATTGTGACGATCGATGCCATGGGATGTCAGAAAGGAATCGCGGAGAAAATCCGGGAGCGGGGGGCAGACTACCTGCTTTCCACCAAAGGCAACCAGGGGCGTCTGCTTGAGCAAATAGAAGAATCCTTTGGCCATCTGGGATCTGAGGCGACCGATACCAAAATCGATTCGGGGCACGGACGGGTGGAAACGCGCGTCTGCTTCGTGCAGTCGGACTTGAGATGCATCGAAGATGCCAAGCAATGGCCGGGACTCAGGACGCTCGTCAGGATCGAGTCGACGCGTTTCATGAAGAAAACCGGCCAGAAGACTCAGGACACGAGGTACTACATATCATCATTGCCGCCTGATGCAGCAAAAATCAATGACGCGGTACGGGAGCATTGGGGTGTAGAGAACAAGCTTCATTGGCAACTGGACGTCACGTTCGGGGAGGATGCAAGCTTGAAAAGCGTAAAAAACGCAGCCCAAAACTTCTCGTTGCTGAACAGGATCGCACTGAACCAGCTGAAACACAGCGAGCATCCCAATCCCCGAAAAAAGAACATGAGCATGAGAAGGAAGCGCCTTGCATGTACCCACAACCAGCAATTTTGGCATCAATCCATCATGACCATGGTTGAGCCTGCAGGGTGATTTTTAATGCGTTTGCCCTGCAGGAAATGCTCACGCAGTAGTTTTCCTCCCCTTGTTTTCCTACCTTTGCTTTGTGATTCGATTCCTCCTTACACTCTCCCTTCTGGTCGGCATGGCGTATGCGTACACTATCCCGCCCCGGCCCGTGAATTCCTATGTTCTGGACGAGCCTGACCTTTTGAGCGCGCAACAGGAGCAAGGCTTCAACCAGCTGGCGGAAGCCCTCTATCGCAAGGCCAATTTTTCTTTGGCCATTGCAGTAATCCAGGATATCGGCCCGGAGGATTATCGCGATGTGGCCGTGAATCTCGGAACCGCCTGGGGCTTGGGCTCCAAGGAGAGCTCGGAGGCGGCATTGATTTTTGTCGCCGTGACCCAGAAGAAGCGCAGCATTGAGGTCGGCTATGGCTCCGAAGACTACCTCACCGATTTGGAAACGAATCAAATCCAACAACAGATCATGGTGCCCGCATTCCGCAAAGGACGCTTCGACTTGGGTCTTCTGGGAGCGGCCCAGGCCATTGCGCAGAAAGTGGCTATCGGCAAGAACATTCCCCTCGATTCAATCTTGACTTCGGCGTCGCTCCTGCAACAAATGGGGACCGCTCCACAAAATGAATCTTCCCGTTCCATAGTCAGCTTCCTCATGAAGCACCCCTTCATTTTCTTGATTTTGATCTTCCTCCTTTTGGGCCGGGGACGACGTGGCGCCCATGTGGGAACGGGGATGGCAGGCTTCGGGGGTGGATTCGGTGGCATTTCCAGCGGGCATTCGAGATCCGGCGGAGGTGGCTCCGGTGGAGGCAGCTTCGGAGGCGGGTTTGGTGGCGGAAGCTTTGGTGGTGGCGGATCCGGTGGAAGCTGGTAGCTGATTTTCGTAAATTGGACTCACAGGTATTATGATGTTTTTCAAATCTCAAGCACATTGGCAGCAGGAAATCGCCCCTTGCGCACAAACTCTCTTTGGCGACAATCTGATTTGCCTATTCCATCAGAATTGGCGCGTATCCGTATTCTTGCATTCCAACAATCCCAAGGACCTTCCCGACTTTGCACCCTTCCTCAAAATTCTGAGTAAAGCCAAAGCCTCCTTGGCCTATATTTTTAGCCCCGAAATGGTTTTTTCCGCAGCCGATACTTTTCCCCTAGAATTCTTGGAATTGTCCCATCGCCACACCGTGCTTGCAGGGGAATTCCCCCTCACCGGATTCACTCCGGACCTCGCCTCCCTACGGCACCAGTGTGAACGGGAACTCCGTGGCTACCTGATCCACCTGCGGCGCGAAGCGGCCATTCATAGCCAGTCCAGCAAGGACATGCAATCCATGATCGCCGCCACGCTTCCCCAGTTTGACACTGTGTTCCTGGGGATCTTTTGGCTCACTCAGGCCGGCCGTTTCCCGCAAGGCCGTTCCCAGTGCCTTGAGACCATCGACCAAACCTGGCAACTGGGCAACCTTTTTTCGCGCCTCGTCAATCCACCTAAGGATGTCAAGGAACTACGCTGGCTCGTAGGTGACTACATTTTAGGCATAGAAACCATTTTAAAATCAATCGACCGCATGGAGGTTCCCTCATGAAAAAAGCCCTAATCATCATGGCCATTCTATTTGGCTTGGGTATTCTGATTCTTGGAATCGGCGCACTCAAAACCATGGGCATGTACAACTCCGTCATCGCCGCCGAAGAAGGCGTCAAGGCCAAATGGGCCCAAGTGCAAAACCAGTACCAGCGTCGTTCGGACCTCATCCCCAACCTCGCCGCCACGGTGGAAGGGTACGCCAAACACGAGTCCAGCACTCTGGCCATGGTCGCCGAGGCCCGCTCCCAAATGGGCGGCGTCGTGAAGCTCGACGAAAATATGTTGCGCGACCCCGCAGCCATGCAACGGTTCCAAGCCGCTCAAACCACTTTTGCGGGTGGCCTGCAACGACTCATGATGGTTGCCGAAAAATACCCCGACCTGAAAGCCAACGAACAATTCAACAATATGATGGTTCAGCTCGAAGGTACCGAAAACCGCATTTCTGTGGAGCGCATGCGCTACAACGAAGCCATCCAGGCATTCAACACCCTGATTCGCCAGTTCCCCATGCGCATTGTGGCTGGCTTCATGGGGGTCACTCCCTATGTTCCTTTTGAAGCCAAAGCCACCGCCCAAGACGCACCCCAAGTCAAATTCAATTAAGTCTTTTCATGTCTGAATTTGACTATACCCCCCCCAAACCCCGTCCCGCACGGGGCATGCAGGTGTTTGCCGGCATAGTGATTGCGTTACTGATCTTGCTGGCTTTCGGGTGGTTTTATGCATCTAAACTCCCGGCCGAGCAACGTAGCGAATCAAGCGTCACAGTCGCCATGCCCCAGCCCGAGTTGTGGAATAAACTACGCGATGTACAAAAATACCCCGAGTGGCGTCCCAGCCTGCGGGCCGTGATGGTTCAAGCCTCGGACTCTGACGGAGTAATGGCCTGGAACGAAATTAGGACTCGAGGTGTCGACAAATTCAGAATCCTGTCTTTGGTGATTCCGGATTCCATTCAGCTGGAAGTTGTTTCCGAACGGAAAACCTTCCAGTCCAAGTGGGTCATCCGCCTAGAACCGGTGCCCCCTGATAGCACCCGGATCACCATTGCGTCCACTACGATTTTAGTCGCCCCGTTTTACCGACTGTCCGCCAAGTTTTTCCCCGTAAACAACATGGGCGCAACGTCCGTGCTGCAGGCTTTGAAATCCGCAAATAATTAGCCTACATTCATCACGCCGTTGATCTGGTCGAAGGAATCTTTTCCCCGTTCCAAAATGGACTCTAGTTCAGCGACGTTGAGGTCCAAAGCATCGCAGCAGTTAAAATGGAACGCTGGCAGGAATGGATCCCCGGAATTTCCGAACCCCTGAAAATGCGCCAAAATATTGGCAATATGAATTAAGGACACAAAGACGAAACTGTCGTCACTGGAGTCCAGCATATAGGGGGTGTTGTGTAGCTCGATGGCTTTGACCATATTGCGGGAGAAGCCCCAGGAATCAGCTACGTAGGCACCGATATCTTGATGGGTAAACCCGAAAACCCGCTCCTCGGCGTCCACCAGAGACATCTGCTCACTCCGACAAAAACCCATGGCCTGGGTAAACTCCGTCGGAAAGGATTGATACAGAATCAGCTTGCCCACATCGTGAATCAACCCCGAAATAAAGGCCTCCTCAGCGGTTGTGCCAATTATTTTCCGGCTATGCTTCATCAGGACGCGCGTCATGACCGCTACGCCAATGGAATGTTCCCAGAATTTTTTCAGGTTCAAAAGACGATCCCCAGGGCGCACAGGAAACTGTTTGAGGACCGTCGCGGCAAGAACCAGATTGGAAATCTCGTTAAACCCAAGCAGAGTTACGGCCTGATCCAGCTTATTCACATTCTGGCGTAGACCATAGGCCGGAGAATTCACTGTCTTGATGACCTTCATGACCAGCGAGGGATCCTTGGAGATCAGCTCAGAGGCCTTCTGGGAGTTCCCCGTGGGACTGTTGATCAAATCACGCAATTTAACATACAGGTCCGGCAGAACCGGGACCTCAAGCGGACGCCCTAGGCTATTGATGCGCTCGTTCAGTTTGGGGTGGTCGAGCAAATAGTTCAGAGTGGTCATAGGGCTCCCTCCATCACCTGCTTCGACAATTCCTCACGTTTTAGCAAATACAGCTTCATGATTAAGGGGTGCCCAAGCTTGCGGTGGTGTTGAAAAACCACGGCAAGCATTGCATCGACTTTTTGCCGCTTTGCTTCATCCAGTGTCAAGTAAATCTCTGTCATCCATGTAAAACTACATTTTCCTAACATATTAGCCGAGGTACAAAAAAATGAGCGCGACCATTGAAGTCACCCTTGAAAACTTTGAAGATACGGTTATCCATGGATCCATGGAGCGCCCTGTTGTGGTGGAATTCTTTTTGGTGGGGGGCAGACCCGGCAGCCCGCAGGGCCCCAATCTTGAACTCCTTTCCCGCGAAATGGATTTTGTGCTGGCGCGGATCGATGTCGAAAAAAATCAGCAACTAGCCGCCCATTTCCGCTTGACCGCCCTCCCGGACCTACGGGTTTTTTCCAAAGGGAAAATGGTGGACATGGTCACCGGAAGCGTGACCGAAGTGGCCTTGCGCAAGCGGCTTTCCAAATTTTTCCTTTCCGAATTTGATCTGGCCTTGCTTGAAGCCGAAAGCCTTCTGCAACAAGGAAACACAGACCTTGCCATGCCAATCCTCGATCAATTGCTTTCGCAAAAACCCACGGACAAAAAGGTCCTCTATTGCAAAGCGAAGGCCTTGGTGGACTCTGGCTCCACGGAAGATGCCAAGGCAATTCTTCGCCAATTTTCCGAAGGTGATGATTTTTTCCGCGAAGCAAAGGCACTCGGTGAGCTCATGGACTTCCACCAGGAATGTGCAAAAAAGGACATCACAGACCCTATCGACCTTCAATATCAAAATGCTTGCGGATTTGCATTGCAAGGCCAATACCGCGAAGCCCTGGAAGATTTTCTGCAAATCACCCAGGCCAACAAGAACTGGAGAGATGGCGCAGCCCGCAAAGCCATGCTCACGCTATTTGGAGTCCTAGGACCCAAACATGAACTCACTTGGGAATACCGCTCCAAACTCAACACCGTGCTGTTTATTTAGGATGGGTGCGGAAGGGGAGATACAAGTGGAAAGTTGTGGAACTGGAATACAAGTGGAAAGTTAACAGCACGGGTCGCAGGAGAGCTTGGTTAGTGGAAAGTGGAAAGTTGCGAAATGTATTCTCTTTCAGGGAAATTCGCCCGCAACTTTCCGTTTTCCACTAGGGTGTCGTGCAGAGATGCAGGCTGTTCACTTTCAACTTTCCACTTTCAACTCTCTTCCCTACTTCACATCCGCCATGGCGACGCGCTCCGGATCACCCGTCAAGCGGAGGCTGGCTTCCAGATCCCGAAGCTTCCAGATGTTGCGACGGTCTTCCATCTCCTGGCCCTGCCGGGGCAAACTATTCTTGAAAGGAACAATGACTCGGCGGGCATCTTCGAAGCGTCCCTGGTCGCGGTAAAATTCCGCTAGGAACAATGGATTCGACAAGTTGGCCGGATCGAGACGAGTCGCGAGGGCCAGGTATTTTTCTGCCAGGGTTTTGTCTGGCCAAGGCAAAAGAAAGGGAATGCGTGGCAAAAGGTGGTGCATGCGTCCCAGAACCTGGTAGACCCCGGCCAAAGCCGGGTTTGCACGGGCGCTCCGATTGGACACTGCCGCAGATTCCGTCACTTTGCGGATGGTTTCTGCCACTCCTGAACGCACAGCCGCAATGGGGCCACTTTCTTTAGCCCACAAAGACAAATTCACCGTGTACCAATAAGCTAAATCCGGGTCATTGGGGTACTTAGAGACCATTTGCTCGCCAACGGATTTTGCCTCCGAAAAAGAACGCAAACGGTCATTGCCATCTATATAGGCAAAGCACCCCTGGAAATAGAGAGCCCGCAAAAGGCGCACTGCGGCAACCTTCTGAACAGCCTGGTCCGCCATGGCTAGCCGATAGGCATTCACGGCATTGAGGGTCCGGACCCGGTCCGCGCGGTCTGCATGGGCCCCAACTGCACGTTGTGCGTAGTAGAGGTCTCCACGCGCAAGCCATTCCGACCCAGCCGAAGCCGAGGCGGAAGCAATCCAAAAAATGGAAAGAAGAAGGAGAGACCGAACGAAGGAGAGACGCACTAAAAACCCAAGCCACAGAAAAGGATGCTTTTAATATAGACTCCTGCCAAAGGAAAAGCACCAGAGCCACAAATTTCCCTGCTTGATTATTTTACCCCTCAAAATTTCGCAGGAAACGGGGTGTTTTTATAAAATCAGCATCCCATCGCCATAGGAAAACAGCTGTAGCTCCGCCTGCACGGCAAAACGGTAGGCCTCAAGAGTCCGTTCCCGCCCCAGCATGGCCGAAACCAGAAGGATCAGGGACGAGCGAGGCCAGTGAAAATTGGTGAGCATGCCGTCGACTATTTTGAATTTCACGCCTGGATAAATGAAAGCGCGCGTCTCTCCCGTACTTGCACACAACACGCCGGAATCCGTCGCCACGGTTTCCAGCACCCGGGTACTGGTGGTTCCCACGGTGATGATTCGCCCACCAGCAGCCTTGCACTGGTTGATCGTATTTGCAGATTCTGCGTCGAGGACAAAACGCTCCCCATGCATCCGATGTTCCCGGAAATCCTGGACCTGAATATTTTGAAAGGTTCCCGGACCCACATGCAAAGTCACTTCGGCAATGTGCACGCCTTTGGCGCGCAGGGCTTCCAGCATTTCTTCCGAAAAATGAAGGCTTGCCGTGGGCGCAGCGACCGCGCCTGCGTGTTTAGCAAAGACGGTTTGGTAGGCTAGCCGATCCGACTCATCGTCTTCCCGCTCAATGTAGGGAGGCAAGGGAACATGGCCCTTGGTTTCCAGTACATCCTGAAACTTTTCTGGGCTTACCCCAAAGCGCAAAATCCGGGAACCATCTTCTTTCACGGATTCCACCGCACACTCCACTCCGGCAATCTCCAGAACGGAACCGATGCGAAACGAGCGGCCTGGGCGCACAAAGGCTTCCCAGCGTGCTTCGTTCAGCTCACTGGCGGGTAGCGCCTGAATCAGCAGAACCTCTGCTGCGCCACCGGACTTCTTGTATCCGAACAGGCGGGCGGGAATTACTTTGGTGTTGTTGACCACCAGGCAATCCCCAGCGCGGAACAAATCCACGATCTGCACAGCGGGCATTAAACGTGAAGCACTCCCATCTTTCGGAACATGCAAAATCCGGGTACGACCCTTGCCCGCCGTCCTCTGCGCAATCAACGCAGGCGGAAATTCAAAGTCATAGTCGGAGAGATTGTAAGAGATGGACACGAGGGGAATTTAGAAAATCAGTTGAATCTTTGCTCGGCACCTTTTTTAGTGAAAAGTGTAAAGTGAAAAGTGTAGAGTTTGCACCTATTCTATCACAATCCTAGGGTCGCGAGAATGACCCAGAACGATTCCCCCCGACTTTCCACTTTAAACTTTTCACTTTTCACTGATATCCCACCCTCCCCTTTCCACAAAAAAAGCCCCCGGTCATCCCAGGAGCTTCTTTTTTAAATCGTAGACCGATTAGTGGAGCAGACTATACTGCACCAGGTAGGCCACAATGCCACCGAAGTAGCCCAGCAGGGCGATTGGGGCGATCTTCTTGGCGTACCAGAGGAAGTTGATCTTTTCGAGTCCCATGGCAGCCACACCTGCAGCCGAACCGATCACCAGGATCGAGCCACCGGTACCGGCACAATAGGCCATGAATTCCCAGATTTTCGAATCGGCAGGGAACTGCTCCAGAGGATACATGCCCATGGAGGCAGCCACCAAAGGAATATTGTCCACTACGGCAGACACAAGACCAATGACGATCACGATGATATCTTGGTTGCCAATTTTCGCGGCAAGCCATTCGGCGAGAGCAGGAAGCTGGCCATTGGCGGACATGGTAGCCACCGCAAGCAAAATACCAATAAAGAATACCACCGAAGCCATATCAATACGCTTGAGTGCCTTGGCCAAGGTCAAATGATCCTTGTCTTCCTCGGACTTGTTACGGTGCAGAAGCTCACCTACAAACCAAAGAACACCTAGAGCGAGCAAAATGCCAATGTAGGGAGGCAAGTGAGTGATGGACTTGAAAATCGGAACAAATATCAGGGAACCCATGCCCATAAAGAACATCAGATTCTTTTCAAACTGGGAGGTGACTACGCCATTGGATTCCACCTTTTCGGGAGGAACCACATTCCCCTTGAGGAAGAAGCTGGTAACGATCAAAGGAATCAAGACATTCACCAGCGAAGGAATGAGCAAGCCCTTCATGATGGCTAAAGTGGTGATCTGTCCACCAATCCAAAGCATGGTTGTGGTCACGTCACCGATCGGAGTCCAGGCACCACCAGCGTTGGCGGCAATAATGATGACACCAGCGAAAAATAGGCGTTCCTTGTGCTCTTTCAACAAGCGCTTCATGAGGGTCACCATCACAATGGTGGTGGTCATGTTGTCCAAAATCGCAGAAAGAAAGAAGGCAATAAAGGCAATGACCCAGAGCAGGCTAATGAGCTTGGTAGCCTTGATACGGCTGGTAATGACTTCGAAACCACCATGGGCATCGGTTACTTCCACAATGGTCATGGCACCGATCAAAAAGAATACAATTGCCGCGGTTTCCGCGAGCTTTTCGGTCAGCTGCTCCACCACATGCTCGGTTCCAGCAGGGGAAACCATGGACCAAACAGTCCACATGAGGCCTGCGGCAATCAGCGCAATGGCCGACTTATTGATTTTGATGGGGTGCTCGAGCGCGATCATCAGATACGCGAGCACAAAGATTATGGCAATGGTAACCATGGAGCCCCTTGGGGAAGATGTGAAAGATTGGCATAAATCTATATCCCCGCAGGGTAAAGCGGTAGAGGCATCTTTCGGCCAAATCGGACTTTTACATTCTGGTTACAGAAGAAGGCGCACCTTGGGGCGCGCCTTCTTGACTTTTGATATGGACTATCCTAGAGCTAGTCTTTCTTGTCTTCGCCATGGGGCAAAAGATTGATCAACTTGGGCAACGCCCAAATAAGCGTCGCGATAAAAAAGCCGATTACGATGGCAATTCCGTAGGTCACGAGTGAGACTGTGATTCCATGCATACTTGACTCCTTACTTCAACAGGTTGATGAAAAGGCCGGTAATGATGGCCGTAGTGATCACACCGGTCACATTGGCGCCCAATGCATATGGCATGATCATGGAGAAAGGATTATCCTTGGAGACAATCTTCTGGGCAACCTTGGCGGTACTTGGCACACAACTGACGCCTGCGATACCAATCACTGGATTGTACTTACCCTTGGTGATGAAGTACATCACATAGCCACCCATGATTCCACCCACACCTGAAAGAGTCAGGGAGAACATGCCGAGCAAGAGAAGCGGGAGGACCTTTGGATCCATGATGGTTCCGGCATCGCAAAGAATGCCAAGGGTCATGCCCAAGAACATGGTGGACAAATACAGGACCGGACCTTGCAAAAGCTCCACAAACTGCCGGATCCCGGATTCACGGATCACCACCCCAAAGAATAAGCAGAAAATCAGGGGTGCAGCCACTGGCAACAAGAAGCAAAGCACAACACAAGCAACAACCGCAATCGCGATCTTTTTCCCACTGGAAATGTCCGCAATGCCCTTGGGTGGATCCATTTTAATGGAACGGATATGCTTGGGAATCAAGGCCCGAACTAAGTAGGGGAATGCACCGTAAGCCAAGCCCAGGTAAAGGTAAGCTACAATCGCAATCGGTACAAACAATTCAGGAGCAAGCTTTAGCGATGTTACGAGAACCATGGGACCATCGGCACCACCAACCGAAGAAATTGCAGCCGCTTGTTTGGTGGAGAAGCCAAAGAACTCAGCAATTGGGAGTGTAAAGACTGTTCCGAGTTCCGCAAACAGGGCGATCAGCATGGAGGAGAAAGGACGGGCAATCACATAACCGATGTCAAGAAGGGAGCCGATGCCCATGAACACAAAGCAGGCGATCAGGCCGTTGGAGAAGGTGAAGGTATAGATGGGCTGAAGCCAATCAATTTGCATGATGGTCATCAGATCCGCAGCATTCCTTACCGCATCGGTGGTCGCACCAGCCTGGGGCTCCACAAACAAATTGCCTAGGCCATGATGCAAATTGAGTGGATCAAAGAACATGGTGCTGACATTGATGGTCGCCATGCCCAAACCCATAGGAATCATGAGCAGGGGTTCCAAAGTTCCCTTGCGACCCAGGTAGATCATGAGGAAGCCAAGTAGAACCAGCACGATGCGCCCGATTGCTACCGAAATCGGCATCTGCAATAGGGCGCTTACCCCTTCAAACAGACTGAGAACATGAAAGTTTTCCATTCTTTGTTTCCTTTATGCCTTTGCGTTGTCGAGCAACACTTTAAGGGTGGCTTTTGCCGATTGTGCAATGGGAGTGCCGGGGCCAAAAACCGCCGCCACGCCAGCCTTGTACAGGTAATCATAGTCTTGCGCAGGAATCACTCCGCCCGCCACCACGATGATGTCTTCGCGACCGAGCTTCTTGAGCTCGGCAATCACGGAGGGCACCAGAGTCTTATGGCCAGCAGCCAGGGAGCTCACGCCCACGACATGCACATCGTTTTCGACGGCTTGCTTGGCGGACTCTTCCGGAGTCTGGAACAGAGGTCCAATGTCCACATCGAAGCCCATGTCGGCGTAGGAGGTCGCAACCACTTTCGCTCCACGGTCATGTCCATCCTGACCCATTTTGGCGATCATGATGCGAGGACGACGGCCTTCGAGCTTGGTGAATTCATCGGCCATTTTGCGGGCTTCGGCAAATTCTGGATTCTCACCGATTTCCGAGGAATAGATTCCGGAGATGGAACGAATCACGGCGTTGTACCTCCCTGCTACGGCTTCCACCGCGCTTGAAATTTCGCCCAGGGTCGCACGCTTGCGGGCGGCGTCCACGGCCAGCTCGAGCAGATTGCCCTTGCCGGTCTTCATGCATTCGGTGATGGCTTCGCAGGCAGCCTTGGCTTCTGCGGTGTTGCGGCTGGCCTTCATCTGGTTCAGGCGTTCGATCTGGGAAATGCGGACCGCCGTATTGTCGACTTCGAGGATGTCGATGGGGTCTTCCTTTTCCAAACGGTACTGATTGACGCCGATGATGGCATCATTGCCCGAATCGATGCGGGCTTGTTTGCGGGCAGCCGCTTCTTCGATGCGCATTTTGGGAACGCCGGTTTCGATGGCCTTGGCCATACCACCCAGGGATTCCACTTCTTCGATCAGGGCCCAGGCCTTTTCGACCAGCTCCTGCGTGAGTTGCTCCACATAGTAGGAACCAGCCCATGGATCCACGACCTTGCAAATGCCGGTCTCTTCTTGCAGGTAGATCTGGGTGTTGCGGGCGATGCGCGCCGAAAATTCGGTGGGCAAGGCGATGGCTTCATCGAGAGCGTTTGTGTGCAAGGACTGGGTGTGACCCAGGCCGGCAGCCATGGCTTCGACAGCGGTGCGGACGATATTGTTGAACGGATCCTGCTCGGTGAGGGACCAGCCCGAAGTCTGGGAATGGGTACGCAAGGCGAGGGACTTTGGATTCTTAGGTCCAAAGGTCTTCACGATCTTGGCCCACAGCAAACGGCCGGCACGCATCTTGGCGATTTCCATGAAGTGATTCATGCCGATCGCCCAGAAGAAGGAAAGGCGAGGAGCAAAGTCATCAATGCTCATGCCGGTGGCCACGCCGGTGCGCAGGTATTCCCAGCCGTCCGCGAGGGTGTAGGCCAGTTCGATATCAGCGGTTGCGCCAGCTTCCTGCATGTGGTAGCCGGAGATGGAGATCGAATTGTACTTCGGCATGTTCTTCGATGTGTACGAGAAGATGTCGGCAATGATCTGCATGGATGGAAGCGGTGGGTAGATGTAGGTGTTGCGCACCATGAATTCTTTGAGGATGTCGTTCTGGATGGTGCCCGAAAGCTTGTCCAGGGTGACGCCCTGCTCTTGTGCCGCAACGATGTAGAAGGCGAGGATCGGAAGCACTGCGCCATTCATGGTCATGGAAACGGACATCTTGTCGAGCGGGATTTGGTCGAAGAGCACTTTCATGTCTTCTACGGAGCAAATGCTCACGCCTGCCTTGCCCACATCGCCCACAACGCGACCATGGTCGGCATCGTAGCCACGGTGCGTGGCCAAGTCAAACGCCACCGAAAGTCCCATTTGGCCCGAAGCCAAGTTGCGACGGTAGAAGGCATTGGATTCAGCAGCCGTGGAGAAACCGGCGTACTGGCGCACGGTCCAAGGCTTCATCACATACATGGTGCTATAAGGACCGCGCAGGAATGGAGGCAGACCGGCCGCGTATTGGAGATGTTGCATGCCCTTCAGGGTAGGCAATCCATAAACGGGAGCTACGGGAATCTGTTCGGCGGTCATCCAGCTGGACTTGTCGAGGCCGACGGTGTCCTTGGACCACTGCTCAAAAGACTTGGTGCTGGATTGTTGATATTTTAGATCAGAAAGGTTTGGACGCATGATTAAACTCCCAGCTTGGCTTGTGCTGCAGTGAGGTATTCCACGACATTGGTGCGGGCATGCACAAATTCGTCAATGCCAGCTGCTTTGAGGGCTTCGAGCTGCTCTTCGGGATAACCCGCGATCACAACTGTGGCCTTGGGGAAGGCCTTCTTGATGGGACCGACCACCGCATTTGCGATGTCGACATATTCTTCGTCCTTGGAGCAAATCACGATGAACTCGGGATTGTACTTCTGGGCGACGGCAATGCCCTCTTCTGCAGTCTTGATGCCATTGGTGTCGATGGAGGTGAAGCCAGCGCAGCCGTAGAAGTTCTTGATGAAGGTCGCACGGGCCAGGCGCATGGCCAAGTTACCCGTGGTCCAAAGGAATACCTTAGGCGCAGAGCCGGTCTTCTTGGCGAAGGCTTCGGTCTTGAGACGCATGGTCTCAAACACTTCAGCACCACGACGGATTTGGAGGGGCTTGACTTCGAGACTGCAACCATCTTTCTTACAGCAGCAGGAACCCGTATGAGCTCCCTCGTCCTTCAAGGCGATACCCTGAGGAATGTTGATGTTTTGACTGATGGTCTCGTTGAGATTGGGGTACTGGTTGGTTCCCAGGAACACTTCGCGCCGGGCGATGATGGCCTTTTCTTTCTTGGTCTGCACATCGGCGATCTCTTTTTGCAAGCTTCCATCGACCAGTGCGGAAATGATTCCACCCTTGGCTTCCAGCGCCTTCACCATTTCCAGGGCTTTGGCGGCCATGGTTCCGGTGGTGGATTCGATGTAGTAGCTTCCTGCACCGGGATCAACCAGACGCTGGAGCGCGCATTCGCTCTTGAGCACCAGCTGGGTGTTACGGGCAATGCGGTAACTGAATTCGTCCGGAGTGCGGAATACGGCATCGTAAGGAACCACAGTCAGGGCATCCACGCCAGCAATCACGGCGGACATGGCTTCGGTGGTTGCACGCAACATATTCACATTGGGGTCGAACATGGTCGCATTCCACATGGAAGTGCGGCCATGAACATAAGGCGCCACATTTTCGGCTTTGTATTCCTTGAGGATCGCAGCCCAAAGAACGCGGAACGCGCGGATCTTGGCAATTTCAAAGAAGTAATTGGCGCCGACGGAGAAGCTGAATCCAATGGATTTAGCTGCGTCAACACCGCTCATTCCGGCATCGGTGAGGGCGTCCATGTATTCCACACCGGCAGCGATTGCGATGGCCAGTTCCTGCACATTGGTTGCGCCAGCATTGTGGTAAGCATGGGTCTGGACCGTGATGCAACGGATACCTGGAGCCTTTTTAGAAACCTCGATGGCCAGCTCGGCGACAGCCTTGCGGATGCCGGCCTTGTCGTAACCAAGCTTGCCGGTTGCGGCCAGCTTCTGGATGGGATCATGAACCAGGGAGCCCTTTACCGAACCCAGAACACCCTGCTTTTCTGCCAAGGTGCTGAGGTAGGTGAAGGCTTTTTTGGCATGGCCGGAGAAGTCGAGATGAATCGCAGTCTTCGCGAGATCAATTCCAGCGAGGAGGACGTCAAAGTCGCTTTGACTCTGCACATTCTGTCCGAATACTTTGCCATCACGGCAAACGACGGAGAAGCTGACGCCATCAGCGCCACGGCTCAGGTTGCGAAGAGCTGCCGCATTGGCTTTGGAAATGTCGGATTCGAAAATTTCGGCACGCACTTCCCAATTGTTTGCAAGCGTCTTGGAGCCACGGGCGTAGGGGAATTCCCCGGGAAGATTCTCCAACAACCAGGTGAGGTCCTTGAGATCTTCTGCACGGTAATAGGGCTTGACATTAATGCCTTCCCAGGTGCTCCAAATTAGTTTCTTGGCATAGTCGGCACCCTTAAGGTCCGCGACAATGGCCTTCTCCCAGTCTTCGGTTGAAACTGGTGGAAAATCAGCCTGCAAATTCAGTTGACTCATGCGTTTTGCCTCGTTTTAAAATTTAGGCGACTTGAAGAATAGCTTGGCCTTCCGCCAGGGAATCGCCCTGCTTGGCCAGAATCGCGACAACCTTTCCAGAGACGGGGGTTGGAATTCCGGATTCCATTTTCATGGCTTCGAGAATGGCGACTTCCTGGCCCACGGTAACGGAATCACCGACCTTCACATTCAGCTTAAGCAGCAAACCTGCCATGGGAGCGGTAACCGGCTGGCCTCCGCTCACAGGAGCGGCAGCCACGGGAGCAGCCACAGCTACAGGTGCAGCCGCTACTGGAGCGGGTGCGGCGACAGGGGCAGGTGCAGCGACTGGAGCCGGAGCGGACTGGCCATCGAGAACTTGAACCGTTACATCGTAGGAACGGCCTTCGAGAGTGATGCGGAGCGTTTTCATTGTGGATCCTTGCTTAGGCGACTTTGCGCATTGAATGAAGATCGGAACGACCCTGGTTGGTCCAGTTTGTCGTATCTGTAGGCTTGAACTGGACAACCTTGAGATTGTCGCCCATGGAATGCACTGCCGCCGTGATGATGGCGAAGAGCTTCTCGTCAGAAAGACCGGGGTGAATTGTGGATGGAGCCACTGCCTGGACAGGAGCCAGCTGTTGAGCTGGGGCCGAAGCCGGAGCATTTTTGGCCACTGTCATCTGCTGCAATACACCCAACATGCGCCACTGAACCATGGTTACAATCACTAGCACCAGTGTCACCAACACGCCGATCAAAATAATGACAGCGTTTTGGGAATGGAGGGCATCGCCCAAGGTCATCACCTTTTCGGCGTTGGCCGCAACCGCAGCCTTCAGAGTGTCATTGGAGAGAGGGAGCGCGGTCTGGACCGCCTCCACCACTGCCTGAACGGTATCGGTATTGTTCATAGGGGTATCAATCCATGTTTCTTAGGTGGACGCGTAACGCGCTTGGTCAGCCCGTAACGCAGGGACAACGCAACCTTGCCGCGGGTTTCCCCGGGATCGATCACATCGGTAATCATGCCTGTTTCCGCTGCCTGGTAAGGCGAGGCGAATTTGTCGCGATAGGTCTTCAGCAATTCCTGCTCTTTGGCCTTGGGATCCGCTGCCGACTCGATTTCTTTTTTGTACAGGACCTTGACCGCGCCTTCGGCACCCATCACCGCAATTTCGGCTGTGGGCCAGGCGAATACAAAGTCAGCGCCCATGTCCTTGGAGCACATGGCCAAGTAGGCTCCGCCATAGGCCTTGCGCAGAATCACGGTGATTTTAGGAACGGTGGCGGCCGCATAAGCAAACAACATCTTGGCGCCGTGCCGGATGATGCCGCCACGCTCCTGGGCAAGCCCTGGCATGAAGCCGGGAACATCGACCAAGGTGACCAACGGAATGTTGAATGCATTGCAAAAACGGATAAAGCGTGCGCCCTTGTCCGAGGAGTCAATATCGAGGGTGCCCGCCTTGACAGTCGGCTGATTAGCGACAATTCCGATCACCATTCCTTCGATACGTGCAAATCCAATGACCAAATTCTTGGCAAATTCCTTCTGCACTTCCAGGAAGTCACCTCCGTCGACCAAGCGATGGATCACTTGCATGACATCCAGCGAATGACGGGAATCTTCCGGCAAAAGCTCGCACATGCCTTCGTCCAGCTCGGACTGCAGAGTGGCAGGAATCACATGGGGAGGATCCTGCATATTGTTGAGAGGCAAGTAGGAAAGTAGTTTACGTGTAATGGCCAGGGCATCTTGGTCGTCTTCGGCGATAAAGTGGATATTACCACTCACTGATGCGTGGGCCTGGGCAGAGCCAAATTGATCAATCGGAGCTTCTTGACCCGTGGACGCTTTTATTACATCGGGACCGCAGATAAACATCTGGGCACCCTTGCGCGTCATGATCAGGAAATCCATAAGAGCAGGGCTATATGCGGCACCGCCGGCACATGGACCCGCAATCACGGCAATCTGAGGGATTACCCCGGAAAATTCCACATTGCGAAAGAACACTTGTCCGTAACCGGAAAGGGAATTGACTCCCTCCTGAATGCGGGCTCCACCGGAATCGTTAATGGCGACGATGGGCAGACCCAAGCGACCGGCGGAATCCATCATGTCGCAAATCTTCTTGGCGTGCATACGTCCGAGAGCACCACCGCTTACTGTGAAATCCTGGGAGAAGGTGGCAACAGGACGGCCATCCACATTGCCTATCCCGGTAATGACACCATCACCAGGCATGCGCTTGGCTTCGGCTCCATCACCGGCAGCATGGTCGACATGCATCCCGGATTCTTGGAAGGAATCATCGTCAAAAAGGATATCGATGCGCTCGCGTGCGCACAACTGTCCTTTCTGGTGGCGCTTCTCGATCTTGTCGCGCCCACCGCAGGCAAGAGCCTCTTCGCGGCGACGCTTCAGTTCTTCGAGTAATTCCTTGCGGATTGCCATAATTGCTCCTTAACTTATTTCTGGGGGGTGCAAAACTCGGTCAAAACACCTGCTGTGAACTTTGGATGTAAGAATCCGATGTCCATCTTTCCGGCACCAGCGCGGGGAACTTCATCCACCAGCCGCACGCCCTTTTCTTTTGCTGCATTTAGTTCTTGTGCCACATCGTCCGAGAGGAAGGCGAGATGATGAATGCCACCGGCTGGCCGGTCCGCCAGGAATTTTCCCACAGGGGAATCTTCAGCGGTGGGCTCAAGCAACTCGAGCCACACTCCACCAATATCAAAGAATGCGGTCTTCACCTTCTGCGAAGGAACATCTTCGATGCGGTCAAGCTTGAGGCCAAGGACGCCTTCGTAGTATTTGCGGGCTTCTTCGATGGAAGCAACGGCAATTCCGATATGGTCGATTTTTTTAAGCATGTAAAATCCTTTTAAGTTTTAAAGTGGAAAGTTTTAAAGTGGAAAACTGCTTCAAGCGGCCTTTTATAAAGAGATGCTTGTGGCAACTTTCCACTATCAAACTCTAGAACTCTCCACTTGTCTTTTAAAGTTTCATCGTTCCTGTTTCCAAGAAGCGCGTGTGGAATTCGAAGGCGCGGGACAGGGTATGCGGAGTATGCTTGCCCTTGGCATTCTTGAGACCATAGTCCAGGTACTCGGTGAGGAGAGGCTGGTAGTCGGGATGGGCACAAATTTCGATAACCTTGCGGGCGCGTGGCACTGGAGCCAGACCACGCAGATCGCAGAGACCGCGTTCGGTCACGAAAATCTGGGTGGAGTGCTCATGGTGATCCGTATGGCTGACCATGGGAACGATGCAGCTGATGGCCCGGTCTTTCGCGGTGGAGGAGGTCATGAAAATGGGAAGGTAGGCGTTACGGGCAAAGTCGCCGGAGCCCCCGATTCCATTCATCATCTGGGTGCCCATGATGTGCGTGGAATTCACATTGCCGAAAATATCCATCTCGATGGCGGTATTCATGGAAATGGTCCCGAGGCGACGGACCAGCTCGGGGTTGTTGGAAATCTCTTGTTGGCGGATCACGAACTTGTCACGCCATTTTTCAATGTTGTCCTTGAACTTCTGCTGGCCAGCGATCGAGAAAGTAAGCGAGGCGCCGGAAGCAATGATCAGCTTGTCATTTTCGATGATTTCGAAAACGGAGTCTTGAATCACCTCGGTGTAGAGGGACAATGGCTTTTGGTTGGGATCCTTGGCCATGGCGGCAAGCACGGCGTTTGCCACGTTGCCCACACCGGACTGGTATGGCAGGCCCTCGGGAAGGCGGCCATGCTTGCGCTCAAAAGCCAAGAAGTCCAGAATGTGGGCCGCAATGGCTGCGGACTCGGCATCCACGGGTTCGAAACCGCCCATTTTGTCAGGCATGTTCGTTTCGACGATACCTTGAATCTTGGAAAGTGCCACTTCCACATAGGGCTTGCCGATGCGGTCGGAAGGTGATTTCAGAGGAATCACATCTACAAATGGCTGGGACTCGGGGATGTAGATATCGTGAAAGCCCTTCAGGGCCAATCCGTAATGGGAATTCAGTTCGATAAAGATGCGGTCGGCAACCAGCATGTAAGTTGCGGAACAGCCACCGGAACCGGCGAGGAACACGCGGGCCTTGTCGCCATGGACTTCGACGTCAACCGCTTCGATGATCGCAGTGGTTGGACGAGGAACCGAGCCTT
The DNA here is from genome assembly GCA_903876665.1 of uncultured Fibrobacterota bacterium. GTDB lineage: Bacteria > Fibrobacterota > Fibrobacteria > Fibrobacterales > Fibrobacteraceae > CAIRAY01. Next base: position 13,098 of record CAIRAY010000013.1, on the reverse strand, counting down.
GACGCACAAGCTTGGCCATGTGGGAAAGATGCTGGTCGAAATATTGGATGGTCCCGTTGTTGATGCCGTTACGCAAGTCCTTGTTGGACTGGTAAGGCATGCGAACCTTCATGATGCCTGCGCGGGCGAGGGCTCCATCGCATTCATCACCAACGGATGCGCCAGTATACAAAGAAATTCCGAAATCGACGCCGTCAGCCTTGAGGGCTTTTCCCCGTTCGGCCAGGGCGGTTGGAATCACCTTGGGATAGCCCGAGGGAGTAAAGCCGGAGACCCCAATGACTTCGCCGTTTTTGATGAGAGCTGCGAGGGCCTGGGGAGTGGAGACGAGGGATTTTAGTGTTGCGTTCATGTGCCAAAGCGCCGAAAAGAATGGATGAATGACTCGGCGGAAATATAGGATTTCTATTTGGAAATTTCGCAAACAGGTCGATTATTCCCTGATTTTATAAGGGAATTCTTCCTACTTGAAAGTAAGCGTAAAGCCCCCACTGGGACAGGTGACGACGACCTGTTCCGATTGCGACGAGTCCCTAACTTAGCATTTTTGACCGAAGAGTCAACTCGGGGCCAGGAAAGACTTCAGCAATTCATCCTTTACCGCAACATATTTGCCTGCTGCAGTCAGGTTTCCTGCAATCTCCGTGGCAGTAAGAGGCCGCTTGACTTTTGCCGGAGAGCCTAGGATCAAGGACCCTTCGGGGAAATCAGACCCACCAGTCACCAAAGACCCTGCCCCCACAATGGAGTTTTTCCGGATAATCGCCCCATCCATAACAATCGCCCCCATCCCGATGGTGCAGCAACTTTCAATAGTACAGGCATGAACCACGGCGTTGTGGCCAATGGTCACATTCTCCCCTACCACGACCCCGAAACCGTCTGCCAAATGCACCGTCGCGTTGTCCTGGATGTTGGTGCGGTTGCCAATTACGATGGAATTGATGTCTCCGCGAAGCACAACATTGGGAAATACCGAAACATCGTCGCCCAGAGTCACCCGACCAATGATGCACGCACCTGGGGCTATGAGTACGCGGGCTCCAATTTTTGGCTGGTTGCCCGCAAAGGGGAAAATTTGGTTTTTCATTGGAAATTCCAGAAAATGAGAATTCTGAGGGAAATTTAAGAAAATCCAACTCTCTTTTGCCTTTCCTGGATTTTCCCATTGTCATATGACCTTGTCATATTATATATTACGCGTTATCTATGAATTCTCGTAAGACACCCCTCTCCGCCGCTGGTCGCCAAGACCAGATTGTTCGCGAAGTCGAGAAAAGCTCCTACGTCCTCGACCATGAATTGGCCGAGCTCCTCAATGTTTCCATCCATACCATTCGCGCAGACCGCAAGGCCCTGGGAATCCCAGACGTGCGTAAGCGCTACCGCGAAATCGCGGAGACCCTTGCAGCCAAACCCAAGGGCGTGGCCGAAAGCGAAGTGATCGGAGAACTCCTTGAAGTGGAGCTGGACATCGAAGGAATCAGCCTGCTTGAGACCACTGTCGACATGGCATTCCCCAAGGGCGGAATCATCCGGGGCCACACCTTATTTGCCCAGGCCAATAGCCTCGCCGCGGCAATCGTCAATGCAGAATATACTCTGACCGCCCAAGCCACGGTGCAATTCACCGCCTCGGCATGGGTGGGCGAAAAAATCCTCGGCAAAGCCCGGGTCCTCAAAAAAAACCATTGGAAAAAAGAAGTCGAAGTGATTCTCAAAACACCGCGTAGCGTGGTGTTCAAAGGACATTTCCTCGTTTACAGTTTGAATGAACGCGTGGCCCGGCGACTCGGCCTGGTCCGCACAGAAAGCAACGGAGACAACCCATGAAGAAAGTTGGAATCAAGTCCATCGGCCACTACGCACCCGCTCATATTTTGAGCAATGATGATTTATCGAAGATGGTAGACACCAACGACGAGTGGATCATGAGTCGCACCGGCATTCGGGAGCGCCGCATCGCCCGGGACGAAACCACCGCCGATATGGGGACCAAGGCTGTCCAGAACTGCATACCCGAATCCGAGCGTGCTGGCGTGGATTTGCTCATCACGAGCTGTGGTTCTCCCAACAATATTTATCCGACCCAGTCTGCCCAAATCGCCAACAAAGCGTCCCTTCCCAATGCGGTGGTACTGGACATCAATATCGCTTGCACCGGCCTGATTGCAGGCATGATCCTCGCACAGAGCATGATTGAGGCTGGCCGCTCCAAAAACGCCGTGATCGCCGCTACCGAAAAAATGACCGCCTACATGGATTACACCGATCGCAACAATTGCGTGCTATTCGGAGATGGCGCCTCTGCAATCCAGCTTTCTGCTGACGACTACGAACACGAAATTATTGCCACCGAAATGGGATCCGATTCCTCGGGCGCAAATATGCTCACTATGGGCGACCGCGATACAAATGGATTCTTCTGGCAAGATGGCAAAAATATTTACCGCTTTGTGCAAACAAAACTTCCTCAGCTGATCGCCTCCTTGAAGGTCAAAGCCAATCTGGGCGACGAGCCCTACTATTTGGTCCCCCATCAGGCCAACGCCCGCATGTTTGAAGCCATTGCAGACAAAGTCGGGATTCCTTTCGAGCGCATTTTGCTCACCATCGAAAAGTATGGAAACACTTCATCCTCCTCCGTGGGAATCGCCTTGAATGAATTCGCCGATGCCGGCAAATTCAAAAAGGGTGACGCGGTGATGCTGGTCGCTTTTGGTGCTGGGCTCGCATGGGCCGGCGCAGTCATTCGCTGGTAACCCACTCGAATGCCAACATCCATTGAGCGCAAAGAAGCCCGCAGAGAACAGCTGCGACAACAGGTTCGCATTGAAATCCTGCAGGCCTGCGCGCAACTCATCGCCCAAAAGGGAGTCGTTAACCTTTCCATGGACGAAGTGGCGAGCCTTTCGGGCCTAAGCAAAGGCTCCCTTTACAATTATTTCTCTAACCGCGACGAATTGATCTGGGTGGTGGTGGATACTTACCGGCAGCACTTCCTGGAACAAGCAGATCCGATCCTGAACGACATTTCCCGCCCTTTTCCGGAGCGCTTTTCCCAGCTGGTAGACCTCACCCTTCTTTCGCTGGAGTCCGAAGCAGGCCTTGTGGGGGTCCTGGATTATTTCGAGGAACAGATCAGCAAAGCACGTTACGCAGAAAGTCCCATGCTGACCTATGTTAAGCAATTCCACGCATCCTTCGCACCTTTTTTTGCAGAAGGAATTGCCAACGCAAGCGTGAAGGGTAAAGATCCCATGGAACTTTCAGTCACCTTTGTAACCATGGCGTACCATCTTTTCGAGTACGGCCGTCTTGGCTTTTTGCAAGGAGGACGGGAACAACACCGCGCCGGTCTGCTAAGCCTTTTTCTTCTCTAAACTCTTGCATTTTTCAACGATTACTTTATCTTAGTTCTTTCATGCTGAACCGAATCCTTATTCCGGCCCTGTGTACGTGCGCTCTCCTCTTGGGGTGCGGGAAAAAGGAACGTCCTCTGGAAGACCTCAGCGCACCAGAGCTCAGACAGCTTCTGGATAGCCTTTTGCAGGTAGAAAACTCGGAGCGCAAGCTCCACCGCAACATCCCCGTCATCGTCACCGCAACAATTAAGCCCGGGGAAGGCCTTTTCCAGGTCATGCAACAGGCGAAGCTTGACAATAAAAACATCATCAAGATTATTTCAGCACTCTCGGACTCCGTGGAATTGACGAAACTCCGGGTGGGAGAAAAATTTCAGGTTGGCCTGGATCCCGATAACTTGCAAAGGGTCCTGACCTTCCGTTATTCCCCCAATCCCGCCCTGGCCCACTTCCTGATTCTGGGATCAAACGACAGCCTTGTATACAAGAAGATGGATAAACCAACCACCCTTCGCCATCGCCTCTATAAAGGAGTCCTTGAAAATGGATCCAGCCTAGATGCGACCTTGCGCAAGGTCGGAATCAACTCCCGCATGGTTCAGGTGGTCAATGGCGTTCTGATGTGCAAGGTTTCTTTCAGCACAAATGCACACCCTGGCGACCAGTTCGAAGTGCTCATTGAGGAGCGGGTTTTCCAGGATAGCATTTGGATTGAGGGTCAGGTGGTATACGCCAGTTTTCGGGGCAAAAGCGCAGGGTTCCACGAAGCCTTCCACTACGATGACGGGGACCCCAAAAGCACATTCAACGCCCACTACACCGAATCGGGCGAGGCCCTGGTATTTTCAGGACTCCGTTACCCCCTCGACCGTCTCCACATCAGCTCTGCCTTTGGCATGCGCCTTCATCCCGTTCTGGGGCGGCGTGAAATGCATTGGGGCGTTGACTATTCCTCACCCGCCGGAACCCCCGTTTTCAGCGTTGCTGAAGGAATCGTGATCGAAAGCGGATTTGACCCCGCCAGCGGAAACAAGGTCGCCGTGCGCCACAAGGACAACACCTCGAGCTGGTATCTTCACCTTTCGAGTCGGAGCGTTTCCAAAGGACAACGCGTAGGATCCCGTCAAATCGTGGGTCGCGTGGGCAGCACTGGCCGCTCCACAGGCCCCCATCTTCACTTTGGCTTCAAGCAACCCAATGGAGCCTGGATGAGTCCCCTCTCCAAACGCATGATTGCCACGCCCAAATTGGAAGGCGAACGCTTCTCGCGCCTGAAGCAGCAGATTGCTACGATTCGAGCTCTTTTGCTGAAAAACCGGACTCCCAAAAAACCCGCCTGACCCTCCGTTCCGCCCCTAGCCAGTATAGATTTGGGACATGACAACTAGTCCACTTCTTTTTCGGCTCCCCAAAGAATCACACGCAGATTCCCGCCTGGCACTACTTGCGATTTCCCTCCAATGGACCCCGGAACAGGTCAAGTCCCACATTCAGAAAGACACGCCCATTCCACTCGGACATTTAAGCGGAATGCAGCTCATCGAGGCGCGACGGCTACTGGTATCCATGGGGGGAACATGCATCCAGGAGAACTCTGATTCCGAACCACAGACACTTCCGGAGGAGCCCGAGGACCATGAGGACATACTTCTGATGACTCCGGTTGCCAAGGGTCCCGCTTGGCCCTCCTTGGTGGGAGGAATCTTTGCGGGGTTGATCATATTTTTGTTTTTCCCTATGCTCGAATACGGATTCTCCTTCATCCTGGTTCCGGTCCACGAAATGGGTCACGCCTTTGCCTACTGGCTCTACGGCTACCCCAGCATCCCCGCATTCGATTTCAATTATGGTGGCGGCGTCACCATGCACCAGGAGCGAAGCCTGCAGGTGTTTTGGGGTCTTATGCTGGTCGAAGGCCTGGGCGTTTGGTACCTGCGCAATTATTCGCGTCTGCAGAAACTCGCCGCAGGCTTCATGATCCTGCAATTAGCAACGGCCTTTCTGATGGTTCATGAGATTGTAGGCCTAGCTGCGGGCCACGGAATGGAATTATTGATCATGGGAGTCTTTATTTATCGGGCCATCGCCGGAGTTTCGATTGTCGCTACAGGAGAGCGCTTTGTATACAGCTTGGTGGGAAGCATCATGTGGTTGCACAGCGCCCGGTTCGCTTATCGATTGCTGACCAGCGAAGAACACCGGTACCTCTATGAAGAAGCCAAAGGAGGTGGCCATTGGATGGATTTCAGTCGCATTGCGGAGGAATTTGTAAATACCTCCCTGGAGCGGGTGGCCATCGTGTTCCTGATTTTTGCTTTGTTGACTCCGCTAATCGCCTGGATTGCCGCAATTTCGAGAACCCGCTGGCTACCCTGGCTTTTTAAAAAATAATCCGGCTGGCCTTGCCCTCTACGGAAAGGATATGAACGCCACGCATGGCTCCAGTCAGGGGAATGACCACACGGGAGACCCCGGCCTGCAGAGTTTGGGAGACCATGGTCTGGCCCTTCAAGTCGACTAGGCGCAAAGCAACTGCGTGCGTTGGAGCCAGAGCAAAAGCCACCTCCAGGCTACTTCCTGCAACGAATGCGTGAAAATCTAAATCACGATTGACAATGGCTCCCGGTTTGGAACTAATCCCCACCGGCAATAAAGGAGATTCGTCACTTATGGTCGCCAAGGCCATTAGGAACCACGTGGAATGGGGTAGCCACTGCTCCGTCCAGCGCCAGCTTTCCCACTCATTGCCTGAAATGAAATCGGAACCTGACTTATAGGTTAGTCCAGTTCCATCGGTACTCACTCCCGTAATGCCGTTAACCACACCGCCAGTCAAATGGCCAGCCTTTCCACTCGCTCCGGAATAGCCGGGCGCAAATACCTGACCCACACCTTGCATAAAGCTCATGTCCTTGGGATTGCGCCCCAGAATCCAATGAAGCTGATCATAGCCATAACTCGCAATTGCGGTGGGAACCTTGCCCGGAGAGCTTGCGCTGTAATTCAAAAGCCGGCCGGCATAGAAGGCTGCGGCAGTTAGGGAAGCGAGGCGCGCATTTTCGCCCTGCCACCAATAGTTAGATTCATTGTCGTGGGGAATAAAGAAGCCCGATTGAACCACTCCACCTGTTTTGAAGGTTTGGCGGGCATATCCAAACGGATTCACAACATTTGTTGTCACGGATTGCAGATAAGCCAAGTGCTTGGCCATATTCGTTTTGATCAGAGGATTTGAGGGCTCGGAATGCTCCACCTCAATGTAGCGGGTGAGTGCCACCAGGGGAAGACCGGCTTCGGCAGCATGCCAGAAGGGACGTGTTCCTGCGTAATCTGAGTAGAAAAACCCTTCTGACGAAATGCGTCCTGCCAGCATCCCTGCGCGGGTGCGCGCATCTTCCAAATAGGCGACATTCTTGGTTGCCTTATAGAGCTCTGCGGCAGCCATCAAGGCGGCATAATCGTCGATGGTATTTTCTTTTTGATCATCGCAATACTCACAAACTCCATTGACGGTCTTGGCCTTCAGATGGGCGTATGCGCGCTCGGCACCCGTTAAATATGCGGCCGAGCTCGAATCGCCAGCCTTACCCCAAGCAGAAACACGAGCCAGGGCTGCAATGGCCATACCGCCACCTTCCCGAAAGGCTGCCTTGTAATTCACATTTTTCGTTCCTGCAGAACCCGTAAAGGAACAGATTTGGCGATCCGCCATAAACCCAGTCCAGCCATCAAAAACGGTGGTGTAGAAATAGCCATCCGCATCCAACATGCGCAAAAGGAAGTCCGCACCCCAGAGCGCTTCCTGCTGTACCGCACTCGTCAAGCCCTTGGACCCCAAAAGCGCGGGGATCCTTTCTTTGGCAAAGGCCAGAGTCCACACCGTCATGGGAGTCTGCTGGGGATTCAGGTAATTTGCGTAGGACAAGTGGCTTAAATACTTGCTCACATCGCCTGCGGCATCGTACCAGCCACCCCGGACATTGTAAGTCTTGCCAGAATAATCACCATACTTTACAATGGCGACATCTTTTGCCCATACATCGGAGCGATCGGCACGGTCCGCCAAAAAATAGTCCATCAATTTGGACAAGGTGGCATCGGTAATTACATTCGCACCCACCGCAAAAGAACGGGATGCTTTAGTGGAACCATTTTCCGTAACTTCAAGGGTATAGGTTCCCGCAGTGGTCAATGCACTGAAATCCGCAATGAAATAGGGCTGACTGGACCAGTCACTCAAAGACTGCGCAGTGCTAAGTGTTCCGCTAAAAACCATCGTTCCGTTTTGCTTCACTAGGAAGGTGGAGCCCGCCATGGAAGCTTGCCCTTCCACAATGGCCTTTTTGGAAAAATCCTTGTCGTACCCGACCTGGTCGACATAAACATTGGCAGAAAACCCCAGGGAAATCGCAAGCAACACCAAGGGCGAACATATATTTTTCATGTCCTTAAACTAATTCCAAGGATGACTCCGGTCAATGAATGGATTCACATCTTCGTATACGGAATATGCATCTAACCTATGGGGTCCGAAGTTCCGGTACACACAGTCCATAAGTTCCGGAGTGAAAAGCGGAAAGTGCAGGGAACTGGGATACAAATGGAAAGTTAAAACACGGGTCACGGGATAGGTTGGTAACGGAATACACAGGGGTGTATAAGTTCCCGTATTCCGCCTGGGCGGAACGGTCACTATTAAGTGGAAAATTGCGAAATGTATTCTCTTTCAGGGAAATTCGCCCGCCATTTTCCGTTTTCCACTAGGGTGTCGTGCAGAGATGCAGGCTGTTCACTTTCCACTTTGCACTCTTCTCTGTTCCACTTCCTAGTGCAGATGCAGATTGACCGCTTTGGATACAACCTTGTTGTTCATATGCATCACGATGCGATAACCTGCGCCTCGCAACATGCCTGCGGGAAGGGCTGCGCGGTACACGCCGGGGTCCTGCAGTTCCTTGGCAATAATGGGGCCGAACTGGCCGTTGACTCCGACCACGCTGATTTGCACCATGCCGCGACCAAGGCTCTCGGGGATGCTCCACACCACCTCGCGCCCAAAGACTTCGACCTCGGCGTGGGTTCCGGGGAGCAGGCGGGCCACGAACCGTTCGGCGGGGGCTGTCTTGGAAAGGACCAGGCTGAACTGCCGCGAGGTCTCGGCTCCGGCAGCCACATCCAGGCCCGATGAGGTCCATTCCGTGACGCGCCCGTTCTTCTGGTCCACGACCCAGGCACGCGAGCCCGCGGGCACGGAGCCATCAAGGTCAAGATGCATCACCTGATTGGGCGCGAACCCGCCCACCTGGAAGTCCCAGGACTGCACGGAGTCCGAAGCGGGCTGCATGTCGCTCATGTATTTGCCCGAATACTTGCCCCAGTCCGTGTGCTTGAAATAGACCGACAGGCGCACGCCAGGAACGGGGGGCAGCAGGAAGTCCTGCGCGTCCACGCCCACCTTGGCCAGCGCAGAAATTCCGGCGTATGCAACGCCGGGCTCAAGTCCCTGTTGGCTCGCACGGATGGTGAAGCGGGAGACGGCCGATGCGACCGCCGAGGTCTTGGCCAGGCCGTTCGTGGCGCTCCATTCCAGGTTGGGAACCTTGACCACCACGCTCGTGTCCTCGAGGTTCTTCACCAGGTAACCGGACCACACCTTGAGGCGCTTGGTGGTGTCAGGCATGCTCCAGGTCTTGGTTTCTGGATCAAAGCCATAGATGCCCGATAGTTTGGATGTATCCGCACCGGTGGCGGCCTTGACGGCGCTCCACGAGACGTCATAGTCGTGCGGCGTGGAAATAGAGTTCCAGCCCGGATGCAAAACCACCTCGACGGGTTTGGAGACCGGGTATGTCTTCAATGAATCGAAAGCGAAGTTGGGAGCGAGGTCCTTGGTACGTAGCCAGTAGGCCCTGCCCGCAGATGCCGTGGAATTGTTCTCCTCGGTGACTTCCTTGAAGGAGGCCGTATCGATCTCGTAGGCACGCCACTTCTTGGGGTTGTATGGCCCGAGCTGGGCTTCAAGCAGACCCAGCACATCCATCGAGTCTTTCATGAAAGGCACCGAGAACATGTCGTAGCCGTCCAGGGGCATCACGTGCTCCATAACGAGGTGGGGAACTTCCTGGATGACATCCACCACGGAGGTCTTGGTCTCGTTAGTCCCGTCGAAAGCTTTGAGCCAGGCCATGGCGCCACGGCTACGCAGGTCGGAGTAGGCCAGGGCGACCTGTCCATCCAAATCGCTTCCGCTGAGGATGCGACTGTGCGTGGTCGTGTCTCCGCCGACCTTCCACAACAGTTCGACCTGGGAATTGGCAATGTTGTCCTCGAAGGAGAAGTCGATCTGCGCATCCTCCTGCTCGCCCAACACCTCGCTGGCCCGGTCGATGGCGACCTTGGGAGGCAAGGTATCGGCGGCCACGAAGAAGCGGGAGAGCTGGCTTGTCAAGAATTCCATTTTTCCTCCGCTTGCTAGGTAGTTGTCGAGGCGCATTGGCAATTTACCTTCGACATCAACAAAGACGGCAGCATTCTTCAGGTCGACTCCGGCGGGCAGATCGGAGGAATCGAGAGGGATCTTCACCTTGACCGCACCCAGCAGGCTCGTGGAGTTGCCAAGCGAATCCAGGAAGCTCACGCCCTTGCCCAGGATGGCGAAGCCGTCAAGCATGCCTGGATCGTAGGGCTTGCCCTTCACGCGCAGGGCGGTGTCGGCGGGCACGACTTCGACTTCGATGCCACCGCCGATGATGACGTCGCTGGTGTCCTTACTTGGTGGAACGAGGGTGTCGGCGCCGGCCACCGTGACCCGGCAGGTGTCGCGCAGGGATCCGAGAGCCACGACGACCGAGGCCGTACCTACGTCCTGCGTGGACACCGTTCCGCCCGTCACCGTGGCAACGCCGGAAAGGGTCGAGGACCAGGAGAGGTCGGAAGCCTGCACCGCGAGCGTGTCGCCGGCGGCATTGCGGACAATTACGCGCAACAGAGAATCTACCCCGACCAGCAGACGCAGGCTGTCCGGCACAAGCACGATGCCTGCAGGAATGGAGTCGAACTCGAACACGTCGGTCACATCGACATGGACCAGGGTGGTGTCGCTGTTGACGCCATCGGTAACCCGGACAGAAAGGACGTAGGCCGCCAGGGTCTCAAAATCCAGGGACTGGGTCAGGGTAATTGCACCCGTGGCGGAGCCGATGGCGAAGGCGTTTGCTGTGTTGCCCGAAACGATGGAGTAGGCCAGGGCGTTGAGCGCACCGTCCGCATCCGTGGCGCTGACGGTTCCGATCAGCGACCCTACCGCGGTGTCTTCCGCGACAGTCAGCGTGTCGTCCAGGGCGACCGGAGCGTTGTCGTTTACGTTGCCGATGGCGACGGTGACGGTCTGGGTGTCGGCGAGCACGCCGTCCGTGACCCGGACCATAACCTGATAGGACGTGTCGCCCGATTCATAATCCGGTGCGGAGACAAAAGCGAGCTGGCCCGAAGAGGCGCCGATCTGGAACAGGGCCTGGTCCGCACCGCCCGCAAGGCTATATTCCAACGTGGTTCCGGCATCCGGATCCGTGGCAGTAACCGTGGTAACGGAAGCAGCGTTCTCTGGAATACCGACAACGGCGGTGGCCAATGCGCCGTCCGAAGTGATGGCAGGGGCCTCGTTCACATTGGTCACGGTGACGGCGAGGTTCTGGGCCGTCACGCCGCCCAGGCCGTCGTTCGCGCTGACCTGGACATTGTACACATTGTCTGCGCCCACGTCGCCGGAATTTTCAAAATCCGGAGCGTCGGCGAATGCAAGGACGCCGGTCGCGGCATCGATGGCGAAGCGCGTCTGGTCGGCTCCGCCCGAGATGCTGTATGCAGGAACGCCTCCGTCCACATCGGTGCTGGCGACGACGAGGACGGCCGTCTGGTTTTCAGGCACGCTGACGGCCGTCGCGGAGGTGATCACGGGGAGCTCGTTCACGTTGGCGACCGTGACGGACAGCTGCTTGTCGAAGGAAAGCCCGCCCTGGTCGGCAACGCGGACGGTGACCACGTAGGCGGACCGGGTCTCGAAATCGAACGCGGCCGTCGCACGCAGGTTGCTTCCGCTGACATTGAAGAGCGCATTGTCGTCCATGCCCGCGGGCAGGGTGAAGGCGTTGGTCTGCGCGGTGTGCGCCTGGTCGGGGTCCGTGGCGGTCAGGACGCCCACGACGGCATTCACCGGAGCGTTCTCAAGGACCGTGGCGTTGGAGAGGAGAATGTTGGTCGGCGCCTCGTTCACGCTGGACACGATCACGGTCACGGCCTGCGAGCCCGTGCCACCCAGGCCGTCGTCCGCGCTTACCTGGACCTGATACTGGTTGTCCGCATTGGCGTCGCCGGGAATCTCGAAGTCAGGCGCGGACACAAAGGAAAGGACGCCCGTAGCGACATCGACGGTGAACCTGGAGGCATCCACGCCGCCGGTGATGCCGTAGGCAGGAGCGCCACCGTCCACGTCGAAGGACTGCACGGTCAGGGCGGTGGACTGGTTCTCGTTTACGATCATGGTCGGCAGGCTGGTGATCACGGGAGATTCGTTCACATTGGTGACATGCACGGTCAGGATCTGGTCATCCGAATTAAGGCCGTCGGTGGCGCGCACCACGACCACGTAGTCGTTGCCGGCGTCGGCATCGAGGGCGGTTTCGAAATCGGGGGCAGTTGCGAATGAAAGAACACCCGTGGTTGCGTCAATGGTGAATTTAGATGCATCCGCGCCGCCGTTGAGGGCGAAGGTCGGAGTAGAGCCGTCTGCGTCCGTGGCGGACACGACGGTGACCGCGGTAGTGTTTTCGGCCACGTTGACATCGGCCGTGGCCAGGGCACCGTTGCTCGAAATGACCGGGGCGTTGTCGTTCACATTGGTGACATCGACGGTAATTATTTGCGAGACCGTGCCGCCCAGGCCGTCGTCGGCGGTCACCTGGACCAGGTAACGATTGTCGGCGTTGGCATCAGCGGGCAGCTCGAAGTCGGGGGCGGGCGCAAAAGTCAGGGCGCCGGTCACGGCGTTGATGGCGAAGCGGGCCTGGTCCGCGCCGCCGCTCAGGGTATAGGTGCGAGCGCCGCCGTCCAGGTCGGTAGAGGTGACGGTGAGGACGGCGGTCTGGTTCTCGGCAATAGTGGCGGAAGCCAGGGAGGTGATGACAGGAGCCTCGTTCACATTGGTCACGGTGACGGCGAGGTTCTGCGTCGCAGATAGCGTGCCGTCCGAAACCTGCACGGTGATGTTGTACACGTTGTTTGCACCCACGTCGCCGGGAGCCTCGAAGTCAGGAGCGGCAACGAAAGTCAGGATTCCGGTGGCGCCAGCGATGGCGAATTTGGATGCATCCACCCCGCCCGAGATGCTGTACAAGGCTGTGGCGCCGGCGTCAGGATCGGTCGAGGTGACGGTGAGAACGGCGGTCTGGTTCTCGGCCACGCTAACTGCAGAGGCGCTGGTGATGGCGGGCACTTCGTTCACGTCGGTCACCGTGACTGCGATATTCTGAGATGCGGAAAGGAAGCCATCCGAGACCTGCACGGTAAGGTTGTACACGTTGTCGGTGCCCACGTCGCCGGGAGCCTCGAAGTTGGGGGCGGCAACGAAGATCAGGATTCCGGTGGCGCCGTCGATGGCGAATTTGGATGCATCCACGCCGCCCGAGATGCTGTATAGAGCCGTCGCGCCGGCGTCGGGATCGGAGGAGATGACGGT
>CAIRAY010000012.1 GCA_903876665.1 uncultured Fibrobacterota bacterium | reverse complement strand
GATGGTGTTGCATGTGACCACGGAACCCTTGCCCATATTTCCCACCAGAAACTTGTCGTTTCTGTGCCGATCGAGCGTCAGGCAGAGCAATTCAGCAATGCGGGTACACCGATTGCGGCTTCCACGCTCAACATGTGGTTCCTTAAATTCTGCATGTTCCTTGTTTCTGTCGCTGAAGCGGAGCGTGCCTACATTGAAAAGGGCAGTCTCGCCTATTCCGACGATACCTCGTTCCGGGTGCAGGACAAAAATAAGGATGGTGTAAAGATTCATGTCGGAAACGAATACCTGATCACCAATGGCGTCGACGCCGCGTATATGATTTATTGCCACGGCCGCACCGATGCAAGCGCAAAGGAAATCATCGGAAACTTCAAGGGCGTCCTGGTCGCTGACGGCCTCAAGAGTTACAAAAAGATCGATGGCGTACAAGTGGCCGCCTGCTGGGCCCACGTGCGACGCTACTTTGTGGAAGCGTGGCGCAGTCCGGATTCCAAAACTGGGGACGCAAGGGCGCAGAAACCAGTGGAGCTGATCAACGCCATTTTTGAAATCGATAGGCGATGTCGACAAAACAAAACAGGCCTTGAAGAACTGCAGCGTATCCGCGATGCGGAGGCAAAACCAATCCTCGATGAAATCAAGGGGTGGATGAGTGCGAATATGCCCGTCATCCCACCGAAGTCGGCGCTGGGAAAAGCGATCGCCTATCTGGATTCCCGTTGGGAAGACGCGTGCCGCTTCCTCACGGATGCCCGTATCCCTCTTGACAACAACCTTTCGGAGCGGGCGCTGCGGAAGACTGTTCTTGGGCGCAAAAATTTCCTGTTTGCAGGCAGCACAGAAGCGGCCCAGGCGATCGCGAAAGCCTATGGCGTGATGGCGAGCTGCTCGCTCTGCAAGGTCGACCCTTACCAATACATGGTATGGGCTCTCGACACTTTTGCAAACACACCCATCGAATCCTACGACGACATCACACCACGCAAGTACGCTGCATTCACCAAAGGTGATGCGGGTGGCTCGGCTGGAAATTGATGTAACTAACATGCACCAAGGTTAGAACCGAAGCGCTCTCGCTACGAGGGGGACGTTATGGGGCGGTTACGCATCTGCTGATCCTTTTCGCAAGCAATGCGAGATGCATCCCAAGCCTGCTGCAATTAGGGCGCTATACCCTGGCTGAATTTTCGATCCCTCTACCAAACCGCGCCGAGCGGGAGCAATACCTCAAGGAGTTCGCACATTGTTTCCGGACGGACCCAAGGCTTTCGGCCCATGGCAATCCTAAAGAATGGGACCAGTTTGTCGATTCTCTGGATGGCGAAACGATTCGCACCATGGCATCCATTGCAAGGCTTTCCCAGCAAATGGAGCTCGCAGTACCTAGCCATGAATTGTTGCTGTTTTATCGTTATGGCGAGCGCACAAGTCCATGGCAGCAGCTATCGCACGAAAAGGTGCTCCGCATCGGGGAGTCCGTGCGGAGGCGCGTAAAGGGGCAGAAAGAGGCCATTGCGCGGGTGTCGCGGGTGGTGCACCGGGCTTTTACAGGCCTATCGGGCGTGACCCACTCTTCGGGTGCGAACAAGCCCAAGGGGTGCTTGTTTCTTGTTGGCCCAACAGGGGTCGGCAAAACCGAGCTCGCAAAATCCATGGCGCAGTTTTTGTTTCAAGAAGAGAGTCGCTGCATCCGCTTTGACATGAGCGAGTACAATCACGATCACTCCGACCAGCGCCTGATTGGCGCACCCCCTGGCTATGTAGGCCACGAAGCGGGAGGGCAGCTCACCAATGCCATCCGCCAACAGCCATTCTCGGTGTTGCTTTTTGATGAAATTGAAAAAGCCCATGGACGCATTCTTGACAAATTTCTGCAGATTCTGGAAGATGGCCGACTCACAGATGGCATGGGGCGCACAACCCAGTTTTCCGAAGCGATGATCCTATTTACATCCAACATTGGAGCCGAGCAGGCTACGGAGTTATACCGTAAAAAGGAAAGCGTAGAAACGATCCGCAATTTCTTTGTCGAGCAGGTCGTCGCCTACTTCCGTAAAACCTTGCAGCGACCCGAACTGCTAAATCGCATAGGCCTCGATAACATCATACCCTTTGACTTCATGAACCAAAGCCAACTTCGGGAAATCGCGCGGCTAAAGCTTGAACCCCTTGGGGAACAACTATTGAAGAGGCACGGTGTCATCTTGGACTTCGGAAACGAATCGCAAAAAAATGCCATTTTGGATGACCTGGTCGCTCAATGTGATGTATTGCAGGGAGGGCGAGGCATGGTTGCGCAGATTGACACCCTGCTCACAGACCCCTTGGCGGAATTCCTTGTTGAGAACTGGAAAAGCCTAACGGGTCGGCAGACCCTGACGGTGCAAGGATTGCTTCCCAAAGCAAAGTTCCATTTGGTCTAGTCTGCACAAGGTTATGCCTCGGCAGAGAAGTCAAACCCGTAAATGTCGCTGTACCAAACTGGGCCACAGGCCATGCCACCATAGGTCACTTCAATGGCGAGCATCTGATTCTCGTAACCTAAATTCTTTAGCGTTTTGGCAACGGTTGCGGCGTCCAATGACGGCTCCTCTGTTCCGAACCGTTGCGCAAAGTCTGGCGACATGTATTCGAATTCGCCACAAGCGGAGAGGTACACAAAGGCTAAATGCGGGCAACGCGCGTCTTGTTTGCCATCGGCGTCAACGGCGACCTGCCCACAAATAGGACAACGCAACAGCAATGGTGGCATGCCAAATGGCTGCTCTACTCGGGAATACTGGGGCAGGGTTTTTGGTTTTTTCTTAGTCATGACGGGACCTTTTGTTTTTGGTGCTTTGTATGTCATAGTCGAACCCATAGGTATCGGTGCAACAGATTGGACCACCGCCCATTCCACCGAAGGCCAATTGAATGACAAGCAAATGGTTTCCATAACCCATGGCTTGCAGGGAATTTGCCATATCGTCGAAGCAAAATACAGAGCCATCCTTAGACTTGTTCCGGCGACGGAAATCTTTGGATTCGAACTCCATTATGGAACCCTCGCCACCACATATAAAGACAAGGTGAGGACAGGGTGTCATCTTAATATCGGGATCACGCTCGGGCCCAAAGGGCGAATGGCCACATACAGGGCAATGGACCGACGGGATTTCGTTTCCGATGGCTTGTTCGACATATGCGACCTGGGGCATACTTTGAACGGGTATCTTTTTCATGGAAGTCTCCTTGTAAAGGAGTATCGGGGGGATGGATTGGGTGTAAAG
>CAIRAY010000011.1 GCA_903876665.1 uncultured Fibrobacterota bacterium | reverse complement strand
CCACTTGATGTGCCTGTTCCGCTTCAGCGGTTACAGGCACATATCCACTGTGTGGAAACAACCAAAGGTTGAAGTGGCCAAGCTTTGCATAGCTGCCAGTAACCGTAACTGGCAGCACATCGGCCCTTCCGGCCAGGACAGGATCATGTCGCATAATTAACGATGATGCGAGTAACTTCCCTCACCCAATCGACTCTGACCCAAGTAAAACCGAGGAGACGAGGAACATTCCTTCTGGAACAGATCCTCCTGGAACGGCCTGGATTGAATCATGCTTTTCCCAAGTACGATGGTCCACTTTGGCATTCCCCCTTTCAACCAGCGCAACCCCATTTCCCGCGATTCGTTCTCTCCCCATACCCACTGAAAATGACTCGATTTATTATGGATGTTTTCGAGAAGCAAATGATCGCGTAGACACCGTTCAAAATGATCCCAGGCCAGCAGAAATTTCCACTCCCGTTCCCGGGATTCACTCCCCCGGGACCAATGCTCCAGCCATATTCCCGGCATGCTCAGGGTATTGATCCATTCCTCCACCGCCATCGCTATTCCTCCTCCACCATCTCGACATGAATCCGGCCCCAGAACGGCGTGACCTCAGCCAGGAACCGCCCCAGGCAATGCCCCCAGGCCACTGATGCCCCTTGACTTCCCAAGCGGTCTGACCGTGAACCAGAGGGAAATTGCATATAAAACACCAAACGTCGCTCATGAGGATTCCACCTGGACCGCACCACAAAATTTACCGGATGCCCTGGGGGAACCACTCCATTGCCCAATAGCTGCAAAAAGTCTCTCAGAGCCACCCAATCCCCTCCCGCCGTGGTCAGGCATTTTGCCAAGCTCCCCAGCATTTCACCCCAATGCTCCGCGCCCACCGCCACATGGAACCCGGTCAGCTTTCCCCAGGGCAAAAAATCCTGAGTGATCCCCTTCCCCACCGCTTGAAAAACTAGGCCTTGATTCCATTTTTCACCGAGCACTAAACCAGAAGAAACCTCAGCGTCGGCGACCCAAGTAGACTCCCCAGGCAAATGCAAGTGCACCGTATCATGGCGATCAAAGGGCACCGGTCCCACGATGGCCTCCGTCAGCGCCTGGCCCTCCAGCCTAAGAATGCGCTGGATCCGGCAAACCACATCACTAGGCTTTCGAGTAATGGCCTCATGATGCCCCGAGACGGGCTTGCAAGGGAGCGATTGCAGAAAGCGATCCACCACCCCCACCCGATTGACGCTATGGGGACACAGAATAGAGATATTTTGCCCCTGGCTCTGCACAAACCTGACCTGCAGATGAGTCCAGGCCTGGAATTCCAAAGGTAGCCGAAGCTGTACCTGGCAAAAGTGAGGTAGATTCCAAAGGGACTCGCGCAGGCGTTCACAAGCATGGGATGGGGACAAATGGTCGTCCATAAGGCACGCGGAAACAGGCCCGCACCAACTCCCCTCCCCGACCGGACTTTCCCATTCCATGCGCACGGATTCGGCATGGAAAAGCAAAAACCAAATTGACCAGTCCCCCAGATACAAGGGAATACTACGCACCTTGACCGGAGTCGTTGCATACAAATTCAGCAGTATCCAGGCTTGGTTTTCTGGATCCCGGGACCATTCTGCGGAGCTCAACGGAAGCAGCTGCGCCTGGGGCTGATCCATGGCGGCACCAACCCTCAAAGAATTCCCGGACCCGCTGGCCAGAAATTCACTGCCCGGTCCAAACTCCAGGACCTGCCTGGGCGCCTGGCCCGGAACCAAAAAACCATGGGAGGGACCAGGCTCAAACAACCCGGGCATCAGTTGGTAAAAAGCGTCTTGCATCCACTGAGATTTCCGCAATTCAACTTCGTAGCGAAGTGCCGCAATGCGGGCAGCCACCAGCTCTCCCGAAACGCCCCCACCCGCCTGCGCCAGGGCTTCCACTTCCTCCTGGAAAAACCGGTTCATCGCGTGTTCCATTCATCCGTATGTTGCAAATTTCCATCCAGAAAATTCCAGGTGATCTTTTCGTAGCGGATCAGCACTGCTTCCTGATGGACATACTGGTCTTTGTGCCGATCCTTGACATCGTGCATATAGGACTTCACCGAGGCGATTTTGCATTTCTCTAGACGATGCTCGTAATAACAACTCTCGTCTCCCTGCTGGGTGATCTTGTACCAACGAATGGTAATGCTCGGGATCGTTTCTCCGGTACACACCTTTTTAAACAGAAGCGAACTGGACTTATCGAAGGCCTTGTGAATGGTCATCGCCTCGTGCTTCCGGGTTCCAGTAATGGAGCCATCGTCCCGATCGGTAGGGAGATACACTTGATGTTCAAACTCCAGTATTTCGATGCAGCCATCACGACCGGTGACACTGACGGAGCCTGGGATTCCTTCGATGTGCATGTATGCAGGTATAGCCATAATTATTCCTTGGTTCAGGGTTTAGCGGAGGGCATTTTGGAGATGAGAGACAAACTGACATCGATGCCTTCGACTTGGAAATGAGGCACTAGTGTCAACTGGACCTGGTAAAATCCTGGATTATCGATACTGGGTAGAACCTTTACTTCGGCAAAATGCAGAGGATGGGTCGCGACCAGATCGGGTCCAGGGTTTTTCATTTGGGTAACAAGGCCTTTGAGCCAAGTATTCAGCTCCTGTTCCAGCACTTCGGAGCTTTTGGTCGCACCAATGGTTTCGCGCTGGATCACCTTCAGGTAATGGGCGATGCGGGATGTCAAGAATATGTAAGGCAGGCGGGCATTGATGCGCGCATTGGCTGTGGCATCGGCTGACCCATATTCCGTAGCCTTCTGCACCGAGGACGCGGAAAAAAAGCAAGCATAATCCCGATTCTTGTAATAGCTGAGCGGAATAAACCCCTGGCGAGAAAACTCATATTCACGAGTCTCTGGGATCAATATCTCAGTAGGAATCATGGATTCCAGCCCCCGCCCTGCATTGAACAGGTGAATGGGGAGTCCCTCCACTTTACCACCCGATTCTGGTCCGCGAATTTGTACGCACCAGCCGTTTTCCTGGAAGCTACGGACCATATTGGCGACAAAGGCATAGGCAGCATTACCCCACAAGAAATTGCGCCCGGTCTCTGCGTAATGGAAAGAGGCCGAACGATCCTTGGTGGTATTCCAGGGCAAACGCAATAGAAACCGAGGTAGCACAAGGCCCACATAGCGGGCATCCTCCGTGGCGCGAAATGCCCTCCACTTGATGAATTCCGCCCGGTCCATGTAGTGTTCTAAATCTTCAATGCGTGGCAATTCACCAATTTCATTTTTGCCAAAAAAGTTTGCGCCAACCGATCCCAGAAATGGACAATGTGCCGCAGCCGCCACCTGGGAAAGGCTCTGTAGCAAGGTCAAATCCTCACCCCCGCCTTGAGATTCCCAGTCACCTACAATGGCCGCGTAAGGTTCCCCACCAGGCATGTCGTATTCATCAATGTAGACATGTTTATAAAGTCCAGATTGGAAAGCGGTGGGAGAGTCTTCGAAATCTTCTGCAAGCTCCCTAGAAGAGCATTCCAGCATTTCGATGCGAACGTTGCGGGAGTAGTCCGCATGGTCAACCAAATACCGCAATCCTCGCCAGGACCCTTCGAGTTGCATAAATTCGGGGGCATGCAGGATTTCATCAAGCTGGGCCGAAATCCGCGCATCCACCCAAGAAGTCATGGCCTCTAAAAAGACACGGTCAATTTTGTCCACCGAAATTCCCGACTCGCAAACCGCCCCTACCAAAAGGCGAAGCCCCGCAGCTACACGGTTCACCGCGGGTCGTTCGAAAAGGGAATCTTGCTCCCGGTATTCATCCAAATCAATGGGAGTCAAGGGCAAGCCCATTTTGAGGCAACCCATTAACGAGTCTAGGGAGGGTTTAAGTGTTGTCAGCGGATTCATGGATTGGTCTCCTTGAAGGGAATGCGTTCGCGCAGTTCTTCGTGTAGTTCTTTGCAGGCCTGTTTGTCGCGCAAAATGAGTTCCAGCTCCTTGCGTAAAGTCCTATTGTCCATAAGGTTCGAACCCAGGTCCCGCATCAGATTGCGGGCGGCCAGCAAACGGCCCAATGCCGGAACCTGGCGCACGATTTCCTCGGGCTCGAAGGAGCGCATGGAACTAAGTTCCAGATCCACTTGCACCTGCTCCGTAGCGGAATCCAGACGATTAGGGACCTTCAGGGAAAGCGAAAGATCCACGCTGTTCATGACCGCATCGAAGTTGTCGCGGTGCACGGAAAGCTTTTCTCGCTCGGCCAAGCGACGCGGATCCGTAAGGGTGCGGAATTTTCCCAGAACCAATATCTTCAAAGGAAGTTCGAAGTTTTTGGCCTGGTTGCCGGTTTCCACGCTTAAGCGAATATTCACTCGCGCAGGCGGGATTTCATTTTGATAACTTGTTGCCATATATCTCCTATTGTTGAATGGACAGACCACAAGGTTTCACAAGGCGCGGATCCTGTCCAGCCTGTTGCCAGGACATTTTGAAGGTATCCACAAAGTCAGCGGTAACCAGGGGGAAGCGCATTTCGGAGCCAACTCCGTCGCGCCAGGTTCCCCAGGACTGAATCATGCGTGAGAGCGCAAATATGCCCTGTCCCCTCCATTCCTTGCGCAAGGCGCCCCGGGAGGCCACAATGCGAATGGACTGCGGACTTTTTGGCCAAAGCAAAGTGCCCTGCAAGCAGGTGCCCGAGGCCTGGGGAAGCGAATAGAGGACAGTATCCATCTGAATCATAAGATCCCAATGCTCCGTCGCACAGGCAGACCAATGGAGACGGTGTTCCTTCCATTCGCCCTTTTCGTTGAACAAGAATCCTTGCAATTCTTGGATGTGGCTGAGCCTTTCCCGGGTAAGCGTATCCGCAGATTCGAAAACCTGGGCAACATGCCTCTGTTCTTTCCAGACATCAAAGGTCCCCTGAGGAGACAAATGACGAACCAGCTCCTCAGGATTGATATCCGCTAAGGACAATTGGCAGGACAAGGGCCAAACTTGCATCCAGTCTTCACCCATCATTCGAACCAAATCCGTCCGAACAGTTTGGCTACGGTATTGGGCCAACACAGAATCCGCTGACAATTGGGATGTATCGGGTGCTAATTGCAAACTGCTGCGAAGCCGAATCAGCCCCGGGGGAACCACCTCCTCAAAATTGGGTAACAAAGAAGGCGAGGTCGCATAATATTTTCCCAGTGCCATTTTCCACAGCTCCCACTGGTGCGCTTGAAGTCGCTCCAAAAATGCTTTTTGCAGGGAGTAATCCTCAATGCCTTCAAACCAGTTTTCAACACCGGCTTGAGCCTCCGGAAAGGCGATGCGAGGCATATACAATGCTTTAGATGCAACGACGGGGAGATTAAAAGACAATAGATCCACTGCGACCAGATCCTGTCTGTCCTGGATAAAATTTTGGAACGCGCCATCCATTCTTTGTGCTTTGCCCACATATTGGGCGAGAATGACGGAATCAGCCTCCAGAGGCATCCGGGTCCAGCGAACCGAATCCAACCAAGAATCCAGGGCTCCATCCCATCCCAAATCTTCCAGGAATAGCATGGTGGACCATTCCTTGCGGGTTTGGGCGTGGTCCATTCGGACCATTCCTGTCACCATATTCCAAACCCGGAAGCGAGTCCCCTGAAACAGCTCGCAATTCGAGCTGCCCGGGCCTCCCTGATCACATTGCTTCATGGCGGAGGCCGTTTCTTTTAAAAAGCGATCCCTCCAGGGCATGAGCCATTTTTGGTCCTGGGCACTCCATGATTTTCGTTCCGAAGGAAACCCATACCCAGGAGGAATCCATGCTTCCATTTTTTTCAAATGGGACTCACGGCGGGAATTGGCCTGAGTCCACAAGGAAAGACTCTTCAAGGAATTTCCGGATTCAATGCTTTCGGAAAAAACTCCTTTGACCTGCAGAGCCCGGCTCTGGTGAAGAAAACCCCCAAGCAAGCAAAGCATCAAAACCAAGGCGGACGCACCCCACAGAGTCGCTAAGCACCATCGCCCCACCCGCTCACGCCTGCGCTTGACTGCCGGAAGAGGAGCCGAGGTCGAGAGAGCAGGAAAGGGAGCGGCCAGTGACCCAAAGGCTTCAATCCAGCCTGGTAGATATTCGGATGTTTTTTGAAAGGATTCGATCCAGGCCTCTGTTTTTCCAATCGTCCGGGCCATGGCGCAGTAGTTCAGGAATTCCTTTTGCCCCAAAGCCAAACGGTCGATCCGAATTCTCCAGGATTCCCATGCATCCAAAGAAGCTCCCTGATGACCCAATCCCTCCGCACGTATATATATTCCTGGATCCGTTCCGATCCACCTTAGAACCTCCGCCAAAAACTGGCGAAAAATGTCCCCCGGACAGGACTCGGGATTGTGGAGAATGACCTCTTGCACATGCATGCGTGGCCGGAGCTTTTGAGCTCGCAAGTTTCTGCTCCATTCAGCCAAAATCACCTGCGGATGGGATAAATCTTCACTGGAAATATTCCAGCGAACCACAACTCCCTCAGGGACAATGGAGCATTCCGGTTCATTGGATCCATTCCCGCCGATTACCCAAATCCAGCGCCAGGAACGTGCACCCCGAGGAAGACATTTTACCTGATCCCAGAACTCCTTTTTCACAAACCCCCCTGTACCTTGAGCGCCATAAGTTTATACACAAATAGGGCGAGAATAAAGGCGAGAGAGGGAATCCACCAGGCTCGCCGGGAACCTCGCCAATGCTCCTGTTGCACACGGACTTTGCATTCTAACGCTGGAAAGGACAAAGGCAAGGTTGCCCAGCCGCTCTCATTCATCCAGGCCTCGAGCCCTTGTGGATCACCAAAATATTTGCCCTGGAATCCAGCCCGGATGCCTAACCAGAACATCAGAAAATCCCCCGGATTACTTTGGTTACAAGCTTCCATGCGTGCAAAGTAGGTGCTACCCGCTGAAGCCTCGTGATGCAGAAGCCAGGCCCATCCCCCTTTGGAATCTGTAGCCCAGCTGAGGGAATCTGAGCCGGCATTTTCATCCGCCAAGGCTGCCAACACAAAGGACATATTTTCGCTGGATAATTCAGATTTCCAGGGGGGTGGATCACAGGGAACCAGCGTGGCATATCGCCCCTCTACCACGGCCTCCAGCTGCGTGATGAATTCTTCTACTTGCTTTCTCGAATTCATGGAGACTCCTCCGTTAAAAAGAATTGATCCGCATCGCCTACCTGGGCACAATGCAATGCCACTGAACCTGCCCGCAAACACTCGGTCCAAAGTCCATCCGCCTGTTTAATCGATAGAATCAGGCAATAATCAAGACCATCCCTGGAAGCATCGCCCACCGGAGTCACCACAATCCCGGGCAAGGCGGCGCGAACCAATTTTGGAATCTGGCTGAGCGAGGCCAAGCGCAATATGGAATGCTCATCTCCCAAAAATGGCACTTTGCGCTTCCAAAGCAGACGAACACCCGGCACATTCCAATCTTCCGCCTGAATGGATGCTGTATATAGATGCTGTCCCGCTCTATGCAGGGGGATTTTTCGGATCGAAGCCCCAGTCCGATTCTCTCCTTGACGCGCAATCAGAGCGAGCAAAGGGGTGACCCAACTCGAACAGTCCTTATGACTGAACGGCACGGGCGCCAATTCCGCTACCCCAATCAAAACACATAAACGAACCATTTCTATATAGAGGCGAAAAGGAGATTCAAAACCCAATGCCGGCAATAGGGCAGAAAAGGCTTGAATGTCCAAATTCTCCCCGCCACCCTTGCGGCAGGCATCCTGCAATTTTTCCAAAAGGGCCTGCCAATGGGGAGAGCGCCCGACCAGCAAGGCACTTGGGTAAAACCTTTCATCCAGTTCCATGCGCCCGCCTCGCAGACGAAAGCGGGAAACACACAAGGCATCGACCACGCCCTCAGGCACAGCAAAGCCCTGGCTCCATTCGCGACTGTGCACGGGAACCCGGCGTCCCGTTGCCACAGGAACTTCGCGCTCGTGCCACCTTTCAGTGGGCCAGACCCACACCGAAAAGGATTCCTCGGGGAAATCCAGACTTCCGGGTTCCAGTTGACCCACTCCCGGCCCCTGATCCAGGATCTCTCCTTGGGGAGAAATGCAGAATAGTCGGTTCCAACGCAGAAACCCCCGGGAAAAGGCATCGCGATCCAGGGTAGATTCCACAACCCCCCAGGGGCAGGGAACCAGGTTCTCCCAGAGCCTGCGGGAGTATTGCCTCAGCAAATCATCTTGTAGCGCAAGATGCTCCGGACAAAGGAGGAGTCCGTCCGACCAAGAAATTCGTTCCAATGTGTCACCTCAGAAAAAATGGGCTTCTTTATGATTAGACGTCGCAAAACATTTTTTGGTACGGGGTACAGAAAAATAAATGGGAACGTCTAAATAGGATGCACCCAAACCCCCTACTCCGCCCCTGTTTTCCCCTCTTCCTTCTGCTTTGGTCGGGCCACCCGCTTGCGAACCCCTGCAGCCCTGTCACCATCAGCTGCCAAAGTTCCCTTTGCCAATTTGATTTTGGCGACTCCAGCGCCCCGCCAAGCCTCACGCCCTGGGAATCCGAGTGCGTCCTGCAGGGTAAGCACTCCCTCCATTACGAGCCCCTGGACGCAAACTACCAGGCAGGCGAAACGACCTTTGCCAACAGCGCCCCCGTCGCGGTGGACATCCGCTTGGCGCCTCGGCCCTGGCTATTTCCTTTTGAAAAGACTCCCTGGATTCATCGGGAGATTCCCTGGGGATTCACGGCCACTTTGGAAAAACACCCTTCACTACAAATATCCCATCCCCTCTCGACACAAATTGTCCTGGAATCCAAAATCCAAGGCATGACCCCCCACCTCCTCCAATGGGTTCGCTGGCAACCTCCTTCCTGGAAATGGACTCAAGGTTTCGGAATAGAAACCGCCACCCGGGGCACCCGAATTTGGCTCTCCACCGGGGGCCGCATTTCCATCAAACGATTCTTGCTCATGCCTACTTTAGATGCAATATCCCATACCGACATTTCCCCTTCGGCCTTTGCAACCCCTGGCCCCGAAGGGAGGCTCCATTTGCAATTGCAGTATCCCAGATCGATCTGGGCCTTTGGCCTAGGATGCGGGGTAAATGTGCCCACGCAAAAACAACAGGCTCGTTGGGGCATCCTCAAACCATCTATACTGGGGAACGGATCCATCGCCCTACAATTCCACCCTACCGCCATAGTAGAATTCCGTTTTACAAGCGACATCCAAGCGCATTTAGGATTCTCCTGGCGCCCCGTTCTTCCTCCTGAATCCCGAATTCAGCCTAGCCCAGCCCCGGATCATAATTCAATCCAAAAGGATACCGCCTGGGTGGCCGATACCGGAACCACTGACCTTGTTCGCTGGAATCCGGACCTTGCAAAGACCACAAATGGAAAGCGACTCCCCACCCTTGCCGAATGGCAAAAATGGCTGACCATGCAGTCCACGGAAACCCAGGGATCCATCTGCCCCAAGGGCTCCGGGGAATGGGTCCTAGGCGAAGGCAATCTAAAGGGTCGCCTGATCCGCACAGGAATTCCTTGCGCAAAATACGAAGAGGACTGGGAAATCGTGGAACCAAACGCGCACCCCACAGCAAAAATCCGCTGGTGGCGCGCAGTGATTAAGCCTTAGCCGGGCGCGATGTCTTGTCATGCCCGGATTTTTGTCATGCCCGGATTTTGTCATGCCCGGATTTTTGTCATGCCCGGAACGGCCGATGTGCTGCCAGTTACGGTTACTGGCAGCTATGCAAAGCTTGGCCACTTTTGGCTTCGCCAATTTCCACACAGTGGATATGTGCCTGTAACCGCTGAAGCGGAACAGGCAT
>CAIRAY010000010.1 GCA_903876665.1 uncultured Fibrobacterota bacterium | reverse complement strand
TCGAGGCTCAGGTCCTGGGGAAAACCTTTACCCCCGACAGCACTAGGAAGTTGCAGCAAATAAAGATCCTGAATGGATGCCTTTTGACCCGAAACCACAATGCTTTTTCCATCCGGAGAAAGCGCGGGGGAAGAAACCGCTTCAAGCCCGGAGGGATTGATGGTCGAGACCACCTTGGATTTTTCTCCATCGATAATGTGCAATACGTCCCGGCCACCCTGCTTGCTCACGAGCAGAATGTGACGACTATCCGGGGCCCAGGCGAGGGCGGAGGTGAAGGAGTGAAAAGATTCGTGGGCTGCACGACTGCCACCTTCGAGGGCTGTGCGGGTGATTTTTTCGGTTTCGGTATCGAGGATGTAAACGGCTTCCCAATTTCCGCGGTCACTAAAAAAAGCAATGCGCTTACCATCGGGCGAAAGGGCCGGATTCACATTGTAGAAGCTTTCATCCTTGCGATGGTCGGTCATGGCGCGGGCGATGTTTTTCGCATATTGTCGTCGTCCCAGTTCGGGCCAATAAATGCGCCGGCACTCGCGCAGCCAGATTTCTCCAGCTTCCTCGAGCGTCACGCGGGTGGAACGCAAAAAGGCGGTAGGAAAAGGAATGCCATCGGAAAGGGATTGGAAAATTTTGGCGGTGGTGCCTTTACCCCAGACGCTTTCCACATAATAGAGAAAGTTCTGTCCACCCTTGTAGGCCATGTAACCGTATAGATCTTCCGCTGGATTGGTGACATAGCCGTTGGTCACCGCGTCAAGCATTACGAATTCGCTTCCCAGGTCCCAACCCAGAGAGCCATATTCTGAGCTACCTTCGGAGATCCACAGGGGCATGTCGCCCAGCTTGGCTGCGGTGTTGTAACCTCGGCGGCCATTACTGACTAAGTCAAAAACCATGGCGTGGAGCATTTCGTGCTGCAAGACGTGGCGGAAACTGGTATAGGAGCCATCGAAGGGTAAGACGATGCGGTTCTTGAATACTTCGGTGAAGCCACCCACCGCTTCGGGGATGGGAAAGCGGATTACATTGGTTTGTTCGAACTGGGCGTGGGTATTGTGCAGGATAATGGGAATGCGCTGGCGGAGGCGATGGTTCAGGTATTCCACGGAACGGTCATATTCTTTTTCGACTTCGCGTGCCGTGAAGGCAGCCAGGGAATCCGCGCCCTGATAATAGTAGAGGTCAAAATGACTGGTGCGGACCAGCTTCCAATCGAAGGGTTCGTATTGAACCTTATTGAGACCAAACGTGCCAATGGCTTGCACGGAAAAAGGCAATAACAGCAGAAATATTGCCAGTAATCGAGTTCTCATGGAATCTCCTAAAGCCAGTTCAAAATTTCGGATTCGCTCTTTGCCTGAGAAACCCGAGGAAAAAGCAAAGTCATTTTTTGGGCGGTAATTTGTCCCGGTGCCACGGCAGCCCCCAAGGAAGCATAGGAAATATTGGCTCCGCAAGCAAAAGAAAACAAGCGGCTGGCTTGCCCGGTGGGCCCCATAGCAAAGGCCGAGAACCACTC
Source organism: uncultured Fibrobacterota bacterium (assembly GCA_903876665.1). Taxonomy (GTDB): domain Bacteria; phylum Fibrobacterota; class Fibrobacteria; order Fibrobacterales; family Fibrobacteraceae; genus CAIRAY01. Next base: position 753 of record CAIRAY010000010.1, on the reverse strand, counting down.
GAAGCTCCCCTGAGACTCACGGGCGATCTGGTACAAGGCCTCGCAGTCTCCCTGGACTTGGGACATGGCCGCTATTTTGAAGCCCTGCAAACCCAATTTTTGGGCAAGGGCCACATCGGTGCGCAATTGTTCTAATAAGGGAACACCCTTGAAGTCATGGCGTGACCCAAGAACCTTGATTCCATGTTCCTTGGCCATGGCCAGCACAGGGGCGTTGGCATCCATATCCGAAAGTTCTAAGTCAATCCATTGTGGCGGAGCTATATCTGCAATAATCCGCTTCCAGTTCAATGCACGTTTTTCAAAAGCCTGGTTCGGGTATAGTCCGCCATCGCAAACCATGCGGATCGTTCCCACCAACGTCGCAGAAGGGAACAAGCCTTGCAGGCGGGCGGCAAGTCCCGTCCACAGGGTCCTATCCAGAAACAGATCGTAGCGAATTTCTAGAATCGGACAAACTGACGCCGCAACAAAAGCAGAATCCAAGGAGTCCGCTTCGAGGCGGTCCAAAATTTCGGGGTTCACGACCCCGGCGAGCCACATTTGATCTTGCATGGCCGGGAATATAAAAATATGGAATTGCTCGGTTTTCCCACCTCCAGGAAATGTAGAACTGCCGCAGAACCAGGTATACCTGACAGTGCTTGAAGGCACTGCAGGTAACCTTTATAAACTGGCCTATTACCCTGTTGGTCCTTTGCCTAGGCTTTGATAAGGACGGCATTGTGAAAGTACGCGTAGACTTGCAAGTGC
>CAIRAY010000009.1 GCA_903876665.1 uncultured Fibrobacterota bacterium | reverse complement strand
TCGCTCTCAACAAGGGGCCAAAGATTTCTGTGACCTGCGCTCAGTAATATCAACTTCAAGAAAGCAAGCGGTCAGCGTGATGAACGCCATCATCGACCTGGTCAATAGGCGTATGCCGAATTTTCAGACCTGAACAGTAACGGCGAATAAAAGGAAGAGAGCCCTACATACCGATATTTTTTCGCCGCTCGCTACGAATCCAACCTGGAGTAAATTGAGTTTAAACGAGCATACGGAAATCTGGATTCAAAAATTTATCTCATTGGCATGGAGGAAGGCGGTGGCGAACTTGAACACCGCATAAATGTCTGGAAAGAAAGTGGCAGGCCAAATTTATTGGATACAAATGTGATGCACGTGAACATGCCAAATGTTAATGGACTTTATACGGGGAATTACGCTCAAGAAATTGATCAGAAAACAATATCGCCGCTAATAAAGAGCATCTTGGTTCCATTCTTTCAGTACCAGACTAGTCCAAATCAGGATGCCGGAAGGTTGTTCCAGGCCACGCACCTTGGTAGGCTTTGCACACCTCCCCGCCATGCCTTATTCTATAAGGGTTTTGGCTAAAGAAAAATACTTCGGGTACCAAAAAGGGACCTAAAGAAAATGTACTGCGTTTGGGAGGAATGGTCAAAGCGTGGAAAGCGCAATCATTTCTTGAATGACTCTTTGAACCCTTTTGCCACTTCCTATTGGCATGTGAGCTTCCACCGCTTCACGGAATGTCGTATTCGTTTTTAGCTTATCCATAGCGAATTTCATGTAGTCTTTCAACTCAGGCTCCGCATCGGCCCAAGCGGTTTGAATATCCTCAACACCATCCCACAAGTACACGATATCTTCGAAGTCATGACTCATGCGTAAATCAGGCCAACCGCGAGAAAAGGTTGCCTCCAATTTCGTTGCGATGTAGTACTTCAATGGAAACAGCTTGATAGCAAGATTTGAATCTATTTGATAGTGCACGGTCTCCTTCATTGCAGGAGCATACCAGCGATTGGTAAAACCAAGGGATTTCGCATCGGCACTCATGATGTCCACCATTATTTCATCTAAGAGCCACCTACAAAGAATACATGATCGACAAGGGAACCCAGCCCTCTAGCTACATAGATTAACCGCTCTAGATTAGTGGATCGCATATTCAGCAAACCTCTTCGATAGTTCTTCCTTTGCAAGTTGAATCTCGCGTACCTTGCCCACCCGTAGTGTATCAATTAGAGCCAGCAATGCATGGAGGCCCGTATCTTCTTTCGCTGCCAGGGGAACTGTTGGATAAAGCGGTTCTACAACCTGACCTCTGGCATTGCCATCTTCATAAGCCCAGACAAGTTGTTCATCGGATGAAATTCTTTTATTCAATGGCGCAGCCGAATAAGCGGTTGGGATGCCTCTTTGGAATCCGCCAAGGCTTGCTGGATAAACAACTCGGATTCCATATACCAGAAAATCGAGAAAGGTCGCAGTTTGCACTATCCGCTTCTCCGCATCAATGAGGCGTGCAGTCACCGAGCGATGCAACGACTCCGAAATCTCGGATGCACTCAAGTGTAATTGCCGTGATAGGTCTATGCCTTTCCACGGGGATTTCCCCAAGGCTATGATTTTTGCAAGCACCACAACATCCTGTGGGCGCATACCAGAGATGGTCTTCATAGTGGTAATATACATAATTCGCGATTCGCGAATTGCGAATTGCGAATTATGATTGTCCATCGTGTATACAAAATATGATACAAAAGCCATTCTTATACACTGGGCATGAGCACTAAACCGTACAATTCCTCCAATGAAGGTAAGGCGAAGTCGCAGCAAGCATCATGACGAAGTACTTACAACCAGCAACTCAAACGCTATTTGTGAACGACACTGAGTTTAACACCTTTATCAATACCATTGCGCAACAGCACTGCTGGCAAGCAGATCCAAAGGGTGAAATCGAAATGTATTCACTCTTGCAAAGCCTACCTCGACAAAGCCAGTGGAGCCAATGTGCACCGGCCATTATGGTCTACGCCGATTTACTCGCAAGTCTCAATAGTCGCAACATGGAAACAGCAAAAGTCCTCTTCGAGAAGGTGATTGAAAATGAGCTTGCTTCGCATTTGTAAACCCATTGAACCAGAGTTCTTATGCGGGATCCTTGAGCAATTTACTCAATTCACGCAAGCCAATGTTTCCAATGACCATGAGATCCATATCACTTTGCGCATTGGCTGTGTCTTGGGCAATGGAACCAAAGACAAATGCGCCAACAATACACTTCGTTTGATGTATTTGGGAGGGCCAAAAGATTTGTTTTATAATGCCTTAGCCAGGCTGATCGAGCAAGCCTCTGTCCAAGCCTAAGGCATAAGTTTCCAAAGGGGTCTCCTTGTCCATGGGGCACGTATTCTTTCGGAATGAAAAAGTCAGCTGTTGCTTCTGGCCAGGAAAGGCGAGAAAGAACTGCAATACTATTTGCCTAGATATTCGCCTACGCGAGGATGACTGGCTACCCATTTTTCGAAAGAGTGCCAGAAAATCCATGCCTCCTCGCCCCTTGACAAACCCCTCCTTTTCTCGATAATCCCAAGAAAAGGAGCCATTATGTCACGAATTGTGCCTGCGAAGGCGGACTTTCCGGAGTACTTTCACGAAGAAATGGATCGGCTCTTTTCCCTGTGCGAAAAGATGCTGAATATCGACCTGGAAAAGTATTCCGGTGGGCGGTGTTTCTCAAGGGCTGGGCAACGTCCATTTCTCGAATTTTTGCAGAACATCTTAATGAGTGGCCGGTGGTATACCATTCGCGATATCCAGGGCCTTCAAAAGATGTTTGCAGAAAGTGAATTGCCCATCATTGCCCAAGGTGCCGACGTCTCCGAGATTATGAACGCCCTTGAGTGTGCTCCAACCGATTTGCCCTTGTTCCTAGTTCTGGAATCTGAAGAAAAGCCTCCCAAGCCCCGCGATGCGGCTCTTCTCGCCATGTGGAGAATCCAGGAGAATCTGTGATGAGGGGAAATCGATCTTGAGACTATTGAATGGAGTGACCTACGGCCCGTTTTTTAGCAACCCTTGATTTCTTCGAAGGGGTGATTTTGGGATAACGGGATGGGGGTGCAAATTGAACACAGGGTTCAGTCGAGGAGCATCCTTCCAAGATGTGGGAGACGAATCGTCTCCCTGGTGTGCGACGAAATTGATGTGCCAGTTTCGCCAAGGCGATTACTGGCATATATCCAAGTTAGGGCTTTGGTTGCGAAGCAACAGCGCCCGTACATTTGGAAAAACCAGTGGGCACTTTGCATTCCCATCCTAGGAGACAGCCTAGGAGAATGCCTATTATGAATTAATCAGAAACATTTTAGACTGACAAAAACTGTCATTGATGTGTAGGTATATTAGTCGTATAAAAAGGAGAAAAGATGACGCAATGGAGTAAAGGCTTGCAGAGCCAAACGACCGAGATTCTGTACAATATCGACCCATGCATTTTTGCATTGAACGAGCGCCTGGGGAACAAGGGCGTGATGATGAAGAATTGCGATGACGGCTTCGGGTACATCACTCTGGAGTCCTGCCTTGCCGAGGAATACATCATCCGCGACCATGTCACCGATGAGGTCCTTGGGGCTTATACAACCATTGCGGACCTGATCCAATCTGGCTGGGCCGCGGACTAACGAAATTATTCAACCTAGGGGAAAACACATGAAAACATTCAAATACAAAGATGGCACAGAGTGCCTTTGCGATGAAATGGAGGTGGACCACTACTATCCCTCCAACGAATTGGAATTCGAGATTCCCTATGTCAATGAACGAGTCCATGGGATTCTCAAAAGCTATTACAACGATGGAGCCCTGGAGGCGGAAACCCCCTACACCATGGGCGAGGTCCAGGGAATGGCAAAGGAATATTTCGCTTCCGGCGCATTAAAGGCCGAATTGCTTTATGAAAACGGCGTGCCCCAGGGCTCGGAAACCTGGTATTACGAGGCGGGTGGCATATTTTCCCAGGTCTCCTATGTGGGCGGCCGGAAGCATGGGGTCGAAAGGTGGAATTACCCCTCTGGAGCCTTGATGTCCGAGACCCAGTGGGTCAGGGGAACCGTGACTGGGGTCATCAAGGGCTACTATGAATCCGGTGCCCTGAAGTACGAAAAGGCCGTGGCTACAGACCGTGAGCTAGGCAAAATGATTGAATTTCCTGAAACCACTGGAGGTGTACGATGATGCTTACGTTCGATGCGGAATCGGTTCGTCAAGACCAGATCGACTGGGGTTCACACCTGGATCCTCGAGGCCTATTGAGCGTTGGCCAAGAGTATGCCTTGGATTATGCAGACATGCGGAATCAACATACCAAAATATTCCTCAAGGAATTCCCGGGCAAAAGCTTCAATTCCGTGTGGTTTGATATTTCTCCAACCAGCATGTGCAAATTGATTCAATGCTATCGTCCCAAGCCGCTGATGCGCGACCAGGTCCTGCGCTAGGGCGTTTGAATGGGGGTAAATATGCCAAGGACCATTGTACTTCTTCATGGGTTTGCCGCGTCGGGAACGGGGCACTCTTTCAAAGCCGCGGTGTTGCAGAGCTTGTATCCCCATGCCACCATTTTACGGCCAACCATCCGCTATCAGGATGCCGATTGGCTGGATGTCCTGGAACGGGTGGTCCTGGATGCTGGTGAGCCTGTTACCCTGGTGGGCACATCCCTGGGGGGCTTTGCGGCCTTTCTGTTGGCCATGAAGTTGGATTTGCCTGCAGTCCTGGTGAACCCCAGCCTGGAGCCTTGGGAAAATACCCGCAGGCTTTTAGGCCTACAGGCGAACAGGGATAACGGCGAAGTCCTGGATTGGACCCACGCTCATCTCCAAAGGCTTAGGCAAATGAGGGAGAGTGTTGTTGTGCGTCCCGAAACCTGCTCCCGCATGATGGTGCTGATCGGTACCCAGGATTCGGTGGTCAGCCCCATTCAGACACAAAGTATCCTCAAAGAATATGGGATTCCCTGGCTGGAATTCCCTGACGGGCACCGGTTCCAGGAATCGTTTGCGCCGGCCATGCACATAGTTGATGTTAAAAACCTATTTCAAAAGGAAGCAATAACGATATGAGAATTTATTTGCATTCTGATTTGCACATGGAGTTTGGAGAGCGCTATTTTATCCCGGAGGCCAAAAATTATGCCGATGCCGATGTTATTGTCTTGGCTGGCGATATCCATCATGCCGAAAGATCTCCATTATGGATCCACCAAAATTTTGGAGGCTTGGGGAAGCCCATTGTGTATGTGGCCGGAAACCATGAGTACTACGATGGGCATTGGAGGGATTCGCTGGCGTTCCTGCGGAGTGAGTGTGCGAAGTACCCGGAAATCCATTTTCTGGAAGACGACTGCTGGACCCACCCGGACGGGGTCCGGTTCATGGGCGCCTCCCTTTGGACTTCCTTCACTTTGGAAGGCAAAATGTCCTGGAACATGGAGGCGGCCGCTAGGTGCATGAATGACTACCGCAAGATCGAGGATAGCGCCAATGGGTCAATGGATTTGAATCCTGTCGAGGTCCGTAAGAGGCACCTGAAGTCCCGCAAGGCTCTCAAGGCCATGCTGGCGAGCAAACCCGAGGGTGTCCGCGATGTGGTCGTGACCCATCATGCTCCGCACCCCAGGTCGATCAGTGAGGGCTATGTGAGTGATGATGTCCGGTCGTGTTATGCCACCAACCTGCGCGCGCTCGTTCTCGAGCATAAACCCACCCTATGGTTGCATGGGCATATTCATGATCCCGTAACCTATTTGCTCGGTACCACCCGGGTCGCTTCAAACCCTGCGGACTACCCCATGGAGCGCACCGAGCCCGTCACCCCATTGGTGCTGGTGGTTTGAGGCTTCTTTGCTTCGGGGGAGAATTGACAAACACCCTCCTTTCCCGAAGATCCATGTAGTAGCGGACTACCGTGTGGTTAGCTTGCTGCTAGGTAGCAAGCCGAATGGAGGCCTCAAATGGTTAAGCATAAAATCATGCGGTTCTTGTTAAACGAAAACCAATGGATGGAAAAACGCCTGGACATGTTTGATGTTTTCCAGATTGAAAATGATTTTTTTATTGTGACTCAAAATGTCCATGACGGAACCGAAAAGAAGATTTGGGCCGCAATCGGAAAAATCCCTGACGAGGTCAAGGGGGACATAACCATTCATGCCTTTCATCAGTTCAACAATGAGCTGAAGGAAAATGAAGACATGGCGGTGGCATCGGAGGCGCTATCCGATTTTATTGCCAAGACAAAAGGGGATTTCTCTTTTCATTCCTCCCGGGTCGGATTTTTTTTCCGGTTTCATATCGAAAAGCAGCTCAGTGAAGCTGAAGTCCAAGAGTGCAAAGAAAGCCTCAGCCTCTTTGGGGCCAATGGGGAGTTTCACCGGGTGCTGGTGAAGTGGCATTTGCAAGGGCAGTGGGAAGTCATGGAATTGAATTCCATCCCCGAGGTCAATGATCCGGCGCGTCAGCGGACCCGCGAAATTGGGGAAGAAGATATTGCAGAATTACGCCGACTCCTGGACCAAAACAAAATTGAAGCGGAGGACTAATGGCAACGGACCTTGAGATCGATTACGACATCCAGCTTCTCACCAACGAAATCGAGAAGCAGGAAAAGCGGTTCAAGCTGATTCTCTTCAACGACGATTACCACTCCATGGGTGCGGTGGTCAAGCAATTGATCCGGGCGCTCCAGTGTACATCGGCCCAGGCCATGGTGTTCATGAAGGAAGCCCACCACACCGGCTCCTCGGTGGTCAAGGTGGGAGGCGAAGAAGAATGCAAAAAGGCCCGCCGAATCCTGGAAGAAATCGACCTCGCCACGGACCTGGTAGAAGAATCCGCATAACGCAGCCCCGGGGATTCAAGTCATCCCTGTGATTGTTCATCCCCGCGATCATTGTCATCCCTGTGACCATTGTCATCCCTGTGACCATTGTCATCCCTGTGACCATTGTCATCCCCGCGTAGGCGGGGATCACCGGTGCGCGCCACATGGCTTTGAACGGACTCGGGGGCGGTGCGGTGATGGCCCTTCCGGCCATGACAGAAAGGTGCAGGGGATAATGTGGATATTCCAGATTGGATTAAAAAGTGTTTTCTAAACCATGCCAAACGAGTTCAGAATTTCTATATATGGATACAATCAAGCCATAATCTGAACCTTGTCGTAGGGCCCTTCCGGGCTCGTTCTTTCGTGTTTTGAATCTATGCGGGAATCCTGAGCACCAGGGTTAGGGTTCCCAATATCCATTATTTCGAAAAATTTCAAAAAATAGAGCTATGAATTCGTATATGTCATAGCGGCTGATGTCAATGTTTTGACATGCCTTGCAACAATTAACCAGGACGGTGATATGACCCAGAAAACGGATCGTGACAGAAGTGAAAAAGCCCTTGCCGACCTCAAACACCAGTATTTGTGCGTAGATGCAGCCACCGAAGGGGTTTTGACGAAAAAGGCACAGGCAGGGGATGTCCCTGCCACCACTCGGCTGTTCCATAGCGTCTCGAGCCTGGGAGTCAAAAAGGCTGCAGGGTTCCGTAGCCGGGACACCACTGCTGAAAACCTGGGCGAGATGTATCTCACCTTTTTGGGTGCAGTGAAAACCTATGCCCCTGGCAAAGGCTGTCGCTTCACCACATGGTTTGGTTGCAAGGCCGGATATGGCACCCAGGAAACGATCCGCCAGCGGGGTAAGCGAATGGAGCGGGAAAAGGGCGAAGTGCTCAAAGAATGCCGGCCCTACAGGGACTCCGATACCGGAGAGATCGGCGAAAAGGTGATCCCAACCGAGGCCCATCCCTGGTTTGATATGGAAGAAGAGGAGGAAGAGAGCGCTCTTGCCTTCGTTCCGGCGGGGGTAAACCTGGAGGCGGTCCTGGCCGTGTTTCCCGAAGCGAGCCGCGAACGCGTTGCGCTCCGTGCCATGGCGGGAATTGGACGGGAAAAGGCGGCGAGCCAGGCGGACCTTGCCCGGGAATGGAATTGCAGTCGGCAAAATGTCAGCCAATTCATCGGGGGCATGTTCAGCAAAGTCGTTGCGGAGCTGGGGTGAGTCAAATTGGTGGAACAATATCCTTGACAACCATTTTAGATATTGGATAATATATGCACAAATATCGGGATTTCAAGATTTTCAGAGGGCCTTGGGGATCGATGCTCCTGGGGCAAACGCTATTTGGAGGATGAATTGGCAAATAAAATTGAGTATAAAAAAATCGTCGCACGGGTTGATTTCCAGTGGGAAAAGTTCGAAAAAGCGGCCCTGGCATACATAGAGCATACCTATGTGGGCAAAGACTCAAAAATGGCCCCCTCCGCCTATGTAAGGCGCTGCCCCGCAAAAGAAGAAACCCCCGATGACTTCTTTGAGATTGCAGAAGCGGGCGATCGTTTATTCTTGAATGAGCTCGAAGAGAAATTCTCTCTGTTCTTTCCCTATTCCAATATCGGCTGCGTAAGTCCTAACAAGTGCATCGATAAAAAATCCCTCAAAGAAGAGGACCTGATGGAACAGGGCCTGGAACTAGGGGAAACGGACCATTATGGAATTCAGGTGTCGCTAAAAGCGGGCAAGCTCACCTTTGAGACCGCCTGCCTCATGAGCAACATGGGCATGGAAGAAATTGAGATTATCAAGAACGCCTGGCTTTCGGAGCGCGTCTGGAAGTGGTGGGGGAAGTATCTCAACACTTGAAAATGCAATAGCCCTAGCGGTGAAAGCCCACATGGGCCAGGTCGATAAAGGCGGTTCGCCCTTTATCTTGCACCCCTTGCGGGTGATGTTTGGGGTCAAGGGGACCGAAGCGCAAATCGCTGCCGTCCTCCACGATGTCCTAGAAGACACTCCGGTCACCGTCGACGAGCTACGCCAGCAAGGCTTTTCGGAGCCCGTCTTCACTGCCGTGGTGGCACTCACCAAGATCGAAGGCGAAGAGTACATGGCCTTTGTCGCCCGCGCAGCCCAGGACCCCATCGCGCGCCAGGTGAAACTCGCCGACCTGCGGGAGAATAGCGACATCTCGCGCATTCCCCATCCGACCGAAAAGGACTTCAAGCGCAAAGAGAAATTCAGTCGCGCGATGAAGTTGATTGGGTGGATTGAGGCAGGGAATTCGGCGGGGAGTTATGCAAAGGGAATGGGAGAGGGAGTGTGACAACGGCCAAGAAATCCTGCTACTGAGATACAAAACAGGGATAGCCCCATGGACCGAATTCTGATGGAGCCTCTTGCACCTATGCAGGGCTCTTGATGTTTGGCAAGCGCGAAATTATCGAAAAGCATTTTGCCAATTTCCGCATAGATCTGCTTGAGGTTCCAGGCACCAGCTATACCGATGCCAAGCAACGTTATACTTATCGCCTAGAGGAACAGGAAAACCTTTGGGATTACTATTTCGAGTGCATTGCGCGCCTAAGGCTTCGGATCGATGTACAATATACCATCGGTGCCGATGGGTTTGGCCAAGAGCTATCGCCAGGGCTCGAATGTATCCGTGAGGCTTTGGTAAATCTGCTGATTCATGCGGACTTTTTTTCACCGGCTTGCTCACGCATCCGGCTGTTTACTCACCAGATCGAATTCTATAACCCCGGCGGCCTCCCCAAACCCTTCGAGGAGCTTCGTCGTAAAGATGTGTCCTTACCGCGCAACCCCATACTTGCCAAGCTATTTCGCATGGTCAAGCTTGCCGAGAATGCAGGCTTTGGCTTCGATAAAATGGATACCAACTGGAAGCACTACAACCAGACGCTTCCCCAATACGAAATCGAGTTCGATTCGGTAATTTTGCGCTTTGCACTGGAGCATTTTGAACAGGAAATAGTCTCGGGGAATACTACGGAGAAAACTACGGAGAAAACTACGGAGAAAATTCTTAGTGCCATCAAACAAAACAATTCCATTACCGTGAAAGAGATAGCAGCAGTGCTTTCTATTTCTTTCCATACTGTTGACTGGAATATTAGAAAGTTGCGAAACGAGGGCTTTTTGATTCGTATTGGGCCAGATAAAGGTGGGTATTGGAAGGTGATGGAGCCGGCCGAGGATTTAAATCCAAAATCGATTTCCTCGAAAACGATCGATATATAATCGGCGGACTCTTGCAATGGAAATCACATACGGTGGAATGGCCGGCGGGCCAGTATGGTATACTGATGTGTATGGGTTTCTGAATTCCGTTGCCCGATCCGATCTCTGGCGAAGCCATTTCCATTATCCTCTTGCCTCCCTGATCGATAGGACTCTCATCCCCTCCACGACCGGTTTGCGCTGGACCAGGCTGAATGTCCAGCTCACTTGAACCTTGAGCTTTGCCTCGCGGGTCTCATCGGAGTTGTTGCTCCCAATAATGGCGTTGACGAAAACCCACTTTTGCGCAATGACCTTGGCTCCTTTTTCGAAATAGCCATCGGAATCACTTTCATCAAGGGCCATCTTTACAGAAACAACCTCCGCGATCCCTTCGCTACCAAGCTTGTTGACTAGCATTCGTGCGAATAATGCTCTGGCGATGCGGTCCTTAATGAAGGCCAAATGTTCAGTTGTCATCTGCTCGCACAAACTCTGCCGTTTTGAAAAGTACCCCATGACTTCGCGACCGAATTCGACAGGTGCCTTGCGTACGCTCAGGCCGTGTGCCTGTGCCAAAGTCGTTGAAAAATGATCCCCAGAGACGAAGACCAGCTGCCCAAGGCGAACGCCACTTGCATAGAGAAGGCCGGCGAGCCGATCAAGAAGCTCGCACCCACTGGAGCGCATTTCCTTCAGCTGGCGGTCCGAGAGTTGTCCGATGCATGCGCGCCGAATCTCAGCGGCTTCGGGGCCGGCTGGATTCGCGAAGCAATCGTCCTCGAAATACAGGTAGTATCCAGTATCCATTTTATGGCTCCTGTTGTTCTAGTATTTCGCAAATCCTTTGATAAGCCTCTTCATTCAACCCAATATCAGGATTGGTCAAAACAAGTTTGTCACCGACATGATTTGCAATCCCATACGACTCATCATCGACTACGCACCAAGCTGTAGTGTTCCTTGCTTCCGCCCTTTCTAGCCAGTTGAGGATTTGTTGGCCACGCTCATGGGAGTCGACATTAGTGAAAGAATAGATCGGAATGTGCAAGCCTTTCATTTCGAAAATATCAGACAGGGACTGGATGGTTTGGGTCTCTCTCCAGGTTGATGTCACAACAAATTGCACGCCCATATTTGCCAGTGTGTTCAGGTATTTTACTGCGGCTGGATCGAATGAGCTATTTGTTCCCATGAATTTCGGAACATAGAGGCCGCCCTTCTTGCGAATTTCTCTGAGCTTGTAGGCTTCTTCCACTGTGCTTGTGCCATACCAAGCGCAGATTGCTTGGTCGTTGGTCTTGTTCGAAACGACTACGCCATCCATGTCCAAGAACACCAATTTGTTGATCACCTTATCCAATGCTTTCATCCTTTTTGCAATCACCTTTAGCTGCATCCCAGTCATCAAAGGAGTCTTGAATTTGTTCCACGGTAGTCTCCTTGAAAAGGATGTCGCCTAAGCAAAGGCCTGTTGGTACTAGGCCCCCGAAGTCGTCGGACTCCGTCGGAGCCATTTCATCAAAATTCGCGTTCAATTCATCGAACTCATGTTCCAGGCGCTTCCCGTAGGATTCGTCATCGAATTCAAGGGCTTCGATATCGAAAAATACTGAAATAAGCTCGAGATCCTTTGCCATGGAAACATGGCATGTGGATGTGGTCATGACGTGCAGCCCAATGTGCTCTAGGGCTTTGAGTTGCATCATTCTGCGGGACGCATATTTGGAGTGTAGTTCCACTTCCAGAAGCCGGTCCAGGTCATGCACGAATATAGCGCTGGAGCTTTGCAGCTGGGCAAGCAACAATGGAGTCGACAGGGGGTGGTAGAAGCAGTCGTCTTCGAGATAGAGGTATTCTGTGGTCACGGGGTGCCTCCCTCAAGCTCTTTCACAAGCATCCGCATGCCCTCTTCAAAGCGGGCGTTGAACCTATGGTCGTCCGGAAATTCAAACCAACGAATTTGCATTGCCTCAAGGAGAACCTTGGAGCGTGCAACATCGAGCAAAGTGTCCTGGGTCCCGAGCAGTGCGGCTTGCCAGGGGGTGTTGGGACCACCGGTGGGAGCCTGATTCCAAATTTCCTGCAGGTATTCGGTGGCGCGTGGTGCCCACTCAAATGGATTTCCGGTGTCGAAATTGGTTTGCACTCCCTGGAGGCCCGCTAAAAGCATCCACGGCTCGAGAGCCGGGTTCACCAGAATTGCGGGCAAGCCAAGGTTTCGCGACAAGGCGAGGGCCGCAAAGCCCCCCAGGCTGTTGCCGACCAGCAGGGGCTTGTCCAGGGTTTGCACCAGGGCCTCAATGCGCCCGAACCAGCCAGGCTCGTGGTAGGCGATGGTGGGCGCGTGGAGCGTTATACCCGGAAACACCGCCCGCAAGACCTGCGCCTTATGGGACTGGGGGTTCCCAGTCGCTGCAAAACCGTGGATGAGGACGATGTGCTCCATGTTCGCGCTCTTCAGCCGCAGGCCTTCTTGACGGTTTGAGCCACAAAGGTGTGCAGGTTGTCGGGTAGGGCGTTGGCTGGAAACCAGCGTTGCTCGGAAAACTCTCGACCATCCTTGCCACGGGGAATGGGCTCCAGGTCGGGGTTTTCGATGACCATGAAATAAGTCGACCAGACATAGACTGGTGTGCTGCAGCTGAATACTTCACGCTGGCCAATTGCCTCGCGGTCGATGGGGTACCGGCTTAGGTTGGCCTCTTCCGTTGCTTCGCGTATTGCTGTGTCGAGAGGTGACTTATCGGATTTTTCCGACCGGCCGCCCAAGATGCTCCATGTGCCTGCCTGGGGACGACCTGTTCGCTTTCCAAGCCACACATGCCACTGGCCCTTGCGGTCCTGGGTGCCTAGGAGGATGCCGGCACCGCGCCATGGTCCATTATTGATGAGATTAAAGATTTTTCGGATTATGTTCATCAATATTTCCTTATTTGAATTTATGGCATTGTACCACTTGGGGGGGGAAAATTCAAGCGCCTATCCTTCTAGGATTTCATCGACAACCAGGTTCTTGACCACTGGCTTGCCGTCTTGGGTGTGGAATGTCCATTTCACATAGGCATTCAGTTTGACCCCTTTCGCAATGACGCAATAACCAGGCATGACAGAGGAATTCCGGCAGGGCCTTGAAGAGGAGTATGAGTGGCTTCCGCTCCTGGCGGCCGATCCGGATAATGAGGGCGCTTCGCTCATTGAGGAATGGCGCCTAAGAAATGGTGTGGTGAAGTTCGGGGTCTCTATTCCCCACTGACCTCTTTGGGTACATCCGTTAAAGTCTGAATTTCGTTGCGGATTTCCGCAGACAATCCAAATTCCAGCTCCATCGCCGTGCGCCCCATATTGCACAAGCCCCGTAGGAGCACGGAAAATAGATGGGTGATGGCCTCCTCTTCCATGGGGAAGGCGTCTTCCAGGGGCGATGCCCATGTAGAGGCAAGCTCTCCCACAGAAGTGTCAAAAGTGAGGAAGCCCAGGTAATGGTGGCAATTGTATTGGCTCACCTTTTCGAGGATTGCCTTGTGGTGCTTGCGCGACAATTGAATGGGGTAGCGAACCTCGATGCGCATGGCGTTCTTCGGGTCGTTGAGGGACACGACGATCATGAGGCGGGTGCGCCGGTGGTTTTCCGAGAAATAAAAGAGTGTCTTGTCCTCGTTATTACACAGGAACAACATGTTTTCGGCCATGTAGTCGTAGATCGACAGAAACAACGGGTTTGTCCAATTATCCATAAAGCCTCCTTTGCTCCAGAGTGTCGTGGCCACAGAATAGTTGTCAACTCGGGCCAAAGTAGACAATTGAGGGGTTTTTCCAACAGTACCACTACTGTTCAAAACAATCTAGTCTAAACTCGTTAGACCATTGGTATTACTGGCCTGTAGGCATGATTGACTTGATTGGGGGCTGTATTTGTCATGGCCGGAACGGCCATCACCGCACCATTCAGCAGTATTCTGTGATCCCTCGGTGGGACCGTTCGGGCTTGCCCGTTACGGACACATGTCCACTCGGCCCTTCCGGCCATGACAGGGAGGGCCGTCCGCGCCAATATTCATGCCCGGCTTGTTGCAGTGGGGTCCGGCAGTTCTAGACCCTCGCCGTCACTTCGTTCGCGAGGGTGACTAAACAGTATATTCAAATTTCTTTTGATGCAACAATACCATTGATGCAGTTAGTAACCGGCATTGACAAATGCCTTGTGAAGGCGATAATACGCCATGACGATTTTCATTGGTATTCTTTGTGTTGTGCTTGCAGTGGGGTTGATTTGGTTCACTCGCTTCATTTTGGAAGTGCGGAAGGAGGATGCCGCAAAAAGGGCCTTCTGGGAGCTTAATCGCCAACAGGCTCAGGCCCTGGCCCGGTTCTTCCAGGCGAGCGAGGCTGGTGATGAAGCTGCTGCGACCTCTGCCTGGATCGATGTGGAGCTATGTGAAATGGAAATCGAGCGACGAATCCAGGCGTCGGATTGGGGCAAGATCGAAGCCGAAATGAAGGCGAAAACATTGTTACAGGGGCCGATGTCATAAAAATGACATGATGGCAGGATAGTGACAAAGGAACAACAAGCGTGGTGACTGCCTTCTTGTGTCTCTCATTAAAATTTCCCTGTTGATACACAAGGTCTGGTATTCCAATTCGGAGGGGCTAAGCAAAATTTCGTTCGTTTTCATTCTGGCACAGTCCTTGCGATTACAGGGATACACCCACAACGGAGGCTTGTATGAAAGACGAAAAGAAAATGACGAGAAGCGAGAACGCTCTTGACGAGCTCCGGTCCTACTCCATCCGTCTGGATGCAAGTAGCGAAGCGACTTTGGTGGCCCAGGCCCAGGCTGGCGATCAGAAGGCGGTCCACACACTTTGGCATAGCGTCTCGAGTCTGGGAGTGCAGAAGCTCCAGAAGGACTTGCGCGACCGTGAATGGGTGAACGAAAGCGAAGGAAGCTTGTATCTCACCTTTATGGCTGCCTTGCGGCGTTTTGACTCGGGCAAGGGGTTTCGGTTCACCACCTGGTTTGGCAACAAGGCGGGATTCGCGGCCAAGGATATCGTCAAAGGCGCTGCCGAACATGGGCGACGCATGGTGGCCTCTTTGGACGTGCGCCTTTTTGACAGCTGCGAAGAGGGTGTGGAAGAGACCCGCGTAAACCGCATTACCCAGGAGGACTCCGCGTTCTATGAGGAGGAAATCACGGAAGAAGAAATCCGGGGGATGATTCCCATTGGCACCACGTTGCCCATGGTGATGAGTTTGTTTGCAACGGACAGCCGGGAAAATGCCATGCTTGCTGCGCTCGGCGGAGTGGGCTGCGAGCCCGTGCGGAACCAGTCGGAGCTGGCGGAGATCATGGGTTGTTCGCGCCAGAATGTCAGTGCCCTAATGGGTCGCATCCGTGGGATCGCGGTTCGGGAACTGGGGTAAGGCAAATAATCGCAAGGTCGATAAATATCCGAAATATACATGTTATATCAGCCTTCTTGTCATGCCCGGCACGGGCAACACAGTACCGTTCAGCAGAGTTCTGTGATGCCCGTGCCGGGCATGACACCAAAATCGGGCATGACACCAAAATCGGGCATGGCGTGGTGATGTTCGGGGCCTCTATTTCCCGCTGACTTCTTGTTCCTCACGATTCCAAAGATCCTCTCTGGAGGATTGCAGCTCCAATCTGAGAAATTGTGAAACTTCCTAGTAACCCTGCTAATGGACAATCATCAGGGGAATACATGAGTTTGACTGGATCATAAAAAATCGAAGAGTTTTGCTCGAAGATTACTGTGGCAATGGCTTCTGCTGAAATAGAGACTATTGTCTTGCAATAATCGATAAAGGCGATCCGATGCTTATCGTGTTCCAATTGCGCGTAATAATCAGTTTTGTTAGAACCATATCGGTAGGTTGTTATTTCAGCTGGTTTACAGGAATCCAGGAGCTCGGTAAGGGTCTGGAGAAATTGATTCCCAGGCTCGTCCATTTTCCATGGCGGGAGTCCGTTGCATGCGCGATGTGCAAGGAGGCCAACGCGAACAAACATGTTTGGAATGAGCGAGAGCTGAAGCTGCATGGCCTCATCTTTGGCGAGGATGGGCGAACACATGATCCAAATAGCCAGCAAACCCCGTTCATGGACGGAGCGTGGAATGTATTCGGAGTTGAATGATTCCCCCGGGCCATCCTCAATGGAATTCAACCACTTTTGGAAGCAATAGCACCGGAAAATGTGTGGGTTCGAGTTTTCGTCCGTGCTGCATCCAATTGGGCGCAAGACGTTTTGCCAATTTGCCTGGATCCAAGCATGGCATGCGCGCAATTGCGCGATTATTTCCGGTGACGGTTTCATCTTAGATTGAGTTTTGTTCCGAATGATCCCATGTCAATGTTGACATTTGTGGTTTGTGGCGAAAATCAAGGCAACCATTCTGGAGGTTCGTGTGTTTTCAAGATTCTATTCCGCCCTTGCCTTTCCTCAGCCCCTTGCGAAAGCTCTGGCGCTCTTGCCCAAAGACTATACGCACAAATACAAAAAGGTTGCAGGGGTGAATACCCTGATCATTCAGTGCCTTACGGACTATTTTAGGAAGCTGGAGATCCCTTTGGAGAGGCATCCTTCCGAGGAGTTGTGCGAAGAAGTCGTCCTGCAGATACAAAAATTCCTAGATAATCGGGTCTCCCGGGAGGTGCAAACCAATCTATGCAAAGAATTTTTGCAGATGATTGAAATCGACAATGATGTCAGCGGAACCGAAACCGGTAATGTGTATTTCGTGATCAACGATTACTCGAAAGCCGGGCGGCGCAAGCTTTTGCAGTTCCTGGCCGAGGTCGATAGTGATGCGCCTGACATCATTATCACCATGGACTTTGCCAATGCCACCCCCAAACAAGTGGACCACATGCGTTTGTTGCTTGCAATCGTCTAAGCTCCTTGGGGGATGGAATGGTGACTTTATATGAAATGATCCGGAAACTGTATTCCCAGGTATTCATGGGGAGACTGGAGGATTGGAGGAGAAATGAGTTCCATTATACCTGGCAAGACTGTGGGCGGGCATCGGAACGGCTTTGCCGGGTGGAATTCTCTTACCTGCTGGGTGATGGACTCCGTTTGGCGGCGTGGGACTTTTTGATAACCTGCGTTCATGTGTTGGAAAATAATTGGTTCGTGGTGGAGCGGATCCCGGAGTTTCGCCTTTCCCGAGGATTTGATGAAAGGCTGATCCGGGATTTACATGAAGTCCTTGCCGGGGACGCCCATCCTTGACAGGAACTGCTCATTTACGATAATCCGAATATAATGGGCGTGATTCAACGACAAGGTTTTTCATGAGTCAGAAACATCAAATTGAGGTTCTCTTTGCAGGAATGCGGGGGTACCTATCTGCGCCTTATAGGGATTGGGACTTTCAGCGGTTTGTGCAAGAGTCCGCTAGCGGATTTGTCCCTCCAGATTTTGGTTTCCAGGAAAAGGAGCTCCCCTTTTTGGGGGTACTCTTCCCAGAAGACTCAAAATTTCTTTGGAAGATTATGCAAATGCTTTCGTGGGCTCTTTGTAACCATGGAGAGCTCAAGTCCTCACAAAACCAAGGTCTCCAGTCCCTGTCCTGGCCTTCTCAAGTGGAGAATGTTTCCCTAGCATGGATAGAGGTTTTTAAAACTGCCTTGGTCCGCCCCAATTTCCTTTTGGATCTGGCCATCTACCCGGAGGCCGCGTCGCGGTTGGTGGCGCGGGTTTTGGTGGAGGCCTGTGGGTTCCCCTGCATCTGGGAATACACGAGCCCGGTTCAGCAATTATGGATAGAGGTGACAAGGATTCTCCTTCAACCAAAAATATCGTCCATCGATGTGGACCTTTCTGATCGAGAAGTGCTCGAGATTCAGGATTCAGTGAATAGCTATGGCTTCGAGGAGACGGTCTCCAATGGATATTCCCATCGGCGACTGGGGTATACCCAAATGCATGAGCTTTTTCGCCTGAGCTGGAGCCTGAGCCGCAGGGGGATGATTCCTTCGCCCAAAGGCGAGGGGGGAGTGGAGTACATCAAGCCTTTTTGGGATTCATTCATGCATGACACTTTTCCCAAAGCCGTGCTCAGCGTTTTCCAGCAGGAAGTACACCTGATGCCCATTCAGCTTGCAGCCCATCCTAACAATGTAAGAGGCTGGATCGCCATGGAGCGTTTGCATGAATCTAGTTGAAGCAAAAATGTTGCAGCAGATTCGCCTGTGGCTTTTTCGCCGGCACCCTCCGGTTTACAAAGAGCTGCTTTCGTTTTTGGGCGACTATTGTCACAATTTGGATACGCCAGGGGAATCTGCCTGGTTGGCAGCCCTGCGCCCCTTGTTCCTGGAGGGTTACGCGTGGGCCAAACAACGCGAGGACGGGGGCCCTAGGCTTCCGTCGGTCGTGCTGGTAGATCTGATATTTGCGCTTCCATCCGTTGCAGGGGAATCCCTAAGTCAATATTTGCGAGAGGGACTTTTGCACGAGTGTCTGGTTCATCCGGGGATGGTGGCCTATTATTCAAACCTAAATCGGCAACTGGATGGAAAAGAATTTTTGCGTCTTTCCCGGTCACCCGGAATTCCCCTGAGCCGGGAAATGCTTCTTTTATTTTGCAGTCACTTGTCGCGAATGGGTGGGGAGCTGGCAACCCGAGCGGCGCCTCTTTTGCGCGCGTCCATTATTGAACAGAAACACATCCATAATTGGACCTGGCGCAATCTGTACAATCATGCCGTCATTCCTGAGTTATCCTGGCTTGTGCGCATTCCCGATGAAGACTGGCCTTTGCTGGCCTGTACGCTGCCTAACCCGGCGGCCAGGGAGTTTTTGCGGTTCCTGATGCTGGATGGGGGAAATCAATATTGAACTACGCAACAGATCAAATGGAAGAGGTGCATTCATAACGGAGGAAATATGACGATAAATGCGCGACATGGTTTAATAGGGGTGGCCTTGGTTGGACTGCTGGTTGCATACATTCCCCAGGGTCCATTGCTCATGTATTGGGGATTTGAAGTCTCCTGGGGGGTCTTGACGATGAATGTGGATTGGCTGTCGAACCTCTATTATTTTTTGTTGCTTATTGCAACGGTATTGGGAAATGTGGCAATTGTGTGTTGCTTGGCGTCCATGATCTGGAGGCTTTATTGGCTCCCCATGAGGACAATAAAAATTGTGGGGATTATCTCCCAGCTACTTTGGGCCCCTCTGGGTTATGAGATATATCCTTGGTATTTCTGGGTGGGCTCCTCCGCCCTATTGTTCGCTTTAATCCCAAGCAAAAAATCGAGGCCACTATGAAAAAGGAATTTTGGCACCTGCTCACTGGAAGAGGCGACTGGAAAATGTACGTGTCTATTTTGGCTGCAGGTTGCCTCACGGCCTTCTTCACACAAGGGAACTGGATTGCCATTGTAGGTAGCGGTTTGTGGGTTTGGGCATGGGTTTACGGCTGCGTAAGCAGCTGGATCACGCGCTATATCGAGGAAAAGGTCCCACCCGATGCGGATGGGAGGTACATGAATTTGGAGCAACGGTATTTGTTCCTGGTTTACTATCTCATTTGCCTATTTGTTTTGATTCCTTTGTTTTGCGTTCTGCAGGTCTATGCAACCTTTGGTGATATCAACTTTGGCGTGGCAGACGCCATGCGCCCCTTTCTGCAGTCCATGTTTGCGTGCCATTTCGTGATCCTATGGTTGTTGTTTCCGGCCTGGGACCATTTTGTGGATGCCCGAAAATTGGTGCCTGAGTTTCAAGAAAAGAAAGCGGCTCCGGAAAACGCTAGTTGACATATTCCAGTTTGGAGCGAAACTCCCCATAGATCATTCTCGTACATCGAGGACCTTTATGAATACCGTGGACTATGGACTTCTCAATGAAATGTTTTCGGGTATGCGGCAATTCCTGACTCCCGAATTTCGGGATTGGAGTCCAGAGCGCTTCATTAAGCTTTCGGGGAAAAACTCCGTGCCGGATTCATTTGGATTTGGGGCCAACCTCGATCCAAATTTGGGTGTTGTCTACGAGCGGGACATTCAGGGGCTCTGGGCCGTTTTCCAGCTGATGGCGCGGGCTCTGGTATCTGGAAAAGGTTTTGAGCCTCGGTACAAAACCACGCCCTGGGAAGTCCATGTGGAGCATGTCCCCTGGGTTTGGCTAAGGGACATGACGGAGGTTTTGAGCAAGCGCACCTCTGCATTTTCATTGGCGCTATACCCGGAGCCCACTTCACGGCTAATGGCCTCCGTGTTGGTTTCGAACTGCGGGTTTTCCCAGGATTGGGATTATTCTGTTGAAGAAAGTCGGCATTGGCGGAGCCTCGCAAAATCCTTGATGGACGATTTACCGGAGCATCTTTGGCATATATTGCCGCCTTCCGAAGTCCTGGAAATCAAGAATGCAGTGGTGCGGCGAGGGTTTGAAAAATCACAGGCGCATGGTCTGGTCACGGGGAATTTTGGGTATTCCGCCCCCAGTGAATTGTTCCGGCTGGCGTATTCCTTGGCTCGCCGGGTTTGGGTGCCCAGGTGCTTGGATGACCCGGACCGGAATTCCTTGCGAGAGTTTTGGTTCAAATACATGAATGAACGATTCCCCTGTCAAATGATTGCCATGCTGGATTTGGATGTCTCCGACATGCCCCTGCAAATGGCAAGTAGCAACAGCCCCTTGTTTTGCTGGATGGCGCAAGAAAAATTGTCGGCATAATGTTGTCATGCTCGGCAAGCGGCATGAAATGGGCCAGGTGCATTTTGACAAAACGCCTCCATAGCCGAGAATCTCTTTATGAGTTTGGGACTAAACGGAGAGGCTCTTATGGAAGCGAACCAAAAAGCATACAAGCGAAATTGCCTGGACAACCTGGCAAAAGAAAAAGGTAAAGTGGTTGCGCGCGACCAGAACGCTCCCATGGACTTGCGCCGGTTTAAGGCCTATGAGTATGTGATCCGGTCCCTGCGGGCGGATTCCGGGGTCCTGCAGGTCAGCGAAGTTCGCGACTTGGTGAGCCTGGTCCTGGATTATGGCATCATTGAAAAGATTTCGGGGCCCCTGCACACGAAGCTGCTGGAGCTTCAGGAAAAAGGCATCAAATACGAGACCATATCCGGGATCGGAACAGTTTACGGACTTGAAGACCGTATGCGGTTAATCGAGGTGGGTTGCTTTACGCGACCCTGGGGTCGGCAAATGGCAAACGACCTGGCGGATGCCCTCAATGACTTTGTGCGTGGGAACATTGCGCAGAAAAGAGCCCTACCGAAAGATTTATTGGCGATGCAGATCCAGCGGCTCCAGGATTTGTTTGGCCTCTCGGATTTGGAAATGGAGCTGTTTATGCTCATCTTTTTTAAGAGCAACAATCGCCTTGTAGAATACCTGTTCTATAATTTGTCCATGGTCCATGCGAGTACCAGGTCGCCAGAAAATATTGTGGAGCTCGCAAGGCCGATCAGTATCATTACGGGAATTTCGCACCATGACGTACAAAGGCTTTTGGGGCCAAGGGGAAACCTAATCAACCTGGGGCTGGTTGCGGCCAATGGGGATTTGGTGCCGGACATCACTAGCTTCTTGAATGGCGGAACGGATGTCCCTCTGGAAGGTGCGTATTTCAATAGGTACCGTGGGGAGGCCCTGGATATGGATTCCCATGAGCTCAGGCCCGCAGAGCGGGAAATTCTGCTCGAGCTTTTGAGCAGCCCAACGCGCACAAGGACCATGCACATTTTGTTCCATGGGGTTCCTGGTACCGGCAAAACCGCCCTGGCCCGGACCCTTTCCCGCGAGCTAGGGCTTGCCTGTGTGGAGATCAGCCAAAATGAGGACGCGATGCAGAAGTATAATAAGCCGGGAGACACGGTGGATGCGAATACCAGCTTCCGTTACCGGGCCTTGGCGGTAGCGCAGAAGATTGCGGTGCCAGAGCAATCCATCTATGTGATTGACGAATGCGATCCCATGCTGGGAATGGAAAAAACCCAGATCAATAAGATTCTGGACAGCGGAAAGGGTTGCTTTATTTGGATAGCCAACAGTATTGCCATGGTGCATCAGAGTACCCTGCGTCGCTTCGATTTTTCTCTGGAGTTTCGCGCATTCAACAAGCGCCAGAGGCAACGGGTTTGGCAGGAGATTTTGCGGGAGACAAAGCTCGATCAAGTTGTTCCCGAGGCTGAAGTGGAGCGCCTAGCGCAGAACTACAAAATCAATGCGGGAGGGATTCAAGTGGCTCTCAAAAATATTCCGCGACTCAGTCGGTCGGTTCAGGCGATTCCGGACCTGCTGGATGCCCATGTGAATCTGCTGGGACATTCCAGTATCCGTAAGCCCCTGGCCCAAACGGATTCGACCCAGTACCGGCTTGATGCGGTTGAAATTCACCGTGACCTGCAAAACATTGTGCAGGCGGCCCAACAGTTTTATGGACAGTGCGAAGCATCAGGCAATGGGCAGAGCTCTTTGCATAATATGACAATTCTGCTCTATGGGCCTCCAGGCACCGGCAAGACGGAATTTGCCAAGTACCTCGCCAACGCTTGTGGCAGAAGCCTGAATCTGCGCCGTGTCAGCGACATTCAGGATAAATATGTGGGAGAGAGCGAAAAGAATATTCGCAAGGCCTTTCTGGAATCCGAACAAGATGGATCCATTCTCTTCTTCGACGAGGCGGACAGCTTTTTAGGAAATCGGGACCGGGCCCAGCACAGCTGGGAGGTCAGCCAGGTGAACGAAATGCTCTCACAAATGGAGGCCTTCAAGGGGGTTGTGGTCTGTGCGACGAACTTTGAGGGAGAGCTGGATCCTGCGTCGCGGCGTCGCTTTCATTTCAAAGTGGAGTTTGGATATTTGCAGGCGAACGGCAAGCGCAAGTTGTGGGAAGGTTACTTTGGCGAGCTTGACGCAGCTGCAGAAGTCCGCTTGTTAGACCTGCCCAAGCTTGCCCCAGGCGACTTCAAGGCCGCCTTCATGCGCCTGCGCTTCCGTCCCAGTGAAGACAGAAGACCCCGGGATTGCATTGCGGCCCTTGAGGAAGAGGTCAAAGCCAAGGATGCCAGCGTGTTCCGGAAAATGGGATTCTAAAATGTACTCCCCGGGTCCCCTTCGGATTGGCGATGAGCCCCTTGATTGGGAGGCTCTGCAGAATGCAATCGACCGAGTCAATTGGGCGGAGGTTCTGGTTCCTCGCGAAAACCTGCAGAAGGTTTTTGCTTTGGAGCAAGCAGCGGGGAAAAATATCAACCCGGTGGTGCGTCATTGTCTTGAATTATTCACGGGCGATCCACCGGCGGCCTCCATTCTGAATACACCCCTGAACAGGTATGTGCGGCGTAGCACCAGCAAAATGATGGTCCTTGCCCTGGCCGGTGTTTTGCCCCTGAGCGTTTTTACCGCGATCCCGGTTCGGGAGTGTAAAACCCTGTTCGCAAATTCTCTTCATGGGAAGCTAAGCCCGCATCCACAGCTCAACAGAAAAGCGGCTCCCACCTGGCAAATTTCCAATTACTGGGAAAGTGATTTTGGCAGGCTGGATTATTTTTTGGAGAAGACCACGGGCATCAGGCGACCGGAAAAATTCCCCATAAACGTAAAGGAGAGGGAATACGAAAAACTTTGTTCGGCGTTAAGCGATTTTTGGGGAGGATCCGCTCAGCCTTCACCTGTGTTAATCGGAGCCTTTACAGCTTATTATAGTCTCCATTTTAACTCCACAATGCTATTGCCCCAATGGGTGGAAATTCGGCCTCTGATTTGGTTTGTGGTCCAAAATTTTATGCCTCAATCCACCCAAACGCAAATTGAAGAAATATTCCGCATGCCGGAAGCCGACCGGCAAGAACGCGAGTCCCGCCTGTTCCTGCAGATGGCCTCGGAAAGAATATCTCCGGAAATGTTGGAATTCTTTCAGCTGATATTGAGGGTCAATTGTCGCACCCTTTGCGAATAAACTCCACCATGGCTCTGCGGGAGATGCGGGACACCAGGTTGCTGACATTCTGGCGGGTGCAGCACCATTCCCGGGCAAGGTCGGCCTGGCTTGCTCCCTTTGCCATGGCTGCAAGGGCTTGGCATTCCTTGCCTCTTTGCGGAAACAGGCCCATGAGTTTGGCCACGGAGACTCCTGTGGGGATAGCCTTGAGAAAGGTCTCGTCCGGGTCTCCGTTAAACCAGGGATTCGCTTCGGAGCGAATTTCCTTATGGGTGGCTTCTCCGGTTTCTGCATCGCGGTTGCGCCGGCACTCCTTGAGGATTTCCCCTGCTTCGCGCTGTTTGCGCTTGCCCTTCTGACGAAGGGATTCCTGGGTGGCGAACCCGGCTTTACATCCAAACCATGTCGTGAAGCGGAACCCCTTGGCGGGGTCGAAGGTCTGGACGGCGTTTAGGAATGTGAAATACATTTCACCCAAATGTTCTGCGGTGGTGTCGCGGTTGTGATAGGCCTCTGCCTTTTTGATTCCAAGGCTGGAGACGCTACGGTAGAGGCGGTGGGCCGCGGTGGTGTCGCCTGCCTGGGCCTGGGCTACCAGGGTTGCTTCCGTCGCCTGGTCCACGGAGGCGTACTGGTGCCTGATTTCAGCCAGCGCCATTTCGTTTCGGTCTCTCGTGGTGGTGTGATTCATGCGATCCTCCTTGAATTGTGGTAGAAAGAAATGCAAATCCCCTGCGGCCTTGGGGTCAAAGCCGCTCTTTTGCATTTCTGGAAATAAAAAAAGGCATCTTGCGTTTGCATAGATGCGACAACTCAATCATCAAACAGGATGATGAAGCTGCCCCGATACCACTCGGCTACAACAGTATTTCATTTCGGTGGATGGGGTAGCTTCACCAGCTGACGCCGGCCATCACCCCAGAGGAGTGAAGTACCCAAATCCCGCCTATGGGGAATATCGCTTGAGGATTGGGGATGTCAAACGCAATTCATGGCTAGGGATAGTCCACCATAGAATAGGGAGTTACGGACATCGTCAATAGTATTGCGACAAGCGACTGCAACAAGCCTGTCATGGCCGGAACGGCCGATGTGCTGCCAGTTACGGTTACTGGCAGCTATGCAAAGCTTGGCCACTTAGGGCTTTGCCCTTAGTGGAGCACTATCCACTGTGTGGACCATCACCGCACCGATTCCGGTGGCATTGAAATTCATGCAGCAAGCACCGGTGATGCCCGTTCCGGGCATGACAAGGACCGTCGGGCATGACAAGGACCGTCGGGCATGACAAGGACCGTCGGGCATGACAAGGACCGTTGGGCATGACAAGGACAGTCGGGCATGACAAGGACAGTCGGGCATGACAAACTGTCGGGCATGACAAAATATGGGGCATGACAAGGACCGTCGCAGAATTTATGACGATGCAATCACCGGATGCTGTTATGGCTCTTATAGCCAAGCATTCTGGCCGCTTCGGGCTTGCTTTGGGTGAGCTGGTAGAGTTCGCTTTGAAACCGTTCGGCCATGGCTTTGAGATTGTCCTGCAATGGAAAGGGGGTCCGGATTTGGGGCTGGTTGTTTTGGAAAACCTCTTGGGGAGTGAGCTCCAGGGAATACTCCTTGGGGCTTGCGGGTTGAGGCTTCTTGCCGGCCTGAGCGTTTTCTTTCTCGAAAAGAAACAGATCGAGCAGCGGGGGTGTGTTTTTGTTTTCGGAGGCGGAGCATTGATAATGAATCCGGGCCTTGCGGAACCGGCGTTCCAGCTCCCGGAAGTTGCCGTCCAGGCCGGTATTTGCCAAGAGCTTGACACAGTCTTTGGGCAGGGTGTATTCGGCTTTGTCAAAATCCTTGAATTGTGCTAGCAATTGTCCAATCCGCTCGGCCAGGTCCGCGGGTCTCTCCCGCAAGGGCTTCAGGGTGAGCTGGTACTGGGCTATTCGCTCAAATAAATCCCTTCGCACGGCCTGTTTGGCTTTTTCGCCGGGAACAATGGCGTCATTCTGGCAGGTGGCGAAAATGAAGCGGACTCGATTGCAGTGCCGTTCCTTGCCCTCTTCCCCGAGGCGATGGTATTTGCGCTCTTGTAGTACGCGCAGGAGCTTGGCCTGAACTGTGGGGGCCAGATCGGCCACCTCGTCCAGAAACAGAGTGCCTCCTTGGGCTTTCTCGATCAGGCCTCCATGGTCGGCATCTGCCCCGGTAAATGAGCCTTGGCGGTGACCAAAGAGGAGGGAATCAGCGAGGGTTTCGCTGAGTCCGGCGCAATTCATGGTCACAAAGTGGGACTGTGCGGATTGAGTTCCATACTTGTTTGCGCAGTTGTGGATGTAGTGGGCGAGGTCTTCTTTGCCTACGCCGGATTCGCCTAAGATCAGTGTGGATGGGATGTGTTTGGAATTGTCCCGGAGGGTGGCAATGAATTTGGCTGCCTTGTAGGTTTGGAGCGTGCTGTCATCCTTTTTTACCACCGTGGCGTCCATGGCGTCGGCGATGCTGATTTGGGGGATTTGCACCTCTTGCTGGCCGATGTTGTTTACCGCCTGAATTTCGCGGGCCGACATGAGGTCGGGGCTAATTTCGAGTCCTTCCAAGGCATCGAGGCTGCGCTCCTTCCCCTGTTTGCGGATGGCCAGAAGTTTGGAGTGGGGTCGTTTGGTTAGGGCAAAATGGAAAAAGGCCCAGCTGAGCAGCATGGAGGCGCGTTCCAGAAACAAAAGCCATTCGAAGGACCTGGGCTTGTTCCCTGGGAGGCTTTGACTCCATTGCTCCAGCTCCGTATGGACGATTTCAGCAAAGAGCTTCAGGTTGTTCAATTGATAATTGAGACGTTTGTGTGCATTGAGAAAAAGGACCTGATCCGGGTCAATGCCGACTAGGTGACAATATTCAAGGACCTTTTTTCCGCCTGCGCTCTTTTTTTCCTCCATGCTCAGAAAGCAAGTGTGGTCCGGCCTGATTTGCGCGGGGGCCTTCTTTAAAAGCAAAACGGCTTCGGCGTTGGGGCCCGTGGGTGCTTGCGCAGAGAGGGTGGCTTCGATGTCTTTGCGAATGGTAATGAAGGAGACAAATAGTTTCATAGGGGAATCATACCCCATTTGAGAGTCGTTGTCAATATTTTGCCAAGGTTCCATCAGGGGGTCCACCGGATGACTGTTCCATAGTCGCCCACGGCCCAGGCATCGGTAGGGCTCACCATATCGATGCTATTTAGGGTTTGGGTTGCCGGAGTTTGGATGCGGACCCAGCTGGGTTCGTTGGTCGAATGGTACGCATACCCGTTGGAGAATACAATAATTCCGTGCCCCTGGGACTGGTCTACCGAATTTCCGCGCAGGGTGTTGCTGTATCCATCGAGGGTGTACTCCTTTTCGGTAATGGAGTTGGGAGTTCCGGACAGAGTGCCGAAATAATTTGTGGCGATGAATTGGGTGCCGGTGGAGTCGGTGGCGAAATCCCAGGAACCATCGTGATACGTCAAGGAAAAGGTAAAGGCAGGGCAATCCCAGAGACCTTCATTATAGGAGCAGACATCCCCTGTGCCGAGTAATGCATAACTATTTCCACCCCGAGTTTGGCGAATGCGGGCGATGGAACTGGGCAACACGTATTTTTGCCAAAGGGACCCATCCCAATGCCAGGCTTCATCGTAGCAATGGGCCCAAATGTCTGTTGCGCTGTACACCGAAAGACCTTTGCCGCCGTCGCAGTTGGTGGCATAACTGGTCACCAGGGAGGTTGCCCAGGTTGCTCCATTCCAGATGGCTAGGGAGAGAGCCCCATAGGTGGCCTTCTGGCTGATGCCCAGAACAAAGCCTGCGCTTGTGTTGAGCAATGACATTCCGATAATTCTCTTGATGGTTGGCATGCTGGCATCTTTTTGACAGGTCGCTCCACTACAGCGGAAAAGGCTGGAGTCGCTGGTGATCCATGCTTTTGCGCCGGCAATGGCCGAGACTTCGTTCAAGTCTTCGCTTCCTCCACCAATGGGAGCCAGAATCTTCCACCGGGCTCCGGAAACGGTTGTGGCAACGGACGAAGAGGATGGAGAGGGCCAGTCCCAGCTGTTGCTGGAAAAAGCGGGTGCAGAAGGAAAGTAGGGTGTGCCCGAGGAGTCCTCGAGCTGTGGTGGAGCGACGTAGCGCACGAGCATCATGTCCGAGCGCGAGGGCAGGCCTTCCCGAACCCACACTTGAGTTTCAAAGAGCTCATAGCCCACGGCGCGGACGCGCACGGTGTAATGGCCGGGCGAGACATCGGTGATTTCGAAGGCGCCCGCCTCATCCGAGGTCAGTGTGGAGCTGGGAGGGTCCGTTTCAATGACGGCGTTGGGAATGGCGGATCCGTTTTCGGCGTCGATGACGGTTCCCGAAATCCCCTGGGTGACAGGGTCGGAATCTGCGGGAACGGTACAGGACGCGAGAATTCCGGCAAGGATGAAAATTGCGATGAACTGTGTCATGAGAAACCTCCTAGGGGGATTATCGGAGTCCGGTGGGAATTGTAATCACAGATCCACCTGCACCCCGAAGTGCGTAAGACCTTCGGGGTCACGGTAGGCCAGGGCGGTCACATCGGCCAACCCCCAAACCCAAGTGACGGCCGCTAAGCCAAATCCCGTCAGGGCAATTCCCCGCAGGGCCTGGGCCTGGCTTTCGGTGGCGTTCCGTCGCTCCTGGGTCCGGGCGGACCTTGCTTCTGCGAAGGCGACCTGGGAAAGCCTCCAGGAGAGCGCACCCGTCGCAAGACCCGTGGCCCAGGGGGCAGTCCATGGCAACATTTTGCCACCATGAAGGGAATGCCCCCAGCCCGGAACAATGGCACTGCGCCATGCACATGCCCAGACCGAGGGCCCTTGCTTGGGAGAGGTGGATGGAGTTCTTAGCAATACATGGGCACTGTATCCATTTTCGTTCTCGTAGAAAGTCCGTGCAATTACATCGAGCTTGTCGATGCGCATGGGATCCAGCTTTAGGTCGGTTCGCAATTCCAGGGTGCGGGAGTAGTTGCCTTGCAGGTTGCCTTGGCGCATGGCAAGGCTTTGGCTACTGGCGAGGGCGCTCCCTTGTTTTTGCATCAGAGCCTGTAGGGCCATCTGTTCCGCGGCTTGCAGGGCGGATGCTGGGGTAGCTTGGGGCCCGGAGGATCCAGTGGCGTAAGCAAATGCAAAGCCTCTGGGGGGTTGCAGAACCCATGGGGGGACCTGGGCAAAAGCAAAACAGCTTGGTATTGTCAATAATAGGATGCCGAATTTTGTAAAAAGCATATAAACTACCATGGGGTTTGAATGTGGCCCGCACCGGTGATCCCCGTGCCGGGGATGACAAGATGGCCGGGGATGACAGGCATTGGGGGGATGACAAGACGGCCTGGGATGACATGCTTCTGCCTTGTCATGGCCGGGACGGCCATCACCGCACCGCCCCCGAGTCCGTTCAAAGTCATGTGGCCCGCACCGGTGATCCCCGTGCCGGGGATGACAAGATGGCCGGGGATGACAGGCATTGGGGGGATGACAAGATGGCCGGGGATGACATGCTTCTGCCTTGTCATGGCCGGGACGGCCATCACCGCACCGCCCCCGAGTCCGTTCAAAGTCATGTGGCACGCACCGGTGATCCCCGTTCCGGGGATGACAAGATGGCCGGGGATGACAGGCATTGGGGGGATGACAAGATGGCCTGGGATGACATGCTTCTGCCTTGTCATGGCCGGGACGGCCATCACCGCACCGTCCCCGGGGCTATTCCGGGATTTCCTTCATGGCCTGCTCGGCGGCGTCGGCAGCGGCGACATCTTTGGCGTCTTGGGCGTTGGCTTTGATGCCTTCGAGGGCGCCTCGCATGTAGGCCCGATAATCCTTGCCCGAGAGTGCGGTGTGGCTTTGTGCTCGGTAGAAATAGGATTTGGCATCTGCGCCCTCGACTTCAATGCGTTGCCAAAATATTTCGGGGGTGGTCACGCCGGAGAGGCCGCTTACCTTGGAGCGCCAGGCGAGGGCGTATTGCATAAATTTTCCACCCGGATCCTTGGCATTGCCATTGTATGCGGCTTGCGTGGTTTTGACTGCGTTCATTTGGATGTAGTCGAGGATGAGGCCTACCCCAACGATGGTCGCATATTGTACTGCGGCATCCAGCTCAGCGACTTGGTCAGCCCGACCGACTGCCCAAATGGTGTCTGTTGGAGGAGTGCCGGTGACCATGCTCCCTTGGCCGCTCCATGTGGGTGCTTTGACCGCGGAGGATTCGACCACCCGTTCGGAACCTGTTCCCGTGGATGGGCCATTGCCTGCGCAGCTGGCAAGGATTGCAATGATGGCAAATCCGGTGGCGGTGATGATTTGAATGCGATTCATATATTCTCCTTGGTTTGATTTATTATGAGTATCGTATTAGATGATTTCTGTCAACTGCAGAGATAGTTCTGCCCGTCCAGAATGGTGTTCCAATAGTCGGTCTCAAATGCGTTGGTGCCTGGCGAAACCATGCGTAGAATGGTTTGTGTGTCACGCTCAAAAGAATCTTTGGTAAGTTCTTCAATTTCTCCGCGGAATTCGTCGGCAACGGACCGAGGGGCAAAATTATTGACGAGAAAATGAACCAAAGGTTTGAGCTGAATCCGATGCGGGTAGAGCATGGAACTTCCAATACAGGAAATGGCGAAGAAACTGAGGAAGCCTGCGTAAAAGGCAACCGAGCGTCCCTTGGGAAAACTGGGTCTGATGTGGTAGGATATGGCTTTGGGGCGGGTGTAGAATGTCTGGACGGTGTTGTTTATGGGGTACATGGGATTGTAGTCGATAAGGCTTCCATCCAGGATGTTTGCGAGGTAGGAGTCGATGTCAAAATAGGGGTTATTCCATTCCAGCTCGTAAAGTGAATCGAGCTCGGGGTGCCTCCCATAAGATGGATGGTCTTTTTGGGAGAGGAGGGTTTTACAGTCACGAATGGGAAGGGCGGAGAATACGCTTACGGGGAGGATGCCACAGAGAACAAGGACGATCATCTTGCGAGTGGCTAGGGGGGAGTTTGATAAGATTGGGGTGGTCAAGACATTGGCCGCCAAAGGATCACCGGAAAAGGCCTGGAGGCAAGACTCGGCCACCGGTCCAGTACCTTGGGCATTAAAGAATACTTTCAACAAATTGGCGCGGGGAATATGAAGCTTGCTGTAGTCCACCTGGTCAATGGTTTTTTGCAAGGCCACCCAGTCAATGGGTTCATCCTGATAGTTGATGTCCATAGGACCTCAAAGGAAAAATTGTTTAGCTAGCGAAAGAACGCTACGACCAACTCCTGGCATATTTATGCCATTCAAGGGGCGTTCCGGGTTTTGGTATTTCTGCATGATACTGTCAGCCTGACCGGTGATTATGCCTCCGTAGAACACAAACGCGGCGCAGACAAGTCCTAGGACCACGACCATGAGCATGCGGCGCATGATCCCCACCATTAGGCGCACCAGGGCAAATGCCCCCAGAATCGACAAAACCACGACCCCCGCTGCTACCAGCTCATTCTGTGCCATAGTAAACCTCCACAATGAGTTTCGAAGAAAGGTTACATTTGTCAAATGAGAGCATTAACGAAACCAGAAAATGAATTATTGGAGCGCGCAAAATCATACCGTGTTGAATTGGAAGCCCACGACATGATGGTCATGAATGTGGACAGTGTTTTGTTTGTTATGCCCCCGGCATTCCGGGCCCCCCAGGCGACTCACCTTTTGTTGACATTCATCCAGGAAAATATTCGGATTTATTCCCTGGAATATGGAGACAAGGATGCCCACTTTTTTTGTTGCTGGGATTTGCGGGATGAGGGCCAAGTTCATTTGAATTTTGGAATGACGGATGCAAGGACCACAACAGAATTTTTGAAAAAGATTGGGTCCCTGGGAGAAAAGAACGACGACCTGGACGGTATGTGGGTGAAGTAAGTTTTGTTGGCTGGGCTACTTGTAGATGTAAATCCCATTACTTGCCGCCATCCAGCCAAAGTCAGGGCGATGGAACTGGATCACATAGGGCGTGCCCAGGTTGATCGCCCCGGCAGTCCGGTAAATCTGGCCGTTGTACTGCTCAATTTTTCCTACAGAGCCAAACCATATATTGGCGGAGTCCAGGGGGAAGTAGACCGGGGAGGGAAAATTCGCAATGGTATCCACAATGACTTCGTTCTTCATGACATAGAGGTCCTTGTACCCTTGTAGGTACATGTTGTCCGAGCTGTCCTTTTGAATGTCATAGAAAAGCTGGGAGTTGATTTCGGTCCAGCCCATGCCGTTGTAGCGATTCAGAGGCATCCCATTCCAGAGCGGGGTCCAGGTAGTTGTCCTAAAGTCAGAATAGCTACTGGTAAATTTGGAATAATTGCCACCCGCTGAATAGAGGTTGCCATTGGCGGTCTTTACTAGGTCTTTTCCAAACAGACCCTGGGGAAAATACGACCCCAGGGAGTATCGCTGGAGGACCGAAGCATCCCCAGCGCTCCAGAAGAAGCCTTGGGCCGTTTGCTCCAGGACGCCTGAATATGAAAAAATGTCGTCCCAGGAAACTGAAGTGCTCTTCCCACATGCGACGGTTGAGCTCAAAAGCACTTGCCAGCTCAAGCCATTGTTCCAGAGGATTAATGTTTTGTTGTTCTTGTTGTTCTTGGCCAAGGCGTAGATGACTCCGTTATCTTGCATCAGAAAATCCATAATGCCACCCACGCTATCGGGGAGAACTTCTTTGAGCCAAACGGACTGCCCCTCGTCCCAGCGCAGAATGACTCCCTTATTGAAGTTCGCCGTGCCGGAATAAAACCCAAAGGCCCAGGCATCTGCATCGCTGGTGGAGCGCAAGCCGGTAATGGTGATGTCGGCCCAGGTCATGCCAATGGGGGCAGTCAGCAAGGTCCAGGACTTGAGGGCTGCCGGGAAGAGCACACTCTTTTCGTTGCTTTCTGTGCCCACGCCCGTTTTGTTGCAGGTGTACACCTTGTAATAGCGCTTGGTTCCGGCTGTTCCCCTGACCGTAACCAAAGGATTGGCGTAGATGGAGATGGTGGTGTCGAGTCTGCCGGTGACCTCATTGACATTGGGGTTGGTCGAGCTATAGACCTTGTAGGAGCCAAAGCTTGCAGAAGGCGAGGCAAAGCTCCAGCTCAGTTTTGCGGAAGTTGGCATAATGCTATCGATTGTCAAATTTGCGGCCGCCATGGCGCTCTCCGAAACTTTGAGCGAAACCCCGATGGTCTGGTTCCCTCCGTTGGAGCTGATTGTCACCACGCCAGTATAGGTCTGCCCTTTGGTGAGGCCCACCCGGCTTGCGTTCAGCGTCAAGGTTACGGCCACAGTATTGGTGTTTCCCGATGCCGGGGAGACTACGAGCCAATCCAGAGCCTCGGTGACTTGATAATTCAACACGCTTTGTCCGCTATTGGTGAGAATGATTTGCTGGGAGCTCAGGGTGCTGGAAAAATCAACCACCGTCTTGTTCAGGGAGAGCTGGGGGTTGGATGGATTGGGAACGATCATGCTGATGGGAATGGACTTGTTTCCGCCATTGGAGGTAATGGTAATGAGGCTCGAATAATTCCCAGGGGCCATGTCGGAGCGGTCCACGGTAACCTGGACGGGCATGTCTACATTCACGGTCTGACTTCCATTGGAAGAGACCGCTAGCCATGTCGCCTCGGTGGGCTTGGAAATCAAATAGGTCAAGGCCCCCTGGGCAACGGAGTTGCTGATGGTGACTTGCATCAGGGTCGTTGTTGCTCCAAAATCCAGGAGAGATGGAGCCACACTCAGCTCAGGAACAACGGCAGTGAGCTGGGGATTTACGGAGGCATCTTGTGCGGCCACGACATTGATTACGGCATTTCCATCGACATAGCTTGTCTTTTTAATGGAGAGGGTATAGCTTCCGGGGGGCAAATTGTTGAATACAAAATCCCCATTGGCATCAGAAATCACTTGAACCGTTGCAGGCGTAGTGGTGATGGTGGCTCCTACAATCACCGCACCCCCATTGGCGTTGGTGACTTTTCCGGTGAGCTGTCCGGTGGCCGGAGAAAGGACCAAAGAGGCAGAACCGGAGGCCCCCCCGGCAAGAACCACCTGCTGGTTACCTGCAATGTAGCCGTCCTTGCTTGCGCTAACTGTATAAAGGCCTGAGCTAACATTAGGAATGTTGTATGCACCGTAGGCATCAGTTACCACCCCGGTGGTAGATGGATTGGTGCTGATCGTTGCGTTTGCTACGGCCTGACCGGTGCGGGAATCGGTGATAATCCCAACAATGCTTCCCACGGAGGAGGCCAGGGTTAAGGACAGCGTCGCTTCTTCACCCCCAGAAACTTGGATGCTACGAGTTGCCGGAGCGTAATTATCCTTTGTAAGAGCGACTGTATAGGAGGCTTCCACCAGTGGGGCCAGGGAGAATGCACCCGTGCTGTCGGTGATTACCGTAGAAGTTGCGGGAAAGGTGCTCACCGAAACTCCCAGTAAGGGGAGGCCCGTCTTGGAATCCGAGATTACACCCGAAATGGACCCCAGCTTGGGGCTTAGTGCCTGGGATAAATTTTGCAAGGAGCCGCCGGAAACCAGCACGGGCAAGGTGGTGGTCTGATAATCGGCAAGGGAAAACTCCAGAGTCTTGTTTCCATTGCCAACTTGGGGGAAGCGAAATACACCATTTGCATCGGTGAGGCTCGAGGCGCTGTCCTCGATGATTTTAACCGAAACCCCAGTTAGCGCCTGGTTCGTCTTGAGGTCGAAAACCTTTCCGGATAAAATTCCGGAATTTGGAATCAAAGTGATATTGGCACTGGCGACCCCGCCACCCGTGACATAGACGCTGACTTGCTTGCGATTGTAGAGGTCGGTCTGGAATTCGAGGGAGTAGCTGCCTAGCGGGACTTGCGAGATGAAAAAGTTGCCATCCTGGTCGGTGACCGTACTACCGGTGGTGGGGTCCGTGATGATGTTAATTCCAGGGATGGGGTCTCCGGTGATTTGATCCGTGACCTGTCCACAAATGTCGCCCGTGCTGGGCACATCGGTTGAATTTTGACCCGCGCAGGAAAAGACCAGCGAGATCCCAAACAAGAGGAGCCCGATCTTTGTGAGTGCTTTGCCCGGAAATGAAAACATACGAACCTCCATAGCCATGTCCTTGAATGGGACCAACTATTAGGAGTTTCGGGCCTTCAGCGAAATGTCAAAGAAGGTGGGATGGGCTTGCTAGCAGGGCATGACAAAACCCCGGGCATGCTTGTCATGGCCGGAACGGCCATCACCGCACCGTGCCCGAAGAAACACTGCAGCAAGCACCGGTGATGCTCCACACAGTGGATAGTGCTCGACTTGATATGCCTGTTCCGCTTCAGCGGTTACAGGCACATATCCACTGTGTGGAAAAAACCAAAGGTTGAAGTGGCCAAGCTTTGCATAGCTGCCAGTAGGCTCAAAGAGCGACTGGCAACACATCGGCCGTGCCGGGCATGACAAGATTACGGGCATGATAAAACCCCGGGCATGCTTGTCATGGCCGGAACGGCCATCACCGCACCGTGCCCGAAGAAACACTGCAGCAAGCACCGGTGATGCCCGTGCCGGGCATGACAAGGATAGCCGGGCATGACAAGGATAGCCGGGCATGACCGGGACAACAAAGACAGGATGGCAACCCAAAAAGCCTAGGCAAATAGCTCGCGGACCATTTCGAGGTCGAGGCTTTTGACAAAGCCCTGGTCGGATTGCAACACCGTAGCCGCTAGCTGGCGCTTGCTTTCTTGCAGGAGCAGGATTTTTTCTTCGATGCTGTCGCTGGCCACCATTTTGATGCTTTGCACAGTCTGGGTTTGGCCCATGCGGTGGGCGCGTCCGGTGGCCTGGGATTCTACGGCAGGGTTCCACCAGGGGTCCAGGTGAAACACAAAGTCGGCGTTGGTCAGGTTCAGGCCTGTTCCACCGGCTTTGAGGCTAATCAAAAAAACACGCTTGTTGCTTTGCTGGGTAAATTCATCGATGGCCTTGGCGCGGTCACGGGTGGAACCGTCCAAGTAGGCATAGTCGATATTGGCTGCCCTGAGAGCCTTGCCGCAGTTGGCGAGTAAGGACGTGAACTGGGAAAATACGAGGGCCTTGTGATTTTCAACCACATCCTCTTGGAGCTTTTCGACGAGCAGCTCCAGCTTGGCTGAAGTCGCTCTGTTGTTGGGCAGGTATATTTTGGGGTCGCAGGCGATTTGGCGCAAGCGAAGCATTCCTTCGAGAATATGGATTTGGGATTTCTGGATACCCTTGTCCTTTATGGTCCCCAAGATCATTTTCCGGTACTTTTCTTTCGTCTTTTCGTACAACAGTCTTTGTCCAGAATTCATGTCTACATACAACACGCGTTCTTCAAGAGGTGGAAGCTCGGTGAGAACCTTTTCTTTGGTCCGGCGAAGGTAAAAGGGAGCGCTCAACTTGGAGAGAAGCTCTAAAATACTTGGGGGCGGTGCTTCTTTGTTGCTTCCAATGAATTCTTTGCGGAAAAAGTCTTTGCTGCCCAAAAGGCCAGGGTTTACAAAGGCAAATTGGGACCATAAGTCCAGCAAATTATTTTCGATGGGCGTGCCGGTCATCGCGAGGCGGTGCTGGGCATTGAGGCTACGCGCACAAACTGCAGATTGCGAAAGAGGGTTTTTGATGGCTTGGGATTCATCCAAAATAGCATACCCGAATTGAAATCCCTCCCAAAGGTCCAGGTCGTTTCGCAGCATGGCGTAGCTGGTGAAGATCAGGGTGCGGGGCGGTGGTGTGTGCGTATCCAAGGCCAGCTTCTCGTTCCCGTGATAGATTTGGTAAGCAAGTTGGGGCGCAAAACGGTCGAGCTCGTGCTTCCAATTGTGCAGAAGACTTGTGGGCATAACAATCAGCGAAGGGCGAAGCTCGGCTGGATCATCATAAAAATCACACAGGGCCGCAATCACTTGCACCGTCTTGCCTAGGCCCATGTCATCCGCTAAAATCCCGCCCACTCCCCAGGCACGCATTTGGCGCAACCAGTGCAAGCCTTCGATCTGGTAGGGGCGTAATTCAGCACACAGGCTTTTGGATACCGGCGTGGGGTCAATGGCCCGCAAGGCCCGGGCTTCGAGCTGGGCGCGTAATTGATCACGTTGGTCAATATGGTAGGCTTCGTTTTCAATCAAGGGGCGCAAAACGGCGGCATGCAAAGAGGCAATGCGCAGGTTGCCAGTCGGTTTTTCGCCCTTCTTTTCTTTTTCGCGCAGGCCTTTGATCACACGCAGCAGACGGACCAAGTCGCGAGGCAATAATCCCGTTGAGCCATCGGCAAGGGTGATTTCGTCCTCGTTCACATCTAAATTCAACAACTCACTCAGCGATGTGTGCATATCGTCAAACTGTAAATCACCCTCTAGATCAAACCAGTCCACTCCCGAGGAAATTTGCAAATTGACCTTGGCCGTTCTCCGTTGGAATTTGGACAATTGTGCGAGTCCTTCAAGTGACCAGGATGACCGTAATTGCAAGGGTTCCACCACACGAACTAAAAAGGAGCGAATGTGTCGTAAATCAATTCGTAAACAACCCCTATAAATAAGCGAACTCCAGGTCATGTTTTGCATCAACTGGTCCAGTTCCTGAAAATACGAGGCCTCTGCTTTTGGGTTGCGAATCAGAGTGATCAGCTTGTTGTCTGCGTCAATGGTTTGAATTTGGCCACCCTCTTCTGCCCACGGAAAAAGTCGTTCGGAGGGGAGATAGGCAAAGCGCAAGGCGACCGAAAGTTCTCCGCGTTGCGGGTCAAAATCCAAAAACAAAAATGGCTGGGGAACCCCTTGTTCCACGATGGGGCGCATACTGTCTGGGATTTCGACTAGCTCACCCAGGCGCAACAAGGCGGGCAAGGCATTGACCAGGTAGTTTCCGGAAATCTCAAAATGCTGAGTCAAAAGGCCTAGGTCACTTTCTTTCCAGAAAATAGTGTTTAACAGAAAAATGCGTTCATTGGAGAGCAGGGCATGTTCTTGTTGTCCAAAAATCTGCACGCCATCGGGCAGGTCAATGCATTGCTCCTTATAGCGCAGGCGGGGGTGCAAGATTGCTCCTTCCTCGCTTTCCTCCAGAATGAGCTGAGGCGACCACACTCCATCCATAATGGTCAACGGGCGCAGGGTCTGAGAGTCCCGCAAGCGGTCATTGCCTTGAAACGCATGAAACACGGATAAAAGAGAATTAGGAGTTTCCCGGTCGTGCATGCGATAGCTAAAGGGCACCAGGGACAGGATATAAGAGTCAAGTGGCTGCAAAGCAAAAGTTCGGCTACTTCGTAGCTCCGAACAACGCAAGCGCTCTAGGACCTGCAAGGAGTCGCCGTTCACTTTGGCAATGAAGGGAGCGATGGACCATTCGCGACAGACGGGCCTGTCAAAGGACAGAGTGTAGTAGGTTTCGTATCCACTCAAAAGTGGCGAAGAGTGTTGCGGTTTTGGGCCACCCATTTTCTCAAGCTGCTGAAGTAATTCGGGAACTTCAATGCGAGGAGGGGCGCTCGGCACTTCGCGGAATTTTGTGACAGGCTCAGGGGGCAGGTGTTTTAGTTCAGCCAATCCTTGCAAGGCAAGGGCCACCATGTGCTTGCAGGTGCGTCGCTGTTTGCTGAAGTCAGGGCAAGAGCATTCATTGTCGATCTTCATTTCACCAAGCTGAACATTGTAAAGGCGGGAGCCCAGAATTTTGGCATTTAGGAAGGTACTGTCATCCCGTTCCACAAATTCGTGGGACTGGATCAAGGCAAGCCTGCTTCGGCCGCTCGCTAAAATTGTTGGGTCCGCGGTATTGATCAGCAAAGACAATTGGCGGCGCAGAGATGTTTTTGACATG
This sequence comes from uncultured Fibrobacterota bacterium, assembly GCA_903876665.1. Classification (GTDB taxonomy): domain Bacteria; phylum Fibrobacterota; class Fibrobacteria; order Fibrobacterales; family Fibrobacteraceae; genus CAIRAY01. The sequence goes on along the minus strand of CAIRAY010000009.1, from coordinate 3,611 downwards.
GGCCAAACCTAGGAATTTTCCATCAGGAAGGTTACAAATAGCCTAGTCCCATCGTTAGGCACATGCATGAAGATTTTGGGCAAAACCATGGGGTCGTGTCGCATGACCCACCCCAGTAAAGGAAGAATGGGGCAGGAGTCAAAATGAGCGGGCTTCCAAACATCTAGGTCGACACGATAGTCAAACCAAAACTTGAGCCGGGTACTCTTTGTTCTGGAAGTGTCTTCCCGATGGAACCTTTGAATAAACGAACCGACAACGCGCCGGTCTACGGTAATGCCTTCGGTAAGTTGATAGCTAAAGACCTCTTGAGCATAATTGGCGATGCCGCCTACAACAGGTGTTTCAAAAAGGAGTCCAAGTCGGGTATGAAAATATTGTTCCAATTGATCCCAACCAAGAATATTGGTTAAAGAATATCCAAGAAGTTTGCGTAATTCCGCATCGAGCGGGTCCAGGTAAAGCGCGTTGCAAATAGCAAACAAGAGATCAGGCGTCTCTCTCCAGTTTTCTGTGAGTACAGGTCCCAAAGCCTTGGCAATGGCGTAGTGTCTTCTTTGCGTGGGTCCCTTGAGCCCCCGGGTTGAAACGTTGTAAGCCAGGTCTCTCATGAATTTGGCATAGGTTCGCGCAGGATTGCAAAATATTTTGCCCACTCGACGGAACTCGGGGGCATTGGGGCCTCGGTAGGGACAAAACGGTAAATGTCCGGGTCGGGTAAAAGGGGCGTTACAGAAATTGCAGTTCATGGTAATGAGAGCATCGTGCTGAGGACGAAAAGTCAATCGGGGTGATTGATTAGACGAGGGTCTAAATATCCTATATTCAACTCATGAGCACCCCGATCCGTCATTTGCCAATGTCCTTCAACACCACCGGCCCCTGCCGCCCCGAGATGCATTTCATGCTTCCTCCTGCCGCGCGCCTTTCTAGCGCAGATTTGCAACGCTTTATCGACCAGGAGCTTTACTGGGTTTTGCATGCACCAAGGCAAACTGGCAAGACTAGTTTTCTGATGTCGTGGATGAAACAACTGAACGCTTCGCAGCAGGTGGTGGCGTGCTATGTGAGTGTGGAGGCTTGTCAGGGTATCGAGGAAATTGAGCTTGCGATGCCGGCCATTTGTAGTTCGATACGCAACTATTCGAAGGATTTTGGGGTGCCGATTCCCGAAAAATCTCCCCAAGGATCCGATCCTGCAATTCAATTGACGGAAACCATTAAGCAGTGGTCAGAACTCTGCTTCCCAAAACCCCTAGTCATTTTGTTTGACGAGGTTGATACCCTTTCTGGACCAGTGCTGGTGAGTTTTTTACGGCAGTTGCGTGGCGGGTTTGCTAGCCGTGGAGTGGGGCGCTTTCCCACAAGCGTAGCGCTGGTGGGCATGCGTGACCTCAAGGATTATTTGGCCGCAAGCAAGGATGGCACGCCGGTCAACCCAGGCTCGCCGTTCAACATTAAAGAACAATCCCAAACTTTGCGAAACTTCAATTTTTCCGAAGTTCAATCGTTACTTTTGCAACACACCGAAGCGACAGGGCAAATCTTCGAAGAGGCCGCTGTTCATGAGATTTTTCGCTTGAGTGGTGGTCAGCCTTGGTTGGTGAATTCCCTTGCCAAAGAATGCGTTTTACGCCTAGTCACGGACGGTTCGCCTATCGTGTTTGGGCATATCGAACAAGCCAAAGAAGCGCTCATCAAGAGCCGGGCGGTGCATATCGACAGTCTGGCCGAGCGTCTCAAGGAACCCCGCGTCAAGCAGGTGATCCAGCCCATTTTGGCAGGTGACATTGACCCTGATCTGGGACGTCAGAACGCCAATGTGCAATATTGCATGGACCTTGGTTTGATTGCCTGGGATGACGAACTGACAATTGCGAACCCGATCTACCGCGAGGTGCTGATCCGCACCCTCAACAGTGGCTACCAAGATGGCATAGCCAAACCCGAGTTCCGCTGGGCAAAGCCAGACGGCGACCTGGATTTGGATGCATTGTTCACCGAGTTCCAAGGGTTTTGGCGTCGTAATGGCGATTTATGGGAAGCCCGTGCTGATTACCCCGAAGTCTTTCCGCATCTGTTGTTAATGGGCTTTTTCCAACGAGTCTTGAACGGTGGTGCAAAGCTCACTCGCGAGGCTGCCATTGGTCGAGAACGCATCGACATGCTCATCGAGTGGAAGGGCTTTAGCCATATCATCGAAATAAAACTGGTACACGCCCACGATGGTCGTTCAGCCACCCTCAAACAGGGCCTAAAGCAGACAGCAAGCTATGCGCATAAGGTTGGCCTCGAAAGCACACAAACTTTGGTGATTTTCGACCGCACTGAAGCCGGCAGGAAAATGCCTTGGGACGAACGGTTGCTCCATGAACAACATGGTGCAGTGACCGTGTGGTGGTTTTAAAAAAGTCAATGGGGTGATTGACAAAGCCAGGACCTCTCCGAAACTCCCCATAACCCAAGGAGAGTCCCATGCCCAAAAGGAAACCCGCACAGACCTCGCCCCAGTACGCCAAAGTCGAACAGCCTTTTGGAATGGCGCCGCTCATGCTGCGCTGCCCCATCTGCGGCATGGTGGCCATAGAGAGTGAGCGTTGTCCTCATTTGGCTTTTGTCTACTTGTCGGCGTGCGGGGAATTCGAGTACCAGTCGGCGGAATTTGCCGAGCGCTTCGGAAAAGTGGACGAGGATGATTTCGATTTGGAGAGCTTCGGGGATACGCTTAAAACGATTGGCTACGGGAATCAGCTGCTCGCCATTGAAGTCACCTACGGAGGCATGGCTTGTGGCCCTGTTTGGTACACCGATGTGTATGGATTTGACTTTGGCCAGGAGGGGTCTGAGGAGGATGAGGAAGAATAAGATTCGCCAATGAGGGGATTTGGAGTATCTTCTATCCACAACCAAGGATGTCTATGGCAAAATTGACCATTGTGCGCGGATTGCCGGGCTCGGGCAAAAGTACCGAAGCGCGGAAGCTATGTGGAACCACCGGTGCGGAACATGTCGAAGCCGATATGTTCTTTATGGTGGATAGAGAATATCGGTTTGACCGGGAGCGGATCGGCGAGGCCCATGCCTGGTGCCTGGATCGCGTGCGTAGCCTGTTGGCCGAGGGGCGCGATGTGGTGGTGAGCAACACCTTTACCCAGCGCTGGGAAATGGCTCCGTATTTGCAGTTGACGAAATATGTGGACATTGTGGAGATGAAGGGGTATTATGGGAGCGTGCATGGCGTTGAGCCCGAGGTGCTTGAACGCATGCGGCTCGGGTGGGAGGAACTGGAATTGGAGAAGTAAGGAGCTTCTTTACTCGCTCTGCTTAAGAAGAGAATGATTTGATGTGTTTGAGGCCCATACCAGCGGGCCTTTTTTGTTTTATGGGTACAGTTTGTCGAAAATATTTGTGGATATTGCCGGAAATATGGGGTAGAATTGTGTGGTATTTTTACCTTAAGCTGGGCACGCATGTACCTATATATTGATGAAACAGGTGATTTTTCAAGCACTGGTCGCGTTGCCGGCTGGCTCACCCAACGGACACCAGAGCAGGTAACGGAAGATCTCCAGTATCTTGTTCATAAGCATACAAATCCTGGGGCCATGGCT
>CAIRAY010000008.1 GCA_903876665.1 uncultured Fibrobacterota bacterium | reverse complement strand
GAAATCCGCTATGAAGTGGAAAGCATCGGCACGGAGCACTGCATCCATGCCATGGCGCTCCGCAATGCAAGGGATACCGTAGCCTCCAGCGTGGGGTGTTTCCATGAATAGGAAGGGATTCACCCTGATCGAACTCTCCGTGGCCCTGCTCCTGTCAGGGATTGTGGCACTGATGGCCATGGGCATCCTCCACACGGCATGGAGGCGCAGCATCGAAAACCGGGAGCGCTCTGGACTTGTCGCTAATTCAATGCCGCTACGGGCCCTGGTGCATAAGCTGGGCCTGGACAGCATGCCAAAGCGATCGTGTTTCGCCATCCAGGATTCGATAGCCAAGGCATTTCCAGACATTGATAGTTTGGATGTGAAATGCAAGGATATTTCCGGCCACCAGCTGGTGGAATGGCAGGCAAGACTCCGCAAAGGAACTAGTGCAGTTTGTTTGCACGGGGCGGTGTGGTAACTTGAGTCCCAATAAAATAACCAATAGCAGGATTGTTCGAATCCTCCCACCCAGCCCAACCCTTGAAACTACTGCCGGCCTAGCAGGTCGTAGCGGACCAAGCCTAAGCCAAATACCCTAGGAATGATTCGGGGTACTCCATCACGGATGGATGACGGCGTGGTCGTGTCAATCTCGCGAATCGTGAGCTTTTTGTATTCGGCTTCGTCGCCATCGGTGCGCATCAGGATTGTTCCATGGCCTTGGGCAATCACGGTCTTTTCATCCGTATAGGTGCAGCCGCTGATTGGGCTCGGGGCCGCAGGGAAGGCTCCCTGGTCGATCACCTCGCCGACTTTTTTCCAGTCTCCGCCTCCGGTGCCTTCTCCATTGGTGGTGCTATCGATATATAGCTCCAGCTTAACTTGGTTGGTTGCAATGTTGTGTGCAATATACTTCATGCCGATCCAACGGTTTTCCGGGAGGGGGTTTCCGCCCCACAAGGGATCCTGGGTGTGAAAGCCCGAGCCGCTCCAGTAGTCGCTGGCGGGGTGTTTGAGTTCCTTTTCGATGTCCCACTTTCCGTCATGGCGGAAGCGCGCATAATAGGTGGTGGCGTTGCAGTCGTCACCGCCACTCGATGCGTGTCCAAGCGGATCGCTGCGCACTCCCACAATCATACCGCCCCAGTTTGCGCCATTGTTGCCGATGCGCCGATAATAGGCGGTAAATTCCGTATTGAGGAAGAATTGCGCTGCGCCCTTGGTGGTGCGCAAGGAATTTACATGGAACCGGGGCGAGTCGCCGGTCATGCGCATGACACCCAGGCCATCGATCACGAAGCCGTTGGAGGAGGCGCTATGGTCTTCGGTCCAGTCCGTTGGATCGAAGGGATCCACATCGTACTTGATGGTGCGGGCCTGGCCGTTCGCCCAGTGGGCAGAATTCCACTCGCGCGAACCCGCAAGGTTGGGGTAGAATTTTTGCAGGCCAAAGGTATCTAAATCGGTTCCCGCCCAGAGAGTTGCAGAGGCCAGCAGGAGAAAGCCAAGGTTATGTTTCCACATCGAAAATCCCAGGTTAAGGTTGTCCTAAATTTATCCTGATTCAAACGGATCTAACTGGGTATTCCAAAAAATACCATCGGATACCTTTGCAAAGCAATTCCACGATAGTCCCAAATTTATGGAACCAGATTCCGCAATCAGAAACCCTACCAAACCATACAGATTCTATCTTTGAGGCATGGCTATTTCCCTTGAATCATCCTGGCTGTCCCTTCTTGAGGACCAATTCACGCTCCCTTACTTTGCCAAGCTGAAGCAGGTCCTTTTGGATGACCGAAAGCAGGGTGTCGAGGTGTACCCTCCCGCGAAATTGATTTTCAATGCCCTCGACCTTTGTCCCGTGGACCAAGTCAAGGTGGTGATCATTGGACAAGACCCCTACCACAATCCGGACCAGGCCCACGGACTCAGTTTTTCCGTTCCCCCCCACGTGGCCATTCCACCTTCGCTTCTCAATATCTACAAAGAGATCGAAGACGATTTGAACATTCCCATCGCCAAGCACGGCAACCTGGAATCCTGGGACCGCCAGGGCGTCCTGCTTCTCAATGCGAGCCTTACCGTGCGGGCTTGCCAAGCTGGGTCCCATGCAAAAATTGGTTGGACCGAATTTACCGATGTCATCATCCAGCGGCTCTCCGCAAAACGCAATAATCTGGTGTTTTTGTTGTGGGGAAATTACGCCCGCGCTAAAAAGGATTTGATTGTTGCGGACCGAGGTCATTTAATCCTGGAAGCGGTGCATCCATCGCCCCTCTCCGCCTACCGAGGGTTTTTAGGCTGTCGCCATTTTAGCCTGACCAACGACTATCTACGCCACACCGGACAGACGCCCATTGACTGGGCACTTCCAAGCCAGGCCTAGCCAGGAACCAGCACCGCAAGCATTTCCAAGTGGTCGGTTTGAGGATAAAAATCAAAACCGTCGAGCCGTTCCAACTTCCAGCCATTACGCACAAATTCACCTACGTCACGAGCTAGTGTTGCCGGATCACAGGATACATAGGCCATGCGCCGGGGACGCGCCTGCAACAGTGCTTGGCGAACTTCCGGCGAGAGCCCTGAGCGCGGAGGATCCACCACCAGAAAATCCAGGCTTTGGGGGATTTGGCCTGCGAGAAACTCCTCGGCGGACTCCGACATGAATTCACAGCGAGAGCCCAAGTTCTTGCGAGCGTGGGCCAGACAGCCCGGGTTCCATTCTACCGCAACGACTCGCTCAAAATGGTCCTGCAAAAACGCGGCGAAGACACCAACGCCACTAAAGAAATCCACCGAAAATTTTCCTGCACCTGGATGATGAACGAGCTCATCCCGCACCGCGGAAACGAGTACCTCCGCCATCTCAAAATTGGACTGGAAGAATACCCGCGCATCTGCTTGCAATGGTTTTCCCAGAATCTTGATTATCTGGATCGGTAATGATGAATTCGGTTTGTCCTGATTCCAAATTCCCACAGCTTCGGTGGAATCCGCGAAACATTGCACCTCGGAATCACGCGCAAGGACGGGTAAGGTTTCAAGGATTTTCTGCAAGGGGGAACAAAGGACGGGACAGCTGCGGACCGGTTCGACCGCGTGGGAGCCCTCTTCCCGGAACCCCCAACCTCGCGACCCCTGCACAAAGCGCGCCCGACGTCGGTATCCCAATGGCTCTCCTCCATGGAGCGGCCAGTCCGAAGGCAAAGGAATTTTGGCAATGCGGCCAAATAATTCGTTCACCACCTGTCTTTTGATCAGGCGCTGAAGATCGATTCCAGCATGCTGAAGATTGCAGCCTCCACACCTTGCATAATGCGGACAAGGAGGATCTACTCTTCCGGGGTTGGGCTCCAAAACCCGCAACACGCGGGCTTCGTCAAAATCCTTGCGCCGTTTTAAAATCTCTACTTCGACCAGCTCTCCGGGAAGCGCTCCGTCAATGAACGTCACCTTTCCATCCACTCGGGCAAAGGCACGCCCGCCTTGGGCCATTTTGTCAGGTCGGCAATTCATCGCAACTCTTTACATGCCGGAACAAACTAAGAATGCCGGTGTCTTCAAGGATTTTTCTCACCGGAGGAAGGACTCCAATCAGGGCAACTTCTCCACCGTTGGAGTTTGCGTATTTATATACGCGAATCAGTTTTCCAATCAGAAAACTGTCGATCTGGGGAACCTGGGAAAAATCAAAGGCCTTGAAGGCATGACCGTGTGGCTCCAGGTTTTCCAACAGATCCGGAGTGCCCAAAAGGGTGTCACACATCAGAAAAGTGGCTCCCATGGGGTAAACTTCCCAACGCCCCTGGCGAACCTGCTGGAATGGATTTGCCGACTGATGGCTCGCCCGTCCCTCGAGTTCCTCGTCACTTACGATCACCTCGAAAAGAGCTCCAATTTGCAGGCTTTTCAGGGCCACCGCAACCTCGGGATGGGCTACGACCTTCATCTGTCCGCGCGAAAAACACCGATTGTAAACGGCAACCAAAGCGTTCAGTACGCTCCGGGGAGCGAAGGGAACCAAAGCGGTTAAATCGACAGCGGGCACCAGCCCGGAAGTCTGCAAAACCACCGCCAAATCGACCAGCTCTTCCGCAATCATGGGAGAATCATTTTCGGGTCGGATGACCAAGACACCAAAGCGACCCTGGGTGCGGTATTGAATGCCACCTCTTTGAATCTGAAGTTCACGCAACCGAATGAACAACTCACGTTCCCCATGGTCAATGGAAGGAATTTTGGGGATCAGCCTGCATTGCAGATTGCCCCAGCTGCGAGTCCGGTATTGAGGAAATCCCTGCCCAGGAATGGTAATCACTTTTCCACTCTGTGTTCCAGGAGGTACCTTGAAATAAACACGTTCCCCGAGCGGACCTTCCACAAAACCAGTTCCGCCCAGGACAAAGGTGGTCACGTCGGGCTCGGCCTCGCAAATGCAGTCCACACCTTTACGCCGAAACGGGTTGGGCAAACATTCTTCAAACAGAACCAGCAAATCTCCGGTAAGTTTGTGTGCAAGGGAAAAATTTCCCTTGCCTGCAAACCGGAACAAATTTCCCGTGGTCGATCCGGGAGGGATTTCAAAACTGAAGCGCTCCTCGGTGCGATTCACGCATTTTCCGCCGCAGGCCCGGCAATAGGAGCCCATGACCTGGCCACCACCGTTGCATTCGGAGCAGGCGATATCCCGGGCGACCCGAATGGTTTTATAGTTGCCCAGGAGAATATCGCGCAGCTCGATTCGGCAAGGCACAACCAGATCACCGGGTCGAGGCGTTTCACAGCTGCACAGCAAGGTTTGGGCAAAGGTATGCAAGGCATCCTGCAGGGTGTATTCGGCCCAATCAATCACTCGATTAGGAATTTCCACCTCGCGCTCTCCGGTCCACAAAAAAACCGGAAGCCAGCGAGCGACTTCGTAGTCATGACAAAGCAGGCGGAAATCGTGGATGGGCACTTCCGGGTGCAAATCCGGGTGGCTCAACAAGGTTTTAGACAGAAAACTGTTTTTGGTTTCCAAAAGGTTTGCTTGAACAGGATTTACTGAAAGATTGTCCATGCCGTCATTATCCTATTTCTTCATGGAAGGGGCAACGAACTTTTGCAGACTCCCCGCTCACCGGAAGCAAGAATGGCTCCTGCACGGAGCATGCGGGCCGCGCGTAAGGGCATCGGTCCTGGAATGCACAGCCTACGGGCAGGGACAGCAGGGAGGGGATTTCACCACTCAGAATTTTAGGGGGAAGGTCCGGATCCAGTGAAGGCACGCTCCCGAGCAGGGCCTGGGTGTAGGGATGCTTGGGCAGATGCAAGAGATCCCTGGCGGAAATTTCTTCCACCACGCTGCCCAAATACATGACCATCACCCGGTCCGCCAAGGCCCTGACCACGGAAAGGTCATGGGAAATAATCAAAATGGAAAGCCCCAGTCGCTCCCTCAGCTCTTGCAGAAGTTGCAAAATTTGGGCTTGGACAGAAACATCCAGCGCCGAGGTCGGCTCGTCGCAAAGTAAAATTTTGCTTTGAAGGGCCAGGGCCCGGGCAATTCCAATACGCTGCCTCTGTCCCCCGGAAAATGCATGGGGAAACCGGTCCAGATCGGATTCTCTCAGGCCCACTTGTTCCAGGGAGGCTATAGCCCGGAATCTAGAATCCTTAGCGGATATTCCACCAGCCCTTTGGGGACCGATAAGAATTTCGGAAAGGGTCTGGCGTGGATTGAGTGAACTATTGGGGTCCTGAAAGACCATTTGCACTTGTTTCCGCACTTCGCGCCAGGTTTTTCTGTGAACCGGATTCAGCTCTACACCGCTCAGGGCAAGGGTTCCGCTCTGCCAATCCCGCAGGCCAACCATGGCGGAAGCCAAGGTGGATTTTCCACAGCCCGACTCGCCAACCACCGCCACAATTTCGCCCGTCCCGATTTCAAGGTCCACTCCGCGAACCGCCTTGACCCAATTCTTCACGCGGGAAAAGGTTCCACTGCGAACAGGATACCAGACAGAAAGATTTTGGACTCGAAGAAGTGGTGCCATGACGGAATGCTTCATTTCAAAGGAACGGATGGATGAAAACAGCTTACGGAATGCAGGGGAGACAGGTTGGCGGAAGGGGGAAAAGCAATGCAATCCGCCGTAGCCTTGGAACACCGGGACCGAAAACGACAGCCCGCCTCGAAATCGCGGGGATAGGGCACCACGCCGGGAATGGGACGCAAATTCCGAACCGATTCATGCCCTTCGGGGACGGCATCGATCAGCCCTTGTGTATAAGGGTGCGCGGGCGATTTCAAAAGGGTACGCACCGGTGCACATTCGACCATGCGGCCGGCATACATCACCCCCACGCGATCCGCATATTGGGCCACCAATCCCAGATTATGGGTGATCAGCAATAGCCCGGTTCCTTCGGATTTGCATAGCCCTTTGAGCACCATCATCACCTGGGCCTGCACCGTCACGTCCAAGGCGGTCGTAGGTTCATCAGCGATCAGGAGCTTGGGACCGGGAAGCAAAGCCATGACGATCATCACGCGCTGTAGCATCCCTCCGGACAGCTCATGGGGAAAGCTGGACAGCACTCGAGGCACATCGCTGAAGCCTGCTCGACGTAGCAAGGATGCAATGCGGACGTCGGCCTCCAAGCGGGGAAGGTGGGCCACCGCTTCGCGTAGCTGGGCTTGAATTCCACAAACTGGATTGAGAGCCAAGGCGGGTTCTTGGAAGATTACTGAAATGTCCCGGCCTCGAATAGCACACAACGGTTCGGAAGGCAAATCCAACAAATCGACGTCACCCAACCACGCATGCCCAGCCAATACCCGCGCACTAGGCTTGGGAAGCAAGCCCAGAATTCCCATGGCGGTCACACTTTTTCCGCAACCCGATTCCCCCACCAAAGCAAAAACTTCTCCGCGGCCAATGGCGAATGAAATGTTGTCTGTAACCGGCACCCATTTATGGCCTGCACTTCCAAAACCAACCGACATTCCTTCGACCCGCAAAAGCTCATTCATAGCGGTCTCCGGATTTGGGATCCATGGCATCGCGCACGCCCTCACCCACAAAGGTCGCCAGCAAAAGGGTGATGAACAAGGCGACGGTGGTGCTCAGGGCAATCCAAGGTGCAAAAAGGGCACTCAAACCCTGCGCCATCAGGTCGCCCCAGCTGGGTGTGGGTGGTGCTAAACCAAATCCCAGAAAATCCAACGAGGTCAATCCGGTAATGCCTCCGATCAGTGCGAAGGGGAACAGCGTGACCACCGGAGTCATGGCGTTGGGGAGCATTTCTTTAAACAAAATATGAGCATGCCCAAACCCCAGAACCTTGGCGGCCCGGACATAGGTCATGTCGCGCAAGCGTAGAAACTCTCCTCGCATGTAATAGCTGAGCCCAATCCAGCTAAATGATGTCATGATCCCCACCAGGAGCCAAAAGCCGTGGCCATAGAGGGATGCCATGAGGATCACCACATACAAGAAGGGAAGTGACGCCCAAATCTCAATTCCCCGTTGCATGAACATGTCAAATTTGCCTCCCAAATATCCTTGAACAGCTCCAATGGCAATACCCATCACAGTAGAAAGCAAGGTCAGCAAAAGAGAAAAGCTCATGCAAATGCGAAAGCCATGAATCAAGCGCGCCAAGAGATCGCGACCATGGGCGTCGGTTCCTAGCCAGTGCTCACGGGAGGGAGCGTATGGAGGCTCCCCCACCTCGGCGAGGTATGCGCGGAGCGGGTTGTGGGCGATGGGAGGCATTACGGTCCAATAGTCATTTCCATCGTTGCGCAACTTTTCCAGTAATTTAGGATAATCTGGCTCTGTTTGGTATTTTCCGCCAAATTTCGTTTCGGGGTAAAACTGAAAGGCCGGAAAACTCCACTCACCCTGGACAGAAATGATCAAGGGCTTGTCGTCCACAAGCCATGGAGATAAAAGGGAAAGCCCATAGGCGACCACTAAAATCCACAGAGACCACCAGGCCCGTCGGGTGGAACGGAAGCGACGCAAACGCTCCAGGGAAACCGCAGAAAACTTCATTTGAAGGTTATCCTCGGATCGACCCAGGTGTAGAGCATGTCGCTGAATAACCGCCCGAGCATGGCCATGAGGCTTGAAAGTAAAATAATTCCCAGCACCACATTGTAATCGCGGTTCACCATGGCGTTGTAATAGAGAAGCCCCATGCCATCGATATCAAAGACTTTTTCAATCAATAAGGCGCCAGCAAACATCAGGGTAAAAATTTCAGAGGCCCGTGTGGCCAGAGGAATCAAGGCATTGCGCAGGGCGTGGCGAACCAAGGCTTGCCGAAAAGTGAGGCCTTTGGCAAGGGCGGTGCGCATATAATCTTTTCCCAGCTCCTCCAGAACGGAATTCTTCATGAGCAAAGTCAAAAAGGCAAATTCACCCAGCATGTAACAGAACATGGGTAAAAATAAATGATGCAGAAGATCTAACCCTTTTTCAACGATCGAAAGGTTCGCAAATCCATCGGAAACCAGGCCCCCCAAGGGGAACAAGTTCAGATAGGACCCGCCGGCAAAGAACACGATCAATAAAATTCCCAACGCATAGCCCGGCATGACATAGCCCGAAAATATCGCCACGGAAGACCACGTGTCAAAGCGGGAACCATGCTTGACGGCCTTAAGCAAACCGAGCGGGATGCAGATCAGGTAGCTCAGAAAAAAACTCGTGACCCCAAAAAATAGGCTGATGGGAAAGCGGCTCACGATGACATCCCAGACCGGCTCTCCGTAGGAGTATGATGTACCCAAATCAAAGCGCACCACCTTGCCCACCCACTTGAGATAGCGCACGGGTGCGGGCTCATCAAAGCCAAAATAGACTTTCATCGCTTCAATCTGCTCGGGCGAAATGGCACGCTTGGCATCGACTCCTCCACCCTTCGCCACTGCGGCCGCCTGGGCGCGGGAGAGCAATTCTTCAATGGGGCCACCCGGCACAAACTGGATGATGATAAAGCACACCAGCGTAATCCCGATCAAGGTCGGAATCATCAACAGGAGGCGACGGAGAAAGTAGGACTTCATAAGTTTGGGAAACCTAGTCCGTCCACTTCACATCCAGAGATTCCTTGGGAAGTGCCGTTCCCGCGGACTTGGCCTGGGAAAGCGCCTGATCCTTGGCCGGATCGACCCACCAGTAGGCGAGAATGGATTCTTCACGGCCGAACTTATCGAATACTGATTTTGGATGTCCAAAACGATTCCAATACAGGATGCGATGGTTGTCTGCTTGCCACAGGAGCACATAAGGGATTATGGCGGTCAGGCGGTTGTCGATGGCGATGTTGATTTCGTTGCGCTTGGCGAGATCCATTTCCGTTTTCTGAGCAACGATCAGGCTGTCCACCAGCTTGTCCTTGACGCCGGGCAAATTGTTGGAAGCCTTTTCATCGGCTGTTCTAGATATCCAGGCCGATTCAGGATTGCGAAGCCTTGACGCACCCCAAGAGCTCCAGTACATGTCAAAGTCAAATTCATCCAGGCGCTTTTGCAACTGGGAATAGGCCATCTTTTCGATTTTGGCATCGATGCCCACGGCCTTGAGGTCTTCAGCATACAAAGTCAAATGCCGCATGTCTTCGGAGGGAGTGAGGAAGGTGATGGAAAGCACCTTTCCATTTTTGGCCAGCAGTCCCTGGGCGTTGGCCTGGTAGCCCGCTGCGGCAAGTAAGGCACGGGCGCTGTCAGGCTGATATATAAACTTTGGTGCGAGGGGATTTTGATTTCCGGGGTAGAGATCCGGAACAAAACTGTTGAGCAGGAAGTACTGGTTGTACATGTATTTGTCGTTCATAAGCTCCCGGTTCAGCAACATGGCCAAGGCTTGCCGGACACGGATATCCTGGAATTGGGGCTGACGCAGATTGATGGCCAAGCCCTGGAATCCGATGGGTTCCTTGTTGAAAATGCGTTGCTTGACCACCCAGTTTTTTTGTACCGCGTCGAAGTCGGTTTGCTTGACCCAGATGGAAGCAGTGTAAATAGGATAAGCGTCAAAGTCCCCTTTCTTTAAGGCTTCCAAAGCCTTGTTGCGGTCTTCCATAAAGCGGTACCGGATGCCCTGGAAGTTGTATTTTCCATAATTGTAAGCTTTGGAACGGCCCCACCAATCCGCCCGGCGCTCGAGCTGCAGATGCCTATCTTTCTGGAGTTCTTTAATCCGGTATGGACCGGATACCACCGGAAATTCAAAACGGACCTCGTCAAAATTCTTGCCTTGCCAAATGTGCCTAGGGAAGGCCATCATGCTTGCTGCTTCCCAGAAGTTTTCCCAATGAGCCTGCTTGGCGGTGATGGCAACGGTCAGGCTATCCATCACAACCGGCCGGTCAAAGCGCGAAAGACCCACTTTGAATATGGGAGTTAGATGTTTTGGATTCATGATCACATCGTAATAGAACTGTACATCGTAGGCCGTGACGGGTTTTCCGTCGGACCATTTTGCCTTGGGATTGAGCTTGAACGTGTAGGTCTTGCCGTCCGGGCTCGTTTCCCATTGGCTGGCAAGGGCGCCTACTGGGCGATCCTGGGTGGAATGCAAGACCACCAGGGGCTCGAATAAAAGACCCGCGACCTCTCCTGTAAACGAATTGGGATCTTCCCAATAGTTCAGGGATTTGGGCATGGAGCTGCCCCACAAATTGATCACCCCACAGGTCCGGGCATCCTTGGCAGCTATGGGATCAAACTCCCCCTCGAGGGATTCTTTGGAATTTTCCGGGATGTCAGGACAAGCGTTTTGGGTCTCGCTGTTTTTCTTGGGTTCGCACCCCGTAAGGAAGACAAATCCCCAGACTAGGCCAGCAAGAAATATGGAATGCATTTTCATAGTCCATAAATTTAAGTATTTGCAACCTGTGAAGCCCATTTATTGCTACAATCTGGCCATGTTCCGTCCTGAACGCATTTTGTTGCTGCTTTTTCTGCTGACCCTCCTTGCGATTGCGGCTTATAATCTCTTTATGGATTCCACTTTGGTGGTCTCCCCCAAAACCCAGTTTCGTGCCTGCGTTACGGGCGACTCCCCCGATGGCGGGCAAAGTACTGCGCTCATGACCCAGACCGATTCCTCCTGGATCCTTTCCTACGAGATCAAGCCCGGTTTCCGTTATCCTTATGCCACCATTTCCTTTTTTGCCCCTGCAGAAATGGGCTTTCTGAACCTCACCCAATACGATAGCATTTTGGTCCGCATGCACCTCGGGGGCCAGGCGCGCCAGGTACGAATTCAAATCCGCAACATTAACCTCGCCTATACCGTGGCAGAAAATGCTCTGACCATGAAGTACAACGAATTGCAGTTTGATCCCAAACAAACCACCTACCCTGCGGTTTTCCGTTGGGAAGATTTTCGGGTTCCACCCTGGTGGACCGCCATGCTGAACTTGCCCTATTGGCACGCCCGCACCGATGTCAGCCAAGTTTCCCAGATCGATGTTACTACTGGGGACAACATGGAAATATGGTCGAAGGGAACGGTGGAAGTCGTCAGTATCACTTTTATTGGCAAACAAATTTCCCCTACTAAATTCTACCAGGGGCTCCTGGGAATCTGGCTGCTTTCGGCCCTGGTGGTTTTTGCCATCAGCGCCTTCCGCTACCGCAAATCCATACACGAAAAAGTCCTGCGCGAACAACACCTGGTCAGCATCAATTCCGCCCTCGCCATAAAGTCCAAAGAAATGGAATCCATTGCCAAACGGGACGCTCTGACCGGGGCTTTCAATCGCAACGGGCTACGGGACAAGCTCGCCCAAGTCATGGAAGACGCCCTCTTGCGAAAATCGCCATTCAGCATTATCATGGTCGACATTGACTATTTCAAGAAAATTAACGACACCTTTGGCCATGCGCGCGGTGATGAAATTCTGCGCGAGGTCGCAGACTCCCTGACCAACAATACCCGTATGAACGATGCTACGGCGCGCTGGGGTGGCGAGGAATTTTTGATTCTTTGCCCAAGCTCCACCCTCGGAACGACCTCGCTTGTGGCCGAAAAACTTCGTCGGACCATCGAGGCGCAGCCAAGCAAAGTGACCTGTAGCCTTGGGGTTGCAGAGTGGAAAACAGGCGAAGAACTGACTACGACAATCGGCCGCGCGGACTCCGCCCTCTATTTTGCAAAGCAGTCCGGACGAAACCAAGTCAAAACAGCAACTTAAGCGTCGCCCTTCCAGGCCAAGTCCTGGTAGCGTGGGAGAAGGATCTCCGTTTCCGCGAGTTCCTCGGCTGTAGGCTCACAAGGCACAGCCCCCACCGATGCGATCAAGGTCGTCTTCATGGCCGCCAGGACCTGCTCCATACGGGCATCCGCCCCAGGAATCTCTTTAAGACAAACGGAGTGACGTCGAAGGTCGGCCTTCATGCCCTCCTTTTGGGACTCGGGGAAATCCAGAAAATTCACAATGTCGAGGTGGGCATCGCCAAGCAAAATGGAGCCGTGCTGCAAAAAGGCGTTGCGGCTACGACGCTGTGCGGATCCAACCATCTTGCGACCTTCATACACGACTTCAGCCCGGGATGCACTGGAGAAGCAGGGTGGCTTGGCCAAATGCCGCTCGCTGGTTTTTTCCACCGCGCTCGCATCACCGCGTTCCAAGGAGCCCTGGAACCCCACGCGCTCTAGGCCCGATAGCAACTGGGCTGCGATCCAGTCATAGGTTTGGCCCAAGGTTTTTCCCCAGGGCGCAATGTCCTTGCGCGCACAAATGGTATAGGTTAACTCCTCGGCATGGAACACCGCTCGGCCCCCGGTGGGGCGTTTCACCGCATCAAAACCAGCGTCATACAATTTTTGCAATTGCAGCTGCTCGTCGGCGGCCTGGAAGCTCCCCAAGGTGATGCACCAAGGTTTCCAGGTGTAAAAGCGAATGCATGGCTCCGAAAGACCCGCATCGACCCGACGAATAATGACCTCGTCAAATGCCATGTGCCATGCACCTGACCGGTCAAATGTTTCAAGGAGTCGAAAGGTCATTAATTTGCCAGACCCAACGCAGACAAGGCCGCCCGGGCTGCTTCCTGCTCGGCCTTCTTCTTGGAAGCGCCCTGCCCTTTACCGCAGACTTCACCGTTAAGAATAACTTGGATATGGAATATCTTTTGATGCTCGGGACCGGCTTCTTCCAGCACCTGATACTCGGGCATGCCCAATGATTTGGCTTGCATGCTTTCCAACAAAAGGCTTTTATAATTCACAAAATCTTCATCGGATAAAATCCGCTCGATGCTCGGGAAAAGGGCTTTTTCGAGTACTTTGCGGCAGGGCTCAATCCCCCCGTCCAAGTACACCGCCCCGATGACAGATTCAAAAGCATCGGCGAGCAGGCTTTCCTTTTCTCTTCCTCCGCCCTTGGCTTCGCCCTTTCCTACCCGTAGGAAGGAACCCAATCCCCACAGACGGGCAGACTCGGCCAGGGCCTTGCCACTGACAATGGCCCCCTTCTTTTTGGAAAGGTCGCCCTCGGGTAGCTTGGGAAAGAGGTGATACAAATAGTCGGTGACCAGCATGTTGAGAACCGAGTCCCCCAAAAATTCCAGGCGCTCATTGGTCTGGTAATATTCGAGATCCCGGCCCACGATCCAGGAGCGATGGACAACAGCTTGGGCCAATAGTTCCGGATCGCGAAAATAATACCCAATACGCATCTCCAGGGTATCGTCTTTTTTCCCCCGCAGAAACTGATTGAGCACCGCTTGGAATAGGCGCACAGGCCTTGCCGTCTTTGGCGTTGCGGCAACGGCCAGCTGTTCGGACTCGTGGTTTTGTTTGCTTTTTGTCATGGTTTCTATGAATAAAAAATGGGCAACTGGCACAAGTCCAATTGCCCGAATTAAATCTCGGAGCCGAAATTAGCTCTTGGATTTGACGTAGTTGATTGCGTCGGAAACCTTGACCAGCTTTTCAGCATCTTCATCGGGAATTTCGATGTCGAATTCGTCTTCGAGAGCCATGACCAGCTCAACGCGGTCGAGGGAATCTGCACCGAGGTCGTCTACGAAAGACTTGTCGATTTTGACATCTTCCTCTTTAACGCCCAACTTTTCGACCACAACTTTGGTGACCTTTTCCATAAGTTCTTGCTCTGTCATTTTAACTCCTTGATTGGTTTTGTGAAAATCTAATAAAAAGTTTACGAATTCAAGCCACCATCTACGCCAAGAACTTGGCCAGTGATGTAGGCAGCCTCGTCGGAAGCCAAAAATGCCACGGCATTCGCCACGTCACGGGGAGAACCCATGGACTGGAGCGGAATGGCGGCAGTGTATTTGGCAACCGCTTCGGCGGGTAGCTTTTCGGTCATTGCAGTGCGGATGAAGCCGGGAGCAATGGCATTGACCGTCACACCGCGGGAAGCGAATTCCATAGCGTTGGACTTGGTGATGCCAATGACTCCAGCTTTGGATGCTGCATAATTGGCTTGACCGGCTTGGCAACGGATTCCGTTGATGGAGGCCATATTGATGATGCGGCCGGCACGGTTTCCCATCATGTGGCGGGAAATGGCGCGGGTGCAAACGAACACGGAGCGGAGGTTGACGGCGATGACGCTATCGAATTCGTCGTCCTTCATGCGCATGAGCAGGGCGTCGCGGGTAATTCCGGCGTTATTGACCAGCACGGAAACCTTTCCAAAGTCAGCAATGATCTGCTTGAAAACGGCTTCAACCGCTTCGGTATTCGACACATCGCAGGCATAGCCCTTTGCGACAACGCCAAAATCCTTGGCCACTTCAGAGATGCTGGAGCCATCGCCGAGCTGGATGTCCAGCATGGCCAAATCGCAACCACGGCTCGCAAGCACGCGGGAGATTTCAAGACCGATACCACGAGTGGCACCGGTGACGATCGCAACCTTTCCTTTCAGATCAATCATGAATTCCTCAATTAGGCTTTTAGGGCCTGGAAGGATTCCAAAGTCTCCACGGGGATGACCTTGATATCGCGGTTAATATTTCGCATGAGTCCCATCAGCACCTTGCCGGCACCGACTTCGATGGCCTTGGAGCAACCTTGGGCAATGGCGGCTTCCATGGACTGTTGCCAGCGGACTGGGCTGACCAACTGCTTGACGAGCAAATCGGCCACATCGGAACCCTTGGTAACGAGCCCTGCGCTCACATTTGCCATCAAGGGGATCTTGAGGTCGCTAAAATGGGTCGCGGAAATGGCCGCCTGCAAACCAGGCAAGGCATATTCCATCAGGGGGCTGTGGAATGCACCGCTGACGGGGAGCGGAACCACTTTTTTGGCACCCTTGGCCAAGGCAAGTTCACCGGCTTTGGCAACGCCTTCCTTGGAACCAGAAATGACAATTTGGCCAGGGGAATTGAAGTTTGCGGCAACGACAACTCCGGACTTGGATGCCTCAGCGAGGACCTCATCCAGAGGGGCGCCATCAAGCCCAAGGACGGCGGACATGGCACCGGGTTTCAGCTCTCCGGCTTTGGCCATCAACTCACCGCGGACGCGCACTAAGCGCAAGCCATCTTCAAAAGAAAATCCACCCGCAGCGTAGATTGCCGAGTATTCACCCAAGGAGTGTCCGGCCACCATGTCAAAGGCAATGCCTTCGGACTTGAGGAGCTCCATGACCATGCAGGAGCAGGTATAGAGAGCTGGCTGGGTATTGTCGGTGCTTTTCAGGACCTCTTCAGGGCCCTCTTGCATAATGGTAGAAAGGGAAAATCCCAGAACAGCATCGGCACGTTTTAGCAGATCTGCGGCAGGGGCGAAAGATTCGGCAAGGGCTTTGCCCATTCCAATGTATTGTGCTCCCTGACCCGGAAATAGAAGGATTGTCTTGGACATTTTTTCACCTTTCAAAGTTAGGAATTTACTTGGTTGATCCGCTCAAACGTTCGCCGATCTTTTCGGAGACCTTGGCTTCAGCCATTTGGTAGGCAACGAGCACAGCGTTCTTGATCGCAAGCGCATCGGAACAGCCATGGGAAATGATGCCAGTGCCTTTTAATCCGAGCAAAAGACCACCGCCATGATTGCGGTAATCCCATTGACGGTCAAAGTCGCGACCAGCGGGAGTATCAATGTGACCAAACATTTCAATGTGGAGCTCGTAGAAACTTTCAATCAGCTTCAAGACCACATTGCCAGTAAAACCTGGCGTGACAATAACATCGGATGTGCCCGAAAGGATATCGCGGCCCTCGACATTTCCGATAAAATTCAAGCTGGAATTTTTAAGGAGCTGATGGGTTTCGGCAACCACTTCGGTGCCCTTCTTTTCTTCTTCGCCCATGTTCAGAAGGCCAATTCTGGGATTTTTTATCCCTTGCACAGCTTCGGCATAGACACTACCACAATGGGCAAAATCAACCAGCATGGCAGGCTTTTCGTCCACATTGGCACCCATGTCCAACATGACGACCGAGCCTTTGTGCGTGGGCATATTCAAGGCAATCGCAGGACGGGAAATATTCCCAAACCGGCCGAGGATCATGAGGCATGCGGCCATCATGGCACCGGAGTTTCCCGCGCTGACGCTCGCATCCACGAGTCCTTTTTTCTGCAACCCGACACAGGTCACGAGGCCGGAGTTGGGTTTGGTCTTCAAAACCTGAGTGGGGGACTCGTCCATAGCGACAAGTTCCGGGGCATCCACCACGGAAATTCCATCGCCAGAATAGCCAAGGCGGGACAATTCGGAACGAACTGCCCCTTCCGGGCCACAGAGAACGATGTGATAACGACCAGCGCTTTCGGCTGCGGCCCAAACGGCACCTTCGACAATCTGCGAAGGGGCATGGTCGCCGCCCATGGCATCCAGGGCAACCTTAATCATACCTTGTAGACCTCCGTTCGGGGTTTATTAGGCATTCTTTGGACGAATGACTTCAACGCCGGCATAGAATCCGCAGGTATCGCAAACGCGATGCGGACGCTTGACGGAACCGCAATGGTCACACTTGGCCATCGCTGGCACAGCAAGCTTCCAATGGGTGCGACGCTTGTCGCGACGGGAGGTCGTAGTTTTTCTTTTTGGAACGGCCACTTTGTACTCCTTATGCAGTTTACTGGGGTTTTTCCAGTTTCTGCTTCAGCTCTTTAAGTTTCTCCCACCTTGGATCCGTAGCATCCGGAGCATCCGACTTATCTTCCGTTTCCTTCCAGGAAAAATCCTGGGATGGTTCTTTTACCGGACTTATCGGCTCCTGGAGAAGTACCAGTTGCCGAACGCATTCGGAAATATCCACATTTTCCTGGAGGGCTGGAATGAGGAATCTAAACAGATCCTCATCTTCATCCTCCAAAACCTGCTCCCGAATCGAGGAATCCTTGACCACTTCAATTGTCGCTTCCACTTCGAAAGGACGAATAAAAGTATCAAGAGTCCGGACGCAGGTCATCAGTTGTGCCCCTTTGAGAGAACCTTCCAACCGATAGGATCCGTCGCTAATTTCGAAAACAGAAAAATCGGCCTGAAGAGGTCCTTCCAACCGTAGCTCGTCAAACAAGCTAGGGTCTTGTGATCTATCCAAGACGACATTGAGTTCGTTTAGGTCGGAGCCTATTTGTTCCATGTCCAATTTCAAGGTCAGCCAAATATACTTGGGTGGGGTGTATGCGTCAAGCAACTTGAGACGGATATATCCCAAAAAACTAAACCATTTGTAATCACTACGCCCTTGCTTCGCCTGAATTACCGGACCGGGAATGGTTTCTAGATTTGCCCGATGATCATCATCCTCACCTTGACCGGAGTACTTTCTGCCATTTATGCCCTTCTCGACCTAAGCCTTTTTCGGGGCCTTCGTCGAGTGGGGCGGGCAGAAAAAAGCAAGAGGACCCCGACGATTAGCATTCTAATTTGCGCCCGCAACGAAGAAAAGCGCCTCCCCAAGTGCCTGGAATCCCTTCTACAACAAAAATATCCGGGAGAATGGACGGTTTGGATCGCCGATGACCGTTCCGAGGATGCCACATCCTCCATTATCCAAACCTTTTGCACCCGGTATCCTGAGCAATTCCATTCCATCCGCATCGATTCACTTCCCCTGGGTTTGAGCCCCAAAAAACACGCCATCACCCAGTTGGCACAAAAAGCTGGGGGTGAAATTTTTCTTTTGACGGACGCGGATTGCGTGGTTCCCCCCGGATGGATTCTGGGAATGGTGGAAAATTTCAACCCGACCGTGGATTGGGTCTCCGGATACTCCTATTTCCCCGACGGGAACCTCTTGCTGGGGATGCAGGCCTTGGATTTTCTGTCTCACAGGACCGTGGATGCGGGTGGCGTTGGCCTGGGAATTCCGATTACGGCCTGTGGGCAAAATTTAGGATATCGAAAGACCCTTTTTGAGGAACTGGGTGGATTTGCCGGAGTGGACCACGTCACCAGTGGCGATGATGACCTGTTGATGCATAAGTTGGCCTCCAAAAGGCCACAGGCCATTCAATATTGCGTAGACCCATCAACATTTGTGTGGTCCGCCTCGGTAGATACATGGAAAGCGGCCTGGGAACAACGAAAGCGTTGGGCATCAAAGACGGTTCATTACTCCATGCCCGCTCTTTTATTATTGGGATCCGTTTTCGCCTATTATTGCATGATCATTTTGGGAATTCCCCTCGGATTAGCCTGGCTGGCCTACTCCTCCCACCCCCTTCCCTTGGCTCTGGCCAGCGGCGCCCTGCTTTGGAAAACCGCCTGGGACACCCTGGTTATGGCGCAAGGAATTCACCTGTTCGGAGAGCAACGCCTCTGGCGGTATTACCCGGCCACGGCCCTGGTCCACATCCCCTTGATCATCTCGGCAGTCCTCGTGGGCGTTTTTGGAAAATTCACCTGGAAAGATGGGACCACCCGATAAAATCATCCAGTGGGCAAGTTGCTTTTCCATCCTATGAGACCCACCAGTATTTTTTTTTTGCAAAGACCCCTACGGCCCGTTACCATCCATGGCTTACGGGCCGTTTCTTAATCATCGCTTTTTTCCTTTCCCTTGTATTCAGAAGAGCCACCGGATGGGGAAGCAATTGAACACAGGGGTGAGTCGAGGAGCACGTGCCGAGACGCGGGAGACTAGCAGTCTCCCCTGTGTGCGACGAAATCATCCAGTGGGCAAGTTGCTTTTCCATCCTATGAGACCCACCAGTATTTTTTGGGGAAGGAACCAAATTTTTGAATCATTTGTATAATTACGGCAATGGCAACGACAAAAACTAAAACTCCTAAAGCAGCAAAAGTTCCTGCGATTTCCAACGGCTTGACCCTGATTATTGCAGAAAAACCCAGCGTCGCGGGCGATTTGACCAAAGCCCTGGGTGGCAAGTTCACCAAAGAAAAGACCCACTATGAGAACGAGCAATACATCGTCTCCTGGGCCCTTGGGCACTTGGTCACCATCGCCGACCCTGGAGAAATGGACGAACGCAACAAGGCCTGGAGCCTCGCTGTACTTCCCATCATCCCACCTAGTTTCGAGCTCAAACCCATTGATTCCTCAAAATCTCAACTGACAGCATTGGGCAAATTGATCCGTCGCAAAGATGTTTCAACGATCATCAACGCATGCGACGCCGGCCGCGAAGGCGAGCTCATTTTCCATTATATCCTGGAACATGAGCAGGGCAAGTCCATTGCCGGAAAACAGATCAAGAGACTTTGGATGCAATCGATGACCCAGGGTGCCATCCTGGAGGCCTTTGAAAAATTGCGCAACCATGAAGAACTGAAAAACCTCCGTGCCGCAGCCCTCAGCCGTTCCGAAGCGGACTGGCTCGTGGGAATCAACAGCTCCCGGGGACTCACCGCATACAACAGCCGCAGGGGCGGATTCCGCCTGACTCCCTGTGGTCGCGTACAAACTCCCACTCTGACACTGATGGTCAAACGGGAACATGAACGCAATAGTTTTGTCTCCAAGAATTTTTGGACTTTGCAAGGTGGATTTTCCGCTGGCGGAGTAAACTGGGAAGGTCGCTGGTTCGATCCGGAATTCAAAAAAGAAGAAAGCCAGGAAGCGAAGGACAATGCCAGTCGCATTTGGGACAAGCCTACAGCGGAAGCCATCCAAGCCAAATGCGCAGGCAAGCCCGCCACAGTAGAAGAAACCTCCAAGCCGGTATTCAACAAGTGCCCTCCACTCTATGACTTGACTAGCCTACAGCGCGAAGCCAACGGCCGTTTTGGATTTTCGGCGAAAACGACATTGCAAATTGCGCAGTCCCTTTATGAGCGCCATAAGCTGACCACCTATCCGCGTACCGACTCCAAATTCCTGCCCGAAGACTACATCCCCACCGTCCAAGAGACGCTTGGATCCCTGGATGGAGCCCTGGGAAAACACGCTTCGACCGTCCTCAAGAATGGCTGGGTCAAACCCGACAAACGCATTTTTGACAACACCAAAATTTCCGACCATCACGCTATCATTCCCACCGGAAATGATGCCAAAAGCGAACTGAGCGAAGCGGAGGCCAAGGTCTACCAAATGATCTGCCAGCGCTTCGTGGCCATATTTTTCCCCGTCGCTCAATTTCAGCAGACCATCCGCATCGCAACCGTCGAAGGCGAAGCCTTCCGCACCGAAGGCAAAGTCCTGGTGGAAGCGGGTTGGAAGACTGTCTATGGAAAAGAAGCCGGTGATGAGCTGGTGATGGCTGCCATTCCCAAGGATGTGCAGACCCAAAACAAGGCGATCGACCTGGTCGGTGACCAGACCCGCGCCCCTGCCCGCTACACGGAATCCAGTTTACTTTCGGTGATGGAAAGCGCCGGAAAACTCATCGAAGACGATGAGCTGCGCGATGCCATGAAAGACCGTGGACTTGGCACCCCAGCGACCCGGGCCGCTGTCATCGAAGGATTGATCTCCGATAAATACCTTGTGCGCGAAGGGCGTGAGCTGATCCCCACCGCCAAAGCATTTGACCTGATCCGCCTCACGGTGGCCATGCAAATTGAAGACTTGACAAGTCCCGAATTAACGGGCGAATGGGAACACAAATTGGGCCTACTGGAACGAGGCGAATACACCCGGGAACAGTTCATGGGGGAAATCGTTTCCCTAACCCGCCGTGTGGTCGAACGAATCAAGACCTTCAAAGAAGACGACACGCGCCAGGATGCAGGATTTGTGCTCGCCGACGGTCGCACGGTGACCGAAACGGTCTCGGCCTACGAAACCGAAGATGGCATCTCCATTCGCAAGCTCATGGGCGGTCGTCTCATGGATCCGATGGAAGTCAAGAATCTTCTGGACACCAAGCGCATCGGCCCTCTCACTGGATTCCGCTCCAAGCGTGGCAAAGAATTTACCGCGAGCCTTTTGATCAATTCAAAAAATACGGTTGAATTTGAATTTGCCAGCGACGCGGGCACCGGAGAAAACGGCGAACCCTTTGATATCAATAGCGCCACGCCACTTGGCAAATCTCCCATCGACCAAAGCCCTGTATTCGATGTGGGCTCTGCCTACGCTTCGGCCACGGCCCTCGAAGGCGCAAAAACCGGACTTCGGATATCCAAAGTCATTTTGCAAAAAACTCTTTCCCCCGAAGATATTTCCAGAATGCTACGGGGAGAATCCACCGATCTGATCAAGGAATTCATCTCCTCCAGAACGCGAAAGAAATTTGACGCCAAGCTGAAGCTCTCGAAGGTCGGAAAGATCGAATTCGAGTTTCCGCCCCGCGCAGAAGGCGCTGGTGCCGGCCGCTTCGGAAAAGGCCGCTTTGCCAAGAAGGCGGAAAAACCTGCGGAAGAGGAATGAACAAATTCCAAGTAGAAAGTTAACAGCCCGCATCTCTGCGCGACACCCTAGTGGAAAGTGGAAAGTGGAAAGTGGAAAGTGAACAGCCAGATTCTCTGCGCGACACCCTAGTGGAAAACGGAAAATTGCGGGCGAATTTCCCTGAAAGAGAAAACATTTCGCAATTTTCCACTCTCCACTAACCAAGCTCTCCCGCAACCCGGGCTGTTCACTTTCCACTTGTATTCCAGTCCCGCAATTTTCCACTATAGCACTTTTCACTTGTATTCCCCGTCCCCATGCTTTTCTAAATTTCCTCCATGAAAAAAATTTGGCAAGAAATCAGATGGGCTCTCCCACAGCCCTTTCTCGCAATCAGCGCTGTCATTTTTCGGTTTCTTACCCCTCTCTTCAAAGCGCAAAGAAAGCAATCGGATTCCCCTTGGGTCATCGGTGGGCACCGTGGACGCATGCATGCGGACAATTCCGGAACACTGCACGACCACATCCGCTTGCACACAACACAGCCGATAATCTGGATTGCCAACGAACCTCTCGCCAGCGAACTTCGCAAACAAGGAATCCAGGTTCTCGTGCGCAACTCCCTTGCGGCCCGTCTTGCCATTTTTCGCGCTCCAGTCCTGATATACTCCCATGGTGAAGACGATCTTGACCAATATGCAATTCTATGGCGGAACAAGCTGGGCTACCGCGTCTATCTTGCCCATTGCCTCGCCCATGTCAAAGCAGGGCAGTTCTACACGATGGGACTCGAGAAACTCGGCTTTCTGCGCATGGCCATTTTCCGCTGGACCATGGTGGATTTCGACCTACTACCTGCAAGCTCTGAACTGGAGAAAAAGCATTTTGCCCTAACCCTGCCCCACCGGCAGCATTGCACCCATGTGGGTGGAGGCGCACATCTCGATAATTTTTTGCGAGCTGCCCAAGTTCCCACGGATGGCCGCATTGTCTGGTTCCCTACCTTCCGGGATACGCTAGCGGAGGCCAAGAATCTCAACCTGGTGATTCAATCTGTGATCAGTGATCCCAAAATTCTGGACTGGCTCCAGACCACTGGGCGCACCCTCTATGTATGCCACCATATCAACAGCCAGAACCATTCAAGCGTTATACGGCTTCCACAGGGCGCAGAAAACCACATCCGCTTCTGTTCTCCAACGACCATTCCCGAGCTGCTCTCGAAAAGCGACCTGTTCATCTCGGACTATTCGGGCTTAACTGCGGACTGGCTGATCATGGATCGCCCTGCTGTCTTCTTTCCCTTCGATATCGATAGCTACCTGAAAACACGTCGTATATTCATCCCCTACCCTGAATACCATTATGGTCCCTGGGTTAAATCTGCACAGGAACTGGTGGACACTCTAGTGTCTGGCAAGTGGATGGATCTTATGCCCTGGCAGGAAAAACGAGAGCACTGGAAGGATCTCATGTTTCCCCACCGGGAACCGGTCTACTCCCGGGAAACCCTGGAAACAATCCGTTCCCGCCACCCATTGGCTTGATTTTCTAGCTTTGGGCTCCTTATGCCAAGAATAATGAAGCCCTTCGACCGATCCAACCTCTCCCGACAAGAAGATTACTGGCTTCTGCGCGCTTTTCTCGTTTTTTCCAGCCTGCGCTGGTTCTCCCTAGTCCTCCATTTTTTTGGCTCCAGCCCCTATGGTGGCAGCTTGGTCAATTCACCCTTCCGCTTCATTTTCAATTCCTTGTTTATTGAAACCGGCGTTATTTTGGGACTTGTCATTCTTTACCGCCTGCTGACGCTGTCCGTCGGCCTTCGGGGCCTCGCCCTACGAATCCCCTTCCTGATTTTTGCATGCATGTACCTCGCTTTCGCACAGGTCGACCTTGAAATGGTCCGCTGGCTGGGGGAACATGTTTCTCTCTCCTTTGTGATGAATTACTTCCGCAAAACCGATGGGCACATGCTGGGAAATATTCTTAGCATGGACCTGACCGCCACGGTCGCAGCAGTTCTGCAAATGATATTTCCCCTAGGAATCTCCATTTGGGTGGCCCGCGCCCAATGGAAACGGCAAGTCCATCTGCGAATATGGACATCAAATGTCATCCTCTTTGTGGCTCTTATTACCTCACCGCTCTGGTTCATGCAAAGCGACAAGCGTTGGCGTAGAATATGTCCGGTTGCCATGAGCATCGGCACAGAATTGGGCAGGCAGGCCCTGGGTCTGGAAAAGCCCAAGCATCCACAGCAGGCCTATGCGGATTTGATCCAATATGCCAAGACAGGAACCCTTGCGGACAAGCCTCTGAACAACATCCCGGAATTCCCTTTTTACAATCCGACGGGACCAGGAAAATTGAATGCCGCAGAATTTGCCAAGCTTCCCCGAGATAAACGGCCCAACATTGTTTACATCACTTTTGAAACCTGGCGAGGGTGGAAAACGGGGCTTGTCCACGACTCTATTCTCCCCTCCAAGACCCCGACCCTGGATTCGATCATCGAGCATGAGGCTTACTACTTTCCCTATGTTCATTCCCTGGGATTCCCTAGCGTAGAAGGAACCCAGAATATTCATCTGGGAACATGGCCTCACTTTCGCAAAATCGTGATTTCGAATTATCTAAATATCCGTTGGAAATCCCTGCCGGAACAATTTGCCGACTTAGGTTACCGGACCCAGATTTTCGTCGGAGCCGACCCCTCCTTTTCGAACCTCACGCCTTGGTTTACCCGCTGGTATCAATATGTCGAATACAGCGAATCCTACACTCAGGATGGCCCCCTCATGGATCGTTTCATTCAGGCACTCGACACAATCAACCGCAAGACACCGTTCTACCTGTCCACCTGGACCGTGACCACCCACCCTCCTTACAGCATCCCCGTTTCCGAAGGAATTCCAATCGGGAAGACAGACGAGGAGCGCTACGACCAAGCCATCGTCTACGCGGAAAAACAAATCGTGAAACTCATCGACCATCTTCGTAAAAGTGATCTCTGGAACAACACAGTCATTGTCATCGTTGGCGATCACGCTCAACCCGAGACCACCGCGCGCAACAATACCGAAATCGCGGGGGTTTTTACACCCGGGCACACCTGGGTGCATGCCGCCATCCTAGGGGGATGGTCAGGGCTTCCCAAGCCGAAGCGGAACGAAGAGACTGTTACCCTGATCGACATGGCCCCCACCTTGCTCGAAATCGTCAACGCCAGCGTTCCCAACCACTTCATGGGCCACAGCCTCTTGCATCCCCGCAGTCAGGAATTCCTTAGTTTCCGATGGAACACCGTTGCGCTCCAGCACGAAAATGACCGCCTGCTTTTCGACATGTTCCGAAAAAACCAGACTTGGTTCGCGGTCGACAAGAGCAATAAGCGCGACTACACCTTACTCTCTGGGCACGTCATGCACAAATCGGATGTGCCTCCCTTTCCCTTTGACAAGGACCGTTACCGGGATATGATTTTTGCATACGGGGAAATTCTGGACCAGGACCGAATGTTTCCCAAAGACAACCGTAAGCGTGGCATTTACGAACACCGCTAGGACATCATGGGCTTCTCCTCCGAAGACAAGAGCAAAGTTGCCAAGGGCACAGTAATTAACATCCTCGGAGGGGTTGCGCTGGCCTCGTCCAAGGCTTTCCAGTTTGTCCTGCGACGCCTATTCGGAGGACCGGCTTTCGGCCTCTACGCCATAACCTACGGCATCATGGAGCTCTGCGCCAATTTCCTTTTGGGAGGCTTTGGCGACGCAATCACTTACCATGCTTCGCGGCATCTACATTCCCATGCAGACGAATCCCCCGAGGAAACCAAAGCCAGGGATCGACGCCTTTACGCAGCCTTGGCCTCGTGCCTTCGCACCCCATTATTGATTTCAATGATCATGACTCTGCTCATCTTTTTTGGCGCATCATGGATCCACAATACCATTTGGAGCAGCCACGACAAACAAATCGTCCATTTGCTGCGCGTGGTGATCCTCGCGCTTCCGCTCTTGACGGTGGTGCATCTTTTGGCAGAATCCACCCGGGCCCACTTGGATATGCGCTGGCCTGTGATTGTGGTGCAGACCCTGTTCCCAGGACTCAGCATTCTTTTTGCGGTTCTGTTGCATTTGATTTTGGGATTTGGAATTGATGCCATGGCATACGCTTTGGTTGCCTCTTTACTTTGTTGCTTGCCTCTATCCATATTTGGATTTCGTCGTTATTACAGCCTGCGGCGCACCATTCTTGCAGTCATCAAACTGGAAGGCGACCCAGAGGTCAACAAATTCGCCATTCCCCAATGCCTCAACATGGCCTCCAACCTGGGCCTGGTCAAGCTGGATTCCCTGATGCTTTCGGCCTGGGTCAGCGCCGATGCCGTGGGTGTCTATGTTTTGCTTACGGAACTCACCCAGCTGATTCGCTTGCCCAAGATGGCCTTCTCCGGGGTATTCGGTCCTTTGGTGGCAAAATACCAACACCAGAAAAACCGCGCAGGCATCACCGAAAGCCTCGCCAGTCTGGCCCAGATTACTTCATTCATCGGGATTGCGGCCCTCATCCCGATTCACTTGTTCTATCCTGAATTCATTCTGGGAAAGGGTGCCGCCTGGCCCTTGCCTCTTGGCATCATTTGGCTTTTGAGTGTTGGCCCCCTCATGAGCGTCCACTTTGGCCTCGCCGGTAATCTGCTTCTAATGACTGGCCATTCCCGCCTTCTGCTGGCCAACTCCCTGGGATCGCTGGCATTGAATGTTCTACTGAACATTCTTCTGATTCCCCATTTTGGGGTACTAGGCGCAGCCACCGCAGCGGCAGTTTCGAATTTCACTATATCGAGTCTACAAATCTATGAGATGGGGCGACTGGAAAAATACTCCTTCAGCCCTTGGCTTTTCCATCGAGTGTGGCTGTTCCTAGCCCTTGCCGCACCTGCCTTGATCTGGATCCAGGGGCATCCCCTGGCCCAGCGCTTTGCGTTGCTCGGACTAACCCTCCCTGCCTTAGCGGCCTTTGCCCTCTGGATTCCCGGCCAATTCCCCCATCCCATCCGGCGCATCCTGCGTCGCAAATAACTTCTTTTGGGTATATATGAACTCCATGAATGATGATTCCGATGCATTGGGCGCCTGTGGGGTGAGTACGCAGGGACTTATGGAAGTCCTTCCGGGTGGGCCCCTGTTGCAGGCCGAAACGTTGGATGCCTTTTTGCATTTACAAGCGGAAGCAAGTCTGCACGGGTTTTCCTTGCGCATCGAAAGTGGCTGGCGTTCTTTCCAGAAACAAGTTTCCATTTGGAACCGCAAAGCCACCGGAGCACTGCCTTTGCTGGACGAGTGCGGGAATCCGCTCGACGCCATGCAACTTGACCCGGAAAAAAGGATGTGGACTATCCTCAATTGGTCAGCCCTTCCTGGGACCTCCCGTCATCATTGGGGAAGTGATCTGGACATCGTTGATGCCAACGCAATTCCCTTGGGCTACGAAGTTCAGCTTACGCCCCAGGAGGTTGAGTCTACCGGGATTTTTGGTCCCCTGCACGCATGGCTGGACGCCCGCATTCAGACCGGAACAGCATTCGGATTCGAGCGCCCCTTTATAAACGGGACGGGCAAAATTCGCCCCGAGCGTTGGCACCTGAGTCACCGCCCTTCCGCTCTGCGGTTTGAATCCGGCTTTGACCAGACAGTTCTGCGCAAATTACTGGCCAATGGCCAGCTCGAATTGCTGGACCCTGTCCTTGCCCATTTTGAAACGATTTTTGCGGACTATGCCCGAGTCTATTTTAAACGCAACGAGCCAATATGAATTCATTCGTTTATCCAGGGGTCGCCCAGGGGTTTCGCCCCATTTCGGAACAAGGCACTCACCAATTCCAGTTTGTCCCTTACGGAACCACGGAACGGGGCACCATTCTTGAATATCTGCCCTGCACCCAGGAATGCTGGCTCTTGGTATTTGCCGGCTTGCATGGCGAAGAGGCCGAAGGGACCATGATTCTCTCTCGAACCCTGCGACTGTTGCGCCACCAGCCCGAGCACACTGCGGTAATCCTCTGCGCCAACCCCGAAGGCATGGCCCTGGGCACACGAGGGAATCGCAATGGCGTCGATCTCAACCGGAATTTCCCGGCCTCGAACTGGAAGTCCGCCCCCGTGGAATGCCGTATCATCCTGGAAGCTCCTCGTGTAACGCGGCTCAGTCCAGGAAAAACCGCCGGGTCCGAAGCGGAAACCCAATGCCTGATGAACCTGATCGAAAAACTGAACCCTCGGGAAATACTCTCCCTGCACGCACCGCTCGGGTTCGTGGACTGCCCCCAGCCCACCCCGCTCACCCAGAACCTTTCCGCAGCGCTTGGCCTACCCTGGGTCCAATCACCCGGATACGAAACGCCTGGCTCCTTTGGAAGCTGGTGCGAAGACCGCCACCTCCCCTGCGTGACCTTGGAATTCCCCAGGGAGTCCGCCGAAACACTGGCCATACGCTATGTGACCCCACTGGCATCTCTACTTTTTGAATGAGGATATTGTGACAGAAGAACTCGCCTGGATCGATCTCGCCACCTTTCCCGATCGGGAATCCACAGAAGATTTGCTCGACCTGCTGAAAGAAAATCAGATCACCTTTCAAGTCATCGAAGACCCTCATCAAATGGGGGACTCCCTGAACCTGGAACTGCAAAACCGCGGGCCCACAGCGCTGCACATTCAAGTGATGGCCAAAGACGCCGAACGTGCCCAGCGCATCCTTGCGCTTTCAGCAGGAAAGGAAGTCAATGAAGTCGAGGACGACGACTATCTTTCTGGATTTTCCGACCACGATCTTTTAGATGTATTGCACAAGCCCGATGAGTGGAACCAGGTGGACTACCAGCTAGCCATAAAGTTTCTGAAAGCGCGAGGAATTGCCATTGAGGAGGCTCAGCTTCATCAATGGGCAGCAGAGCGCCTCAAGGAGCTGGAAAAGCCCGATGTGGCATCCAGCTCCATGATTACCGGCGGATACATTTTTGCCCTGGCAGGCGGCCTTATCGGGTTCTTGATTGGTCTTCAGCTGGCCACCTTCTCCAAGCGATTGCCCAACGGCCACAAAGTGCCCATGTATGGGGATAAGGATCGCCGGCAGGGATTCCTGATGATCGGAATCAGTCTCTTTGCCATGGCCGGAATCTCGGGGTATTTTATTTTACGCTAGGGCACAACGACCGAAGCGATTGTGCTTCCGAAAAACAGGTAGGCGATGAAAATAGCCGCCACCGCTCCGATCACATCCGCCGAAAGTCCGCAGATGATTGCGTGCCGGGTCTTGCGAATGCCCACCGAGCCGAAGTACACCGCAATAATGTAAAAAGTGGTGTCAGCCGCACCCTGGAAGATACAGGACAAGCGCCCCACAAAAGAATCGGCGCCGTAGGTCTTCATGGCCTCCACCATCATGCCACGCGCCCCGCTGCCCGAGAGAGGCTTCATCAGCGCAGTAGGAAGTGCTGGCACAAAGTCTGCAGGAATTCCCAAAGCCAATACCAGGGAAGAAATTCCAGAAATGATCAGATCCATGGCCCCGGAAGCCCGGAACACCGCGATGCCTACCAGGATTCCCACCAGGTAAGGAATGACCATCACCGCGGTCTGGAACCCTTCCTTGGCTCCTTCAATAAAAGTGTCCCAAGCCGAAATCTTCTTGCGGATCGCCAGAAGCATAAACACGACAATAAGAGTCATCAAAGCAAAGCCCGCAATCAAATTGCTGAGACGCCCCATCTCGGTCTGGGTCAGGTGCGCAAAATACCACAGCGTTCCCATTACCGCAGAGGTTATTCCCACCAACCAGGCAATAGTGACAGGGTGGCGAAGCTGAACCTTCTGGAAAAGCGAAGTGACCAATAAACCACCCATGGTGGAAAAGAATGTGGCAAGCAAGATCGGAAGAAAAACATCGGTCGGGTTCACCGCCCCGGCCTGGGCGCGATAAGCGATGATGGAAATCGGAATCAGAGTCAAACCCGAAGCATTAAGGACAAGGAAAAGAATTTGAGCATCCGAAGCGGTGTCTTTGTTGGGGTTCAGCTCCTGCAATTCCTTCATGGCTTTGAGCCCCATGGGAGTCGCTGCATTGTCAAGCCCCAGCATATTGGCGCCAAAATTCATCAAGATTGAACCCTGGGCAGGGTGACCGGATGGGACCCCGGGGAACAGACGGCGAAACAATGGATCTACCAGCCTGGCCATGATGGCTACCGCTCCGCCCTTTTCGCCAATCTTCATGATGCCCAGCATCATGGTCAGCACACCGGTCAAGTAGAGAGCCACTTCGAACCCGGTCTTTGCGGCCGCAAAAGCATCATTCATGATGGTGCTGAAAATTTCAGAATTGCCACCCACCAGCCATTGAAACAGAGCCGAGAGGAAGGCAATAAAAAAGAAGCTGAGCCAGATTACATTTAAAACCATGCTTGCGACTCAAACCTAGCGAACGAGCGATGGAGTCACAGCCTTGCTGGGAGCTCCGGTCTGAGGGACAAACTTCCCGGGATCGGCGGCAGGAGGAACGCTGTCGGGGCAACCGTCTCCATCTTCAAAGCCATTGATATTTTCTGGCTGGTTGGGGCAACGGTCCAGATTATCGGGAATACCATCGTTGTCGTTGTCCAGATCCGGGCAGCCATCTTCATCCTGGAAGCTATCCTGGTCTTCAACCTTTGCCGGGCACTTATCCTGGGCATCCAAAACGCCATCCGCATCGTTATCCACATCCGGGCAACCGTCATCATCCTGGAAGCCATCAAGATCCTCGGGCGCAAGCGGGCACTTGTCCTGGGCATCGACGATGCCGTCCTTGTCATTGTCGGGATCGGGGCAACCGTCTTCATCCTCAAAACCATCGACATCCTCGACCTTCATGGGGCATTTGTCCTTGGAGTCATTTATTTTGTCGCTATCGTTATCCAGGTCGAGGCAGCCATCGTAATCCTCGAAGCCATCCACATCTTCAGCTTCGTCAGGGCACTTGTCTTGTTCAGCCAAAATGCCATCGCCATCCACATCTTTTGCGACAAAGGCAAAGGAGCCAGAAATTCCGCCAAACCAGCCCAAGGTTGGAAAGCGACCATATTGCGGAGCGGTGGCAGGAGCCCCCATGGGCGCGGAATAGGTCGTGTCCGGGTAATTATTAATCACAAAATGCATGCCCCCATAGACATCGAGATGAGCCTTGGGGAAGTTCAACTTGAGGCCAGCGGAAGACGCCAGGGGGTATTCAAAAATGGGAATATTTTTGGAAGCCTGAGTGATGGAAACCTCGGAGTTGAAACTCCAGAAGGCACTCACCGCAGGGTAAGGAGTCACTTCGGCGCCACCCCCAAGGACAAAAGCGTTCTGGCTGGATGCACCAGAAAAAGCGGCTCCCCAGTTTAGATGCAATTGCATGGGAACCATTCCTTCAATCGCACCAAAATTTGCTGTTGTCAACATCCGCGCAGTCAAAGTTGGCCCACGGGCACCAAACGCATTGCGGGTGGAATTTTCACCAGATCCCGAAATGGTGTAATTGGCATGCCGGGTGTAGCCACCAACCGCACCGGCGGTTGTCGCGGTGGGCAAGTCGAGTTGCGCCAAGAATGCAACTTCAAAGCCCTTTTTGTGGGGATAGGGAGGGTAATTCATTTTGACACTGGCACGAATGTCACCCAGTCCGCGAAACTCCTTACCAGCCTGGTCAATATCGCGATAATAGGGGGCGAAGAAACTAGCCTCCCAGTAAGGCATGAATCCGTAGGCGACCGCAGCAAATTCGTCAAAGCGGTCCGCGCCACCCGTGGACACTTTGTTCCCGGAAGCATCGCGCAATCCCAGATTGTCACCGGGGTAATAACTAAGACCGGCATCGCCAACCAGAGTTTTGTGTTCCAGAGGAATTGCGGAGAGGTTTGTTCCAGTCCCGGAAACACCGCCAGACATGGCTGGTCCGGAAAATACCGCAATGAAGGAAGCCAAAACGAGAAGAAGCGCGATCGAAATGGGGTTTCTCATAGGGCCAATGTAATCAAATCCCGGGCAACCCACAATATGGTGACTAGGGTTTAGGCAAATTCCTAGTCAGGACCTCGCAAAGCCCATGAAGGGAAATCGGTTTGGAAATGTAATCATCCATGCCCGAGGCAATGCATTTTTCCCTGTCGCCCTCAAGTGCATTCGCGGTCATTGCGATAATAACAATGTTGCGATTGGTATCCGTCGCGTCTCCGGCACGGATGCAGTGGGTGGCTTCGTAACCATCCATGACCGGCATGTGGCAATCCATGATGACCAAGGCAAAATGGGCCTTCGCCAGTGCGCGGACCGCCTCGGCACCGTCCACCGCAACCTCCACCCGGCAACCCAGTTTTCGCAACATTCCCATGGCAACTTTGCGGTTGACCACGTTGTCTTCAACGAGCAAAATCGGGAGCTCCGGAGGAGAAAAGGGGGCGCGAATTGGATTGGGCTCCTCTTTTTCCGTCGGGGAAATGGCCGAAACGACCCGACCTTCCATGCGGGCTGGTTTGGGGAATTGACCCATAACCTCCTGCCCTTTCTCCGGCTTGGAAAAAGGAACGGAAAACCAAAATTCGGAACCCACCCCATCTTCGCTATGCATCCCGATTTGGCCGCCCATGGTGGTCACGAGCTCCCGGGCCAGATAAAGGCCTAGCCCCGTTCCGCCGAAGCGTCTGGTGGTGGAAGCGTCCACCTGCTGGAAATTTTGGAACAACAAGTGTTGACTGTCCTTGGGAATCCCAATTCCCGAATCCTTGACCAGAAAAAGCAGCACGGGATTCTCTTCCGAGCCACTGTCCATTGTCACCACAAGGCTCACGCCTCCCTGTTGGGTGAATTTTATGGCATTTCCGACAAGGTTGAACAAAATCTGTCGCAAACGACCCGGATCACCTGAAATCTGGGAGGGAACATCTCCATGGATTTCCATGGAAAATTTAAGGCCTTTTTCAACCGCTTCAAAATGCCAGCTGTCCTTGCATCGCTCCAAAAAAGCCCGGATCTCAAAAGCAATTTTTTCAAGCTTGACCTCGCCCGCCTCAATCTTGGAAATGTCAAGAACATTGCTGACTAAATCCTTGAGATGGGCTCCACTTTGCCGGATCGTTTCGGTCCAATGTTTCTGCTCCGCATCCAGATGACTGGAGAGCAATAAATCCGTCATACCGATCACGCCATTCAGAGGAGTACGGATTTCATGACTCATGTTCGCAAGAAACTGGGTTTTTGCTTTGGTGGCGGCCTCCGCTTCCTCCGCAAGGCGTCGCAAATCACCCTCCATGACCAAGCGCGATTGAATCACCTCGTCAAAGTCCCTCTTGATCACCGCGATGGCTTCGTAGACATCCAAAAGAGAATCATTCTTCGATAGTTTAGATGGTAATTCGAGTTCTCCTGGGATATTCCAGCTCACGCTGGCAAGGAACCCAAGTAGCCGAGTTTCTGCCGAATCTTTGGCCTGAGGGGCGATGAAGGATTTACCGACCAGGTTTTTGACAAATGCCTCCACAATCTTGCGGAGTTCTATGGCCAAATCTGCATTCTTTGGAGCAACGACCACCTTGAAGGGTACCGCGAACCGGGCAATTTGAATAACGGCATACCAGACGGGGGTTACATTCACATTCACCGCTGCGATCACGGGTACCCGCTGATTCAATGCTACAATTGTCTGGGTAAACTTACTGCGGACAGAACTTGAAATCGAATCACACTGGGCAAAATCAATCACCCCCAAAATAATTCGTGGATTTCCGATGCGAAGACCCGAATCATCGACCAAATCAGCGAGCATTGCATTCATGAGCTCCGCGCCCACGGCCCCCTTGGGTAAAAAATGAAGGATCGAGCTTCCGACCAAACGGACTTCCACAGATCCCTTTTCATCTTTCACGGAACATTGAGGAGCTTGACGGAATCCCTCTTGATCCACGATCTCCAGGGCATGCAATAAATCCTGGGACTGTATGATGGACTGGGCAAGCCGGATGGCATCCTCTTGTTTGTCCACCACCTCGACGGTGCGCTCCACCAGGTGGATCTTGCGACCCGCATAAATGGTGAATTTTAACAACAAGCTCGCGTTGTAATAGATAACGGTGTAAAAGGTCTTGCGCTTGGCGACCAGCTCATCCCGATGGGCCTTCCGCCCACCATGCTCGATCGTGGTGATGGTCGAAACATCGATTAAGAAGATGCAAGTTCGACTGGTGTCCAAGTTTTCCTTGATCAGGACCGCTTCCACTTCAAGAGCCTTACGAACACCATCAGCCGTCACCCGGCCGTAGGCTTTGGCCACCATGATGGAATTTCCCAAAAAATGGTAATCCGCCCAATACTCCCGATCAAGCTGGATGCGCATCCAAGCCGGGTTGCGGATAATGGGAAGACCGGAGATGGGACAGATTTCAGTCATCAATAAGAGCCTCTTTCGCCAATTTTATCATTATTCTGGGGAAGATCAACCGCCTTTTGTTGCTTCCTGCATAAATGGCTAAATTCGGGGGATGAAAGTATCCAATTTCTTCTTCAATACCCTCCGGGAAGCGCCCTCGGACGCAGCCCTAAAGTCCCACATTTACCTACTCCGGGGCGGATTCATCAAGCAATCGTCCACAGGAATTTATTCCATAATGCCAATTGGACTAAGGGTACTGCGGAAAATTGAGGACATTATTCGCACCGAAATGAACGAGGTGGGTGGATTGGAAATGGATCTTCCCCTGGTACAAACCGCCGAGCTGTGGTCCGAATCCGGCCGTTACCAGATCATTGGCGAAGAACTTTTGCGCTTCAAGGACCGCACGGGGCACCCCATGGTGCTGGCCATGACCCACGAAGAAGCTGTCACCGACCTAGTTCGCTCGGTTCTCAGCTCCTACAAGCAACTTCCCTTTATGCTGTATCAGTTCAAAATCAAGTACCGCGACGAAGCCCGCGCCCGTGGTGGCCTGATCCGCGTCCGCGAATTCATCATGAAGGATGCCTACAGTTTCCACTCGACCCAGGAAGACCTGGACCAGTATTACCAGCGCGTCTACGACGCTTATGTGCGCATATTCCGCAGAGTCGGGATCGAACCCGTAGTCGTGCAGTCCGACACCGGAATCATGGGTGGAAAGGTTGCCCACGAATTCATGCTCGACACCCCCAATGGAGAGGATTACTTGATTCTCTGCAACCATTGTGGCCTGCAGGCCAACCGCGAAATCGCCACCTTCGCCCGCAAACCATACCAGGGCAAAGATCTGCCCCTGGAAAAAGTTGCCACGCCTTCCAAGCAATCCATTGAAGAAGTCAGCACCTTCCTGGGAATCCCCGCTGAAGCCACGGCAAAATGCGTGTTCTTCGATGTGGACGGAAAACTCGTGACCGCGCTGGTACCCGGCCATCTGGAAATTTCCGAAGTCAAACTGCGCAACCTGCTCAAAGCCAAGCTGCTGGTTCCTGCCGATGACGCCCTGATCCGCAAGTCCGGAATGATTCCCGGCTATGGCTCGCCCATTGGCTGCACCCAAACCCGTGTCATCATTGACGAAGCTCTCGCCAGTGCCAAGGATGTGGTGGTCGGCGCCAACGAAGAAGGCTTCCATTACGCCCATTGCGTTCCAGCCCGCGACTTTACTCCAGGCTATGAAGTCGCCGACCTCGCCCAGGCCGACAGTGGCTGTGGCTGTCCTTCCTGTGGCAAGGATCTCACCAGCACCCGTGGAATCGAACTAGGCAACATTTTCAAGCTCGGCACCAAGTTCTCCGAATCCATGGGTGCAAAATTCCTTGATGAGTCCTCAAAGCAACAACCCGCCATCATGGGTTGCTATGGCATCGGCGTGGGCCGCCTCATGGCATCGGTCATTGAGCAATCCCACGATGACTGGGGCCCCATTTGGCCCAAGAGCATCGCGCCCTTCCAGGTTCTGGTGGTGTCGCTGGCCAAGGACGAGCCCGTGATGCAGGCAGCCGACAAGCTCTACAAGGATCTTCAGGACGCCGGTGTGGATGTCCTTTATGATGACCGGCCCGAACGCGCTGGCGTCAAGTTCAAGGACGCCGACCTCTGGGGCATCCCCTGCCGCATCAGCGTGGGCGCCAAAGGCCTCGCCGAAGGCAAAGTGGAGTGGAAGCTCCGCAAGCAAAAGGATTTCGAACTGATCTCCCTGCAGGAAATCGTCGAC
Source organism: uncultured Fibrobacterota bacterium (assembly GCA_903876665.1). Lineage (GTDB taxonomy): Bacteria > Fibrobacterota > Fibrobacteria > Fibrobacterales > Fibrobacteraceae > CAIRAY01. Next base: position 15,725 of record CAIRAY010000008.1, on the reverse strand, counting down.
AAGACCCTGGGCTGGATTACGGAATAATCATTCGCTTGCACTACTGTCCAAAACAATCTAATCTAAACTCGTTAGACCATTGGTGTTATTGGCCTGTAGACATGATTGACTTGATTGGGGGCTGTTTTGTGCCTTTTGCCAATTGTTTTGGACATTAGTGATTCGCTTGTTTCGCGATATTTATCAATTCTGCATATCCCCTAAGGTTTTTTTCATCTAGTTTTCTATCTGGGTTTGGAAGGAGTCCCCGCATTCATGCGGGCTTTCTTTTCATGGAAAGATTGGAGGATTTATGAAGGGATGGCTCGTAGTTATTCTTGCCATGTTTGCACTGTATACATCACCAAGCGCCAGGGACGTCTGGTCGGACACTTGGGTGAGCTCAGATGACTTGGGTCGCTCTACACCGACCCAGACGCAGACGGGTCCTGCACGGGCGGATCGCTTTGTGGGGTCCTTTTATCACATTTGGCACGATCAGCGCGCCATCTACGACAACACCAAGATCCTCGCGGCGAATCCAGCCAATCCCGCATGGGGTCCTTCACCGGCCTTTCACTACACCACGGAACCGCTGCTCGGCTACTATCGCAGTACCGACCCATGGGTCATCCGTCGTCATGCCCAGTGGCTCTCCGACGCAGGAGTTGACTTCATCGCACTCGACCTCTCGAACTCCCAGATTCACGATGAGGAGCTCGCAGCCATTTGTTCGACCTACACCCGCATCCGCGCCGAAGGCGGGCGGACCCCTCTCCTTGTTCCCATGACCAATGACAGCAATGTCGTTATTCTTCTCTTCCAGACCATCTTTTCCAACAACAAGTACCCGGGCATCTGGTTCCAATGGCAGGGCAAACCTTTAATGATGGGAAATCCCAACTACAAGTTTTCAACAACCATCAAAAACTTTTTCACCTGGCGCGAGTCCTGGGCCTTTACCGATGCGGAATGGGGCGACGGAAAGGACAAATGGCCCTTTCTCGACAAGTGCCCCCAGCGGGCATCGTGGCACACAAGTACCGACCAGCCTGAGTTCATGGCCGTAGGTGCCGGCTACCGTGTCAATGGCAACATCGGAAGAAGTTTTTCGAATGGCGTACAACCAGCCCATGACGCCAATTATCTGCCCACGGACCGAAGCCTGAGCGGCAAGGGACTCTACTTCCAGGAATGCTGGGACCGCGCCTTGGGGACCGACCCTCAGGTCGTTTTCAATTCTGGCTGGAACGAATTCAAGGCCCAGCACTTCATTACCAGCGACAGCGGACCATTCGTGAATTTTGCGGGCACCATGACTGTGACGGGAGACGATTATTTCATCGCCCTCTTCAACCAGGAATATGGCCGGGAGGTCGAACCGATTGCAGGGGCCTACAAAGACAATTACTACATGCAGTTCACCTCCAACGCAAGGCGGCATAAGGGATCCCGGGCCATACCTACTACTAGCGCCCCACAGCAACTCACCATGGGATCCAGCCTGACCGCGTGGGCCTCGGTGACCCCAACCTACTGGGATGACCTGAACGACATCTCCGACCGGAACTCCTCAAGCATCGATGGCAGAACTCCCTATAAAGACACGAGCGGGAGGAACGACATTGATATTACCAAAGTGACTCGCGATGCAACCAACCTCTATTTCTACGCACGCACACAAGGCAATCTGACCGACCCGTTGACTTCCGCAAACTGGATGCTCCTCTATCTAAATACCGACCAAGGGTACTCCACCGGGTGGCAGGGCTACGACTACCTCCTCCTCAGGACTATCCGCAAGGAAGGAGCGGTCTGGAAAGGTTCCATCGAGAAGAACAATGGGGCCTGGAGCTGGACCTCCGTGGGCGAAGCGACACTTTCCTATAACGGCAAAGAGTTGCAATTGTCGGTGCCTCGCAACCTGCTGGGCGTCGCCGAATCCAAGGGCCTGCTCAAATTTGACTTCAAATGGGCCGACAACATTCCTGCCACAGGAACTGTCCACGATTTCTACACCAAGGGCGACGCGGCCCCCAATAGCCGCTTCAACTACCGCTACATGGAGACAGCGACATTCGCAGCACCTGTCCTCACCTCTCCGATCGACGATGCAACGGGCATTAGCACTTCTCCCAAAATGGTCTGGCAAGCCAGCACCGGTGCCACCAGCTACCAACTGCAGGTTTCCACCGACTCCACCTTTGCCACCATACCCACCAACCTCACTGGCCTTACAGTGACGTCCAAGACCTTGAGCGGCCTCAATAATGCGACCACCTTCTTCTGGAAAGTCCGCGCCGTGCAGGGGAACACCAACAGCCCTTGGTCCATAGTCCGGAGTTTCCGGACGGTTCAGGCATTGCCAGAAGCCCCGGCCCTCAGCTTGCCGGCCGGAAACGCAACACAAGTCTCCATTGCCCCGACGCTCTCCTGGAGCGCTGCGACAGGCGCTGCGACCTATACACTCCAAGTCAGCACAAGCAATGCATTCACCAGTTTTGCCCACCAGTCCAGTGGCCTCTCTGGAACATCCAAAGCAATCTCCGGCCTCGCCAATGGCACAACCTACTATTGGCGCGTCGCCGGCATCAACGCCACGGGAACTGGCCCCTGGAGCACGGCCCGTTCCTTAACGACCCTGGTGGCTGCGCCAGCCCAGGTGACGCTGGAAAGCCCTGCCGCCTCAGCTACGGGCTTGAGCGTCCAAGCACAACTCAAATGGAATAGCGCCCTCCGGGCGGCCACCTATGAACTCCAGGTGACGCCCTCCTCAAATTTCAGTACCATCCTGCAGTCACTGGAGTCCATGGACACACTGGAAACCATTAACGGCCTCTCGAATTACACCACCTATTATTGGAGAGTCCGGGCCACCAACGTGGGCGGTGCGGGCCCATGGTCCACCTCCCGCAGTTTCCGGACCATTGTGGCGGCACCCGAAGTCCCCCTCCTTCTGTCTCCCAATAACAATGCGACAGGATCCGCACTCAAGTCCACGCTCCAGTGGTCCGCGTCAGCTCGCGCCCAAAGTTATCACATCCAAACTTCCACGGCGGCCTCCTTTGGCACCTTGCTCGTCAACGACTCAAACCTCACCTCACTCAGCCTGCAAATGAGTGCAGCCACATACAACACAACCTACTACTGGAGAGTTCGGGCAAAGAACAACGGGGGAGTGAGCGCCTGGTCAAGTCCATGGTCCCTGACCACCGTCGTTGTGCCGTCACCCGCTCCACTTCTTGCTTCGCCTGCCGACCATGCCATTCGCATCTCCATTTCGCCCACCTTGAATTGGGACGATGCGGTCCCCGCCGATAGCTACCAGATCCAAGTCGGAACTGACTCCCTGATGGGAACCTTGACTGTGGATCAAGCCGGCATTCTGGCACCCACAACCGCCAAACAGGTTTCGGGCTTATTGAATTTGACCAAGTACTACTGGAGAGTCCGGGCGACCAGCGCAGGGGGCATTGGCCCTTGGTCCGAGGTGCGAAGCTTCACTACCCTTATTGCTCTCCCTGCAGCAACAATCCTCGTTGGCCCCGTAAACTTCGCTGAAGCTACCTCCCCCCAGCCTGATTTCCAGTGGACCTCTACGCCCCGCGCCACCAGCTACCAGCTCCAGGTTGGCCTATCCTCCACCCTGCCCGCACCACTGGTCGATCTGGATGGCCTTGCAGACACTGGAGAAACGGTGGTGGGACTGGACAAAAACAGCACGTATTACTGGAGAGTCCGAGGATCAAATGAGGCCGGGAATGGGGCATGGAGTCCTGTCTGGAGCTTCACCACCGAACATCCACAACCCTCCATGGTACTCACCCGGACTCCCAGTGATGGGGATACCGTCGATCTTGCAGGCCTGACGCTGACCTGGTTTGAGGCCTCGCCAGCCATACTTCGTTATACTGTCGAACTGGACACATCCTCCTCCTTTAGGACGCCCTTCCGGGACACGACCGTTGCAGACACGGTCTTTACCCCAACCGGCCTGGAAGAAGGACTCAGCTACTACTGGAGGGTCAAGGCAAATAACAATTCCGGCTGGGGATTGTTTAGTGTCGTCAAAGAGTTCTACACAGCCGTCCCGGCCCAATCCAGCAGCAGCTCTGAAAACCCCTCCAGCTCGGCAAGCTCCGTTAGAATCCAGCCGATTAAAAGGCAGAGGGGCGAAGGCTCCAATACCTTGAAATTCGATCTGATTGGGAGGTTTCTTCCTTCGCATCATCCATGATGCTCGAGGTGGCAAGTCAGCGGTCTTGAAAACCTCCGGGGGTGACCGCTTGGGGGATTCGATGGCGTCGCACTTGACGCTTCAGCGTTTAGTGCGACGTGATCCCTTTAGGGAGTCCCTGGTGCTCCGCTTGCGAGAAGCTCGACTTGACGAAAGCTCTCTTGCATTTTGGAGGATTTGGCTAATGGTCCTCCGCATCCATGATACGGACCCTACGGGCTGAACGTTCCGTTCAGCTCCTTCGCATCATCCATGATGCTCGAGGTGGCAAGTCAGCGGTCTTGAAAACCGCATCCAGTTCCGGTCATCCTCGCAAAGGCGAGGATCTGGGGCTCGCAAGAAGCTCGACTTGACGAAAGGTCTCTTGCATTTTTAAGTTGTGTGCTCGGGGAGGATTAGGCTAATTGGTAAGTCAGCGGTCTTGAAAACCGCCGCGGGTGACCGCTTGGGGGTTCGAGTCCCTCATCCTCCGGTAAGGGTTACACCGTAACCCTATATAGAATAAGGAGTTGTTCCAGATTCGTACCATTTTGGTGGGACGGATTTGGGACAAACTCCTTTTTCTGTTTCTATCCATCTTCTGCCTATGTAGCGTCACGATATGTCCAAGGGCGCGCCAATGTGCAGATGGCTGTATGAAGGTTGCAGAGTGGAGATCCTGAGCGCAAAGTCAAAAGACCTTGGCTTCACCAACAGGTGGTACGAACCTGCGATGTCCCATCCCAAAACCGTGCATCTGCAAAACGGACTGTGCATCAAACTGTTCGAGTTGCCTTGGTTCATCGCATCGAAGATGAAAGCCGTCCTCTCGCGTGGATGGAAAGACCTGCGTTCGAGCCACAACTTCGAGGACATAGTGTACCTGTGGGACAACATCCCTACGATGATTACCGAGATGAAGAGGGTTCCACCCGACCTCAATTCCTACTTCGTCTCGACACTAAGCTAGTGATTCACGACAACAGGGTATGCCTGATTATAGCCTTTTCCGGTAAGCTGTACCCAGTAATTTCCTCGGATAACCGAGGCTCCAAGTTCTGTGCGCCATATCCCTTGAATGGGAAAAACAAGGCCCTGAGCTACAACACCCCCATCTGCTTTACGAACAACATAATACTCAATGTCGCTGTTCGTCGAGCTGATTTCCAAACCAGAATGAGTCATGGTTATCCGAGGAATTCGAACATCTGAGGGTGAAACCACAGCAATCCTTGTGGGCACTGCGGAGCTTGACGACAGAATGGTTGCGCTGGATGATGACACCTGGATGCTCGAGCTGCTAATGGCACTTGACGATGACGACGATGAGCTTGATGATAACTGCAATGCAGCGTTCAGGGCAAAACTCCAAACACCACTGCAAGCGAGCGCGTCTTCATTGATCGACCATGTCATAAGACCGCGAAAATCTGGATAGCTTTGTGTAAGTGTGTAACTGAAATTAGCTGGCTTGGTGATTTCACCGCGCAGATAATGCAGAGCAAGATTGATACTGTCAGGCTTCACGTATCCTGTTCCTGCTGCTGTGTTACAACTATGGGCAGGCAGTCCGATGGCCATTTTGGACGACGGAAATCCCGAGAAGGTGCCTTTGCCGTTAACTAGGGTAAAACCTTTGATCGTCGTTTCTGTGAGAGATGTCAAGAAATCAGGATCACCAGTGTCATAATAGATGCTATTATCACGGGCAACAACACCAGCCCCAGCACCGCCAGCATTGTAGTATTGAGGATGCAATAGGTCGATAGAATCCCTTAATGCGTCAATAATGGGTAAATACGCACCACCGTTGGAATTTGTAGACTGCCAGGCGGATAGCCCGCCTTCAAGGTACACGACTTCCGGTGCCATGGTGAGTACCATTTTCTTCCCGGTGCGAGTGCGGTAATCCTTCATGATGGTGCGGATTGATCCGATAATATTCAACTGGACCTGGGAAGGTGCGGACATGGTCCACGTGCCTACAGCGAGAGAAGTGGATTCAAAATCGATGTCGATTCCATCGAATGCGTCCCCATACTGCACAAAAATCGCGTTCATTGAGGCAACAAAGGTACTGACAGCAGTGGGGCTATCGAGAATCACCGGGTCAGCTGCGCCACCGATACTTAGGATTACGGACTTCCCCTGGGAGTGCAATGTCGCGATATCCGCCTTGAAGGTCGTCGTGGTGTAGGGATACGGAAGAAGGAATTCCATATCATAGTTGCTACTCCCCTTGGTGGTGGCAAAAGCCAGCTGGATTACATTGTATGCGCTATGGATCTGGGTCAGCGTCATGGAATTCCAGTTTTCCCAATAGCCTACAAGGACTCGCTGGGGGAGGGCAGCCATTAGCTGACTTGTGGCGAACAGCATCAAGATAAGTGCTTTCATCTGAATTCCTTCGTAGACTGTGTGGCTGTAAATATCCACCAAATTTCCTAACAAAGGATTCTTTTCGCATTTTTATCTTTGCAAGGTATTGCAATGAGGATTTTTGGAGTGATAACGCTGGACTCGATCAGACCTGTAGGAACAAATCCCGTTTGCATAGGGAATGACCGAAGCTCAATCCACTCAATCCATATTCCCGTAATACCAGATGTCATCCACCTCGAGCATCGCATTACGCGGGGCTAAGAATTGAATGGCACTGATGCCGCTGACGCAATCGCTCCACACTACCCCTGCTCGTGCAGCCTTGCTTCCTGGCACTGGCAAAAGGCCTGTCGGCAAAACCACTACACGAGTCCATTTGGATTGAGCGGACAAAGATAGGCTTGGATTTCCATAATCCTCAAGCGCCCTCACCGTATCGGCGACAAACTCAAGACGAAGCACTGCGTCGCTTCGCATCCAAAACACCAGACTGTCCATCCGGGTCAGGTCGTAGGAACGCCGGCCCAAGGAGAATCCCACCGCGCCCCACCCCGATGTTGCGGGTTCAATTTGGAAGGAAACCCCCATTCCCAAACCATCATGGCCATGGAACGCGCTCACTCCACTCCACTGGCTGGCTTCAATTCCCGCAGGCAATACCTGGCTCTTTCCACCGTCCTCGCGATCGTCCACGCTCCACCACCAGCCACCGCCAAGGATTTCTCCCAGCCTGGTGCGACCGGTGTAGGCTTCAAAATCGTCAAGGAGTATCGCATTTTGGGTTACATCTAAAGTGATGTCCGGGCTTGTCGCGGAAATAAGATGCAAGCTAGTGTCCCGAGCAGAGGAGACGACCCGGAACCACAGAGATCCAGCGGGAAGATTGCTCCATTCAACGGAGCCCGTGGAATCATAAGCAGTGGCATAAGGGGGGAACAATGCTTGAATTTGGCCGTGGGCCAATTGACCCTCGCTATCCTTAAGATTCAAACGAACCGTACGCCCTTTTTGGGGAATAAGGGAAATGGGTTTTGGGACTCCCGCATATACCCATCCACCATAAACGGAGATCGTATCGCGGGTTTTGTTTTGGCTCCGCACATCCCAAACTTGTCCGGGGGTTTGGGACAAATCAAAGGCGAAGGTCCCATCTTCTTGGCTAAGAGTCGAATCGGTCGGATTTGAAACAAGGGCCTGATAAAGATAAACGCGGGCACCCGGGACGGGTGTTCCAGAGACTGTGGCCACAATGCCTTGCAGGGTCTCGGTTTCAACCCCTCCACCAGCATGCTGAGGGTTGCGATCACAGGAATTCAAAAGCGCCAAGACCCCAAGGAGCATAAGGATCCAGAGCGATTCTGTTTTTGTCATAACTTGCCCGGGCTAGTTTTGCGCGTCAGAGGAAACATCTGAATATTCACCTGATAGACAGTATCTTCTTTTTTACTCTGTTTGGCAAGGCGTAGGAGGGTTTTTCTGAAGTTGCGAACCTCCTCCTCAAGGAGGGCAAAATCGGCCTGGGCCAAGCTGAAGGTCAAAGTAGAGATGTTGCGGCTCGGGCGGGGAATTTGCTGCACGGCGCGACGCGAAAGATCCAGGGTTGCCATTTGAAAGGTGTCGACCGCAAGGCTCTGCACATGGGGTCCGGTGGTCAGACTCGCGTTGTGGGCGCGACGGATCCCTTGTGCGGTCTTATGGACTAGCGCAAGCTCCTGCAAAAGTTGCATAGATTCCTGAGCCTCGGCTGGAGTAATGGGAGGATCGAGCTGAGCTGCGAGGAGCGAATAATTCCCACTAAACGGTTTGAAATGCAAAAGCTCCAAAATGGCGACATGGTACCATTTTGCATACAAACGAAGGGAAGAAGAATCCTGGGTAATGGCCGAGAGCGGAGCTGCACGTTGCAAACGGGCAAAAGCGGCGCTGCGCGCGTCGTGGGTCTCGGCTTGGTTGAAGGCCGCAAGCCCAAGTACATGCTGGATTTCCCGGTCATTGAGCAGGGCGGCTTCACAAATACTATGCAGAGTCTCGGACCGGACCTTGCTTCCTTGCAAAATTTTCGACAAGGTCCCGGAGGATCCAAGGCCCGCAAGCTTAGACCATTGGCGCAAGGAAAACCCGGATGCTTCGCCACGCTTCCACTCCGCCAGGTCCAGTAGGAACTGACGGAAATCGGTATATGCGAAAGCATCGGGTCTTGTTTTCATTTTGTAATCTCAGGAAACAATAATTGGCGGAATGGCAGCCCACAAATTTGTCATGGCCGGAAGGGCCATCACCGCACCAAGCCTGCTAATGCATTCACCCAGCAACGGTGATCCCCCCGCCTATGCGGGGAGAAATAGTGGGCATGACACGATGTTAGAAATATACCCCATTGCTCAAGGCTGAGCGAGGTTTCCCTGGAGATTCATGGATTTCCCACTTGTGGACTTGACCAGTAGCTGTCCATTGCTAAAGAATACCGTGGCAGGGGAACCCGAGGCACGTAATGGCTTGATGGAGTTCAAGATTGGGGTTGTTGTTTCCCCGATCATGGCGGCCGGAATCAGCGTAGAAATGGCCTGCATGCAAGGCTTGGCATCCACCCAGTAACCCACCTTATCGGCCCGGTTGTCGAAGTAGGCCCAACCGAAAGAACCTGCATAGCCTTTATCCACAGATTTCACATGCATATCCATGCCCGTCCAGCGTCCGACTTCACCCAGAATGGGAAATTCGCCAATAAGGATCGGCTTTCCTTCGGGGAGCCACTCCGTGGAAGTTTTTGCCCAGGGCTCATAGGTCCAGCCCGTGCCATGCATCCAGCTGTAGTAATGGGTCTGATACACATCGAACTTCGCCAATGGATCATTGCCCGCAGCGGCCTTGAGAGCCGCATCCGAAAATTTATTTCCACCAGTGATCATGTATTTGTACATCCCCGACCCTGTGGTCACTAGAGCGTTTGGCTTAGTGGCATGGATGGCCGCAGCGACCTTGCCATGGAACCTCTGGAAGTCCGCCATGGCAACGGTTCCACCTTCGGTGGTGAGCAACCATTCGCCTTCGTTCATGATTTCCCAAATGCCCATGGCAGGACTATCCTCATAGCGCAGCACCAATGGTTTGACCACATTGTTGATAAAGGCATTCGTGGCCACGGTATCGGTCACCAGGGAGGTTTTTCCGGAGTTTTTAATGTCGAAAGACAGGAGACTTGGCATGATCAAAATATGATGACGGGCGGCTTGCCGAAAGGCCTGGTCAAGGTTGGTGAAAATAGCCTGATCGAGAGGTTGGACATTGTTTCCACTGAAAGTCAGCTGACCCAGGCCATCAATAAACCACCACCAACGAATGGAATTGGCACCAATGCTTTCCAATTCGGTGAACATCGATTCGAATTTTGTGGAATCGTATTGAGTCAGATCGCCATCCCATTTGTCCCAGGCTACATTGATGCCGTTCAGGTAATAGTTCTTGCCTTTGATGGTGACCCGGTTGGGGTTCGTTGCGGCAAGGGCCATGGTGGATAGTCCGACCAGTAACAGAATGGCTGTAAGCAATTGTCTTTTCATGAAAACTCCTTGGGTGGGGTATATGGCCTAAATATCATTCGGTGGATAACCCCGGAGAAGAGGAAACCAGCCCGCGAGCGCTTCCTGTGGGAAGCAGCCAAAGATTGCAGACCCAAGCAGAATACAATGGATTCCTCCCATGAGCCTTTTCAAATTCCTTGGCCAGCCACTGGTTTTCCTTGCCTTCCTGTGCAACGGGATTCAGGCTCAGACCCTCGCAGACATTTTTTCTACAGGGCTCATGGTCCGTGGCACCACCACCACGCTCCTGTCGTAGCATTCGAACGCATGAAGTCGCTGGGGAAATAAGCGACGCTGCCCATGGGGTCACCCATACACAGCTCTAAGTGTCAACCTTGTACCGTGATGTTGTCACCCCAGAAACTGGCGTCTCATTCCGCGCTCCCCAGTATGTAAACCACGGTCCCGGCATTTGCGTGCTGGGATTTTTTCGTTCCTGAAAAACCACATCGGCCGTTGGCCGATGAAATCCAATACCGTTAGCGCAAAGCGCAATGCACGCCGGTGCTACGCTCCGACGATCGAAAATGGTCTCTCGCTTCGCTCTCGACCAAACTATCACAATGATTGAGCCCCATAAACACCTGCATTCAGCATGCGCCCATTCTCTCCGTAGGCCTTCACAATATATCGTCCGGGAGGGAGGGAGTGTGGCCAGGAACGGAATTCTCCCAGGCTCTTCCCAAAGAGGTCAAATACTTTGTATGCAAAAGCGCGATCATTTGGCATCACATGAATCAGCGCTACTGGTTCTGCTGTGGAGCTAGAGGACGCTACCCGACTCGAACTGGAAACAGCAACGCTGGAGCTAGAAGGAACGGCTATCGAGCTGGAGGACGCTACCCGACTCGAACTGGAAACCACCGCACTGGAACTGGATGAAATCGTATAAGGATACCCGACATCTGGCCTCCCATTCAAGTAGCTTTTGAGCCAGACCATCGCGGAGCGCTCCGTTCCATCTTGATTCAAAATCCCAGAACCCGCAATCCAGGTCGATTTTTCCACATAGCCCCAGAGGGTAATGCCTGCCACCGCGGGGTGCTCCCACAACACCGGAAACACATTCTGGTACGAGGTAAGCTGGGTGGCTTCCGTGGTCGCCGAGCCCTTCAGATCAAGCTCCGTCACATAAATAGGCAAGCCACCCGTTGCCATCAAATCCATGCGCGTCTTCAACAGGGCCGGGTTTGTGGCAAATCCATCCAAATTGAAGCAATGAGCCTGCGTTCCAAAACCATCAAGTAACCCTCGATCCCGAAGCGCAGCAATCAGACCCAGTTGGGTGTTGATGGCGTTGGCGTCGTTCTCCAACCCATAGTCATTGAGCACGAGCTTGGCGTTGGGGAAATATTCGCGGGCCTTTTCAAATAGCCAGATTTGCCAGTCGTACCCTGTAACCCCCGTGCCACCTAGGCCATCACGGAAGTAAGGTGTTCCGCCGGCATGGGTGCCCAGCTGCTCATTGAGGACATCAATCTGGTCAAGCAAGGGGTAACGCGCTGCCACCGCAGCCATATATTCCTCCATTTCCGCCTTGAATTCTGCGGGGGTCAGAGTCGTGATCCAGCTTGGGTATTGGCTCCCCCAGGCAAAGGCATGGTAACGGAACATGAGATTATTATTCTTGGAAAAATTGTAGGCGGCATCGGCGCTGGTCCAATTCATGACATCCCGTGTCCCCTCTACGCTTCCCCATTTGCAGGCATTTTCTGCGGTCACCCCATTCCAATAATTCAAAAAGTCCGTTCGGCTGTAGCCGTTGAGATTGGCTAAATACTTGCTCTTTCCCGCACTCATGCCGACTTCCTGCACCGCGCCTGCACCCCCCTGCACAATGACGCCCGCCGAGGTGAAGGTCGCACCCAAATTATCCGTGGCTTTGGCGGTGATGACATAAGAACCCGTGGCAAGGCCCGTCCACAAAAGGCTAAAGGTGTTGTTAACTGCGCTGGTGGCTTCCCCAATTTTCGTGGCTCCATTGAAGAACTCGACTTTTGCCACCGTTCCCGCTCCTCCCGTGCCCCCGAAATCGGTGGAATAGGCGCGTAGGGTTACGGTGGAGCCTGCCTGGAAATAGGCGTTCATTTGTGGAGCGGTCAGCACACAGGCAGGGGGCGTATTCACCGCTGTAACCAGGCTGATCTTCACATGGTCCAGGTCAAATACACCGGCTTTGAAATAGTGATAGCGGAGGGTAAGATTGGATTCCGTGGGGGTAATGTCCCAGGTATACTGGGTCCAGGCGCTCGTCAGGGTAAAATCCTTGGCTGCGTAGGAGACATTCTGGAGTGCCGCACGAAGTTGCTTCCCCGCAACATTCGCTTTTGCATAAAAGGAAATCCGATAGGTATTTCCAGCGACCAGATGGATGGTTTGGGAAATGGACTGCACGCTCCATGCATTGGTACCCAAGGTCTGTACGTTTGCACTCAGATAATTGCTTCCATCCTGCGCTCCTGAAGTCGCATAAGTATAGGTGGCCACGCCTCCTTCTTGCGCAAGATTCGTCCACAGGGATGCTCCGCGTTCAAAGCTCCCATTGGCAATAAATACCTGGGCCTCGCCCAGCGTGAATAATCCGATAAACAGGACAACCAAACCCAAGTTCTGCAGTAATCTCATCATAACCTTCACCCCATTTTTTGGAACAATTTTCCCGAACGCGACCCTTATGGAGAATCTATTAGCCGATTTTGCATCTCACCCCTGCCGGAAGGGGGATTCCGTTGACATCCTGGCAACAGCTCCTGGCCCTCTTGATTTGCAATCTTCTTTTGCAGAGCATAGATTAGTACTGTGAAACCTATTCTGACATACTGGGACTATCGCGAATACCTCAAAGACTATTACGAGGAACGCAAGAGTTCCGACGCGTTTTTCAGCTATCGCTTCATCGGCACCAAGACGGATCTCGATGCCGGATTCCTCGTCCGCATTTTTCAAGGTCAAGGACACCTCTCCGGCAAGTCCGTAGATACCTTCGTGGCTTTTTTACATCTCAGTGGCCGGGAAGAGGAATACTTCCGTTGCCTGGTCGATTTTTGCAAAGCCCGCACGGATAAAAGCCGGGCGCGCCATTACAGCAAGCTTCTCGAAATCCAGGGTTTTCAAACCACTAAGCTCGCCAAGGACCAGCTGGCCTTGTTCCAGCAGTGGCAGCACATTCCCATTCGCTCCCTGATTGCCCTCAAAGATTCAGACACCTCGGCAGCATCCCTGGGGAACCGTTTAAGCCCCTCGTTGCCCCCAAGCGAGGCCGAAGCATCCATCGCGCTTTTGTTACGGCTTGGACTTTTACGCACAAACAACCGTAATGCCCTCGAACTCACCGACACCTACATTTCGGCAGGACCCGAGCAAATTCGCCCGGTGGCGATTCGCGAATTTCAGCGTGAAACGATGAAGCTCGCCATGGAATCCCTGGAGCGCCACCCTCCCGAGCTACGCGACATTTCCAGTGTCAGCGTGACCCTGAACCCCAAAGATCTTCCCATCATTCGCGACCGCATCAAAACCCTACGCGAAAGCATCCTGAAATTCTCCAGTGAATCCACCGGGGAGCGCGAAGTTTTCCAGCTCAACATGCAACTATTCCCATTAACCTTGCGCAAAGGAACCGAAGCATGAATGCAAGACTATTATATGGATTTTTCATATCCATTTTATTGCATTCCTGCGCCACCCAGCAGCAAGCAGGCAACGACAATAGCGGGGTCGAAACCACCAATGCCATTTCGGCCCGCATCCTGACCTCGGAGGGAAGTCCCGCAGCCAATGCCCGCGTGCGGATTCGCCCGGCTTCCTGGGTTGAAGGCGACACCTGTGGTACCGCTCACAATCTTTGCCTGGATACCGTCACCGACAACAACGGCGTGTTCTATTCCGACTCCATGCGCCAAGGGGAATACCGTATCGAAGCGAGTTTGAATGGGAACTGGATGACCATTTCCGACACCACCGATTCTTTACCTCCCACCCCAAGGAATTTGACGATATATCGACTCCAAAAACCAGGAACATTGGAAGGATCCATCGCCCGCGCGATCCCCATCGCCCCCACCAAGGTTTATATCAAGGGACTTTCCCGTAGCACATTAACAGACTCCCTAGGGCATTTTTCCTTTGACAGCCTACCTGCAGGACTGCTCACGGTCCTCTCTGCCACAACGGATTCAAACCATGCCACCCTCTTCGCCAAAGCCGCCGTGAATGTGCTTTCGGGCTCCCATGTCGACGCGGGGCCGGTGCAGGCCATCTCCTTTTTGCTGGATGATTTTGAGGATGGCGACGCCAGCTCCCTGCTGTTAACGTCCACCAATGAATGGTTTGTGGCGCCCACTACAACGATCGTGATGACTCAGCCCTTAAAAAGCCAGGGCATTGATTCCGCTATTGTCCCTGCCGATCTGGGTCGAGCTGGCAAGGCTTTGCACATCACTTTTCAAGAGAACACAAACTATGTCGTCATTGGAATCGAACTCAAAGGTTTACACGATTTTTCGGAGCTTGATTCGGTAGAATTTTGGAGTCACGGATCCAACCGGCACAGCTTCTCCTTGGAAAACTTCACCAATCCATCCTTTGCGCTGAAGGCGTATGTCGAATACCCTCTTACCACGGAATGGACACGCCATGTGGTGCGCATGAGCGATTTCGCGCCCCGCAACGACTGGGGCACGGGCTGGGACTCCGTGAAGCACCAGGTCAAGAGCATCGACTTTCTCGTTTGGGGTTCAGAACTCTGGCTGGACGACATCCGTTTTTTCGGCATCCAGGATATGGAATAGCTTGCGAGCGTCAACTATTTTAGCCCAAGGTCTTGGTCAAAAACAATTGCTGACCTGCCGAATCATCAAGCAGTTGCCCGTTGAAACCCATGGATTCATAAAGGCTTCGGGCCTTGGTATTGTTGGCCTGGGTCTCCAGGGTGACCTTGCAACAGTCATTTTTGTTGGCAATGCATTCGATCTCTTTTAGAATCCTTTTTCCGATTCCTTGGCCACGAAATTTGGGTAGCACACCAAAGTCGTGGATGTTGATCAGCCTGCGCCCCTTGAAGGTGGAAAACCCATAGAGGCAAATGGCAAACCCCACAAACTCGTCACCCCTCCTCGCAAGCAGCGCAAAGGCCTGCGGAAGGGCCATCAAGCCAGGAATCAGGCGTTCCAAGCTTTCGCGAGGAAGCTCCTGCGAAAACCCCAGCAGATCCTTACAGTATTCGTTCAACAAAAACGGCAAAGCTCTGGCATGTTGTGTGTTATCGAAATCGCAAGAAATGATTGTCGTGGTCATGGAGAAATAATAGCAAGACAAACAGAGTGCAGATAACCCAGACCCTCGCCTTCGCGAGGGTGACGAACGGATTGCCCCACGAGAGTGACGAACGGATTACCCCGCGAGGGTGACGGATTGTTATCCCCAACCGAGCAGGCCCAAAGGCCGAACTCGCACCCCCAAGACGACCGTACACGAAAAAAGCCCCAGTCCGAAGACCAGGGCTCTTGTATTTTCTTTTCGTTCCCGCGAGCAGGCCTTAAGGCCGAACTCGCAAGCCTGCGACGACG
>CAIRAY010000007.1 GCA_903876665.1 uncultured Fibrobacterota bacterium | reverse complement strand
AATAACGAATGACGTCTTCGACAATACCTCATAAAAATCATTACCTGCATTGTATGTCTTTCGGGTAGTTATATATTCTCGTTCATTTTGAATTGTATCTAATTCTCCAGTTTCTAGATTTCTTGTAATTGAATATGTTTGATAGTCTTCTGCAGACGGAATGGCAAAGAAGTAAACGTCATGCCCATGTCTTTTCCCTAGTATCCATTGAGCTCAACCACCAACCTGAGTATCCGGTCAGTGATGAGGCTTTACGGCAAGTCGGCTTTGCGCTTCAAGCCATTTTACAACGAAGCGACCTGGCTGCCCGTATGCATGAAGAGGCCTTTATTGTACTCCTTCCCGAGACCACAAGCGACGGCGCGCAAATTTTTGTGCAACGAATTCAGAAGGCAATGGCTCAGGCGACTGGGGGCGATGATATTTTACACCCCATAACTGTGAACATCGCCATCGCTCAGTCTTCGGAGGCATCTGGTCAGGAAAATATGTTGGCGCTTCTGAAGGATCGTCAAGAATCCCCGCGCATGGCTTTGGCCTAGGCCGTACAATAGGCTTGGGTTCGCGGGCATAGAGTGCTAAATTCTTTTGCATGTCCGACATACAAGCCATCACCCAAGCCCTGCTCCAGTTCCGCAATGAACGCGACTGGGAGCAATTCCACAATCCTAAAGATTTAGCCACCGGCCTCAGCATTGAGGCGTCCGAACTCCTAGAATGCTTTCTGTGGAAAATAGCGGAAGAGGCCGATCTGGACAAGGTGCGCGAAGAGCTTGCCGACGTATTTGCCTACGCATTCCTCATCGCAGATCATTATCGATTAGATGTATCGCAAATTGTCACGGATAAAATCGCCAAGAATGCGGCAAAGTACCCTGTTGACAAGGCGAAGGGCAGTGCGAAGAAGTATACGGAATACGATTCTCCGTCATACCCCAAACCATCCCATCAATAGCACCCCAGCCAGTCCCACATGCACCCCGCGGAACGCGCGCGGGTTTTCCATCCAGGTGCGAATGGCTTGCCCGCTAATGACCCATAATGCAATGCATGGCAGGCATACTACACAATAGATTCCGGTAATCTGCAAAACCAGCAGGGGGCTAGGAGCTGTGTCACACCAGGTGGTGAAAACGCCGATGGCCATAATCCATACCTTAGGGTTAACCCACTGAAACAGAAGCGCCCGGCCAAAGGTCCAGGCGCTTTCGCCCTGGGGGGTGCCTAGTTTGAAATGACTCGCGGTGGCAAGCCGGTAAGCCAGAAATAGAATATAGGCGGTGGCGATCCATTCTAAGGTGTTTCGCCATGCTGGCATTGCTTGAAAGAGTTGCCCAAGGCCAGCACCGGATGCCAAGAATAGCAAGCAAAGGCCTGCAATGATCCCTGCGACATGAGGCAGAGAGTTGCGAAACCCAAAGCGTATGCCCGAACTCAGGAGCATGGTGTTGTTGGGACCTGGTGTGACGCAGGCCGCGGTGGCAAATACAATTAAGGATAGCCAAGTATTCATGATGATCTCCTTTATATACCCCAAAAATATCCCGAAAACAGTGTGCAGTACAGATACAGGAAATGGCTATATTAACCAGTACAGATGGAATACAAATACACCCAAATCGCAGATCATTTTGTGCAAGCCATCCGGTCCGGAGGCATGGCCATTGGTGCTCGTTTGCCTTCGTTGCGCAGCGTTTGTAGCCAATGGGGCTGCTCTCTGTCTGTTGCGCAACAGGCCTATGCCCAACTAGAACAACAAGCCTTGGTACGCACCGTGCAAAAATCCGGCGTATTCGTGGCCGCGCCATTACATGCAAAGCTTCCCAATCCTAGCAAGGGTTTTCGTGATGGCCATGTGCAGGTGCCACGCACGGGCGATCTGACCCGAAGGGTTTTCGCTCTGGCCGAAAACCCAGCCATCATCCCCTTGCATTGTGCCATACCCCCCGATTCCATTCTTCCGGTCAAAGCCTTGCAGCGTCACCTCAAGGCGGTACTGGAAGAACAGCCCCACATTTTGTCTTCCTATACACACGCTGCGGGTTCCCTCGCCTTGCGTAAGGAGATTGTGAGTCTTATGCTCGCCAAGGGCGTCTGCATCCGCCCCACGGAGGTGGTGATCACCAATGGATGCATGGAGGCCTTGTCTTTAGCGATAGATGCCTGTAGCGAACCAGGGCAAATCGTAGCGATTGAGAGCCCGGCATTTTTTGGAATGATTTCGCTCTTGGAACAGAAGGGGCGCAAAGTGATCGCGATTCCCACCCAGGCGCGCAACGGGATCGATCTGAGCGCCTTGCGAAGCGTGGTAGAAACAGAGTCCATTGCTCTTGTGCTGGTGACTCCGAACTATCAGAATCCCCTTGGCTCGCTTATGCCCGAGGCCACCAAAAAAGAACTCTGCGCCCTCGCGAAACAGCATTCCTTCTGGGTTCTGGAAGATGATATTTATGGCGAATGCGCTCATAGTAAGACCACGCCACGGGCTTTAAAGTCTTTTGATGATTCTGGGCGTGTCCTGTATTGTGCGTCCTTTGCGAAAGTGCTTGCGCCCGGGTTTCGCATCGGCTGGCTTTTGCCGGGCCCTTTGCAAGAGCGCATTGAAAACGCCAAGCAACGAAGCACCTTGGGCGGGCCCTTATTCGTACAAGAAGCCATGGCGCGCTTCTTGGCTTCGGGCGCCTTCCATCGCCATCTCAAGTCCTTCCGCGTGGCTATCGCGGGGCAGGTCAGACAAATGCGTTCCTT
>CAIRAY010000006.1 GCA_903876665.1 uncultured Fibrobacterota bacterium | reverse complement strand
TTGTCTCGATGAGTACTGCTCACCGTCGCATGCGCTGCATGCTCCACTGCGGACTCGGGCTTGTGGGTTTCGCGATCCTCTGTGTTCAAGGTGGTTCCCCATCCCCGCCCCCTCTGGTCGCTCTTGCGAAGAAACCAATGGGTGTTTAAGAAACGGCCCGTAAACCATACCATGGCAACGGGCCGTAAGCTCCTTCGAGAACTTGGCTCTGATTGGGTTACCTACTCACACACAGGGGTGTATACGTTTCCGTATCCCAGCAAGCTGGGGCGGTAACTATTAAATGTCGAAGGAGCCTGATATTTCTAAGTTTTGCCCATGAATCCAGATCAAATTCGTTACGGAGTACTGCTATTTTCGGCACTCATTCTTTCCCTCTCCGTCCATGAGGCGGCTCACGCCTATACGGCCCACCTCCTGGGTGACGACACCGCTAAACGGCATGGGCGCCTGACTCTGAACCCCTTGGCTCACCTCGACCAACTCGGAACGATCATGATCGCTCTGATTGCATTTGCCGGAATGGGTTTTGGTTGGGCCAAGCCTGTTCCCATCGACCCGCTTCAGTTCAAGGTCAACTCGCGTCACCGGGATATTGGCTTAGTGGCATTGGCCGGTCCTGTTTCCAATTTATTTCAAGCTATTGTGGCTTATTGGGGATGGCTTGCCTTGCAGCGCTTTACTGGCAATGGATTTTCCCTCGGCATTGATTTTTTTGAAGCCCTAGTGAAGGTAAACCTTTCTTTGGCGGCCTTTAACCTCCTTCCCATCTATCCGTTGGATGGGCAAAAGGTGCTGAGTGCCATTTTGCCTCGCTCTTTGGCCTATCGATTCGATTTTCAGTCTCTCCGCATGGGTTCATGGCCTCTTTTGGTGGTCATTGTTTGGGAGTGGGTCATGCCAATTCCGGGTCCACTTTCCCTTTTGATGGGGCCTGTTGTGGGTGGGTTGCTCAAATTGATCAAAATTTCGGCCTTTTGGATGGGTTGAATTTTTTGCATCCCCTTTCTAGATTTGGGTTTCAGAATTTTTCCTTTACGGAGTGAATATGCCACAGCATAAGTCTTGTGAGAAGCGTCTACGTCAAGCCGATAAGGCCAACGATGCCAACCGTGCGGTTCGCTCCGCCATCCGCACCAGCTTGAAAGTTGTTCGCGCAGCCAAGTCCAAGGCCGAAGCGCTGAAGGAACTTCCCAACCTTTATAGCATGATGGACAAGGCCGCTTCCAAGGGTCGCGCTGGCTTTACCCGCAATCGCGTAGCCAACTATAAGACCAAGGCAGCCGCGGTCGTCAACGCGCTTACCTAAGAAATTCTCAATAAAAAGCGATCGCGCTGATTTTTGCAGATGGGTGATCCCCATCTGCCTTTTTTTTATAAATTTCAAGGAGGCAGTACCTTTGTGGTACTGGGATTTTGGGGTTTAATTAGGGAAATGAATGTCCTCGATCAATTTTGCAACGCGTGAGATTTCCTGCAAGATCGTTTACTATGGGCCGGGTCTTAGCGGAAAGACCACGAACCTTCAGATTATCCATCAGAAGATTCCCCGGGAAAAGAAGACCGAAATGGTTTCCTTGGCCACCGAAGGGGATCGCACTCTGTTTTTTGATTTTCTCCCTCTGAATTTAGGAGATATCAAAGGTTTTAAAACCAAATTTCAATTGTATACCGTCCCCGGACAAGTCTATTATAATTCGACCCGCAAAGTCGTTCTGCGTGGTGTCGATGGTGTTGTGTTCGTCGCGGATTCCCAGCGCTCCCGCATGGCTGAAAACCTAGAAAGCCTGCAGAATCTTCGTCAAAATTTACAGGACTACGGCCTCAATCTCGATGAAATTCCTTTCGTTCTCCAATTCAACAAAAGAGACATGGAGAACTTGTTTACCCTTGAAGAGCTCAACGCGCAGCTCAATCCGCGCTCGGTCTCTTGGTATCCAGCCACTGCGCATAATGGCAAAGGTGTCGTGACGACCCTTAAAGCCATTGCCATGATCGTGATTGAAAATTTCAATTTGCGGCAGGGGATTTTGCGCAGGGCTTCTGAGAGTGCAGGCAACCAAGGTGTCCATGAAGTTACTCTGGTCGGCGAAAAGCTGAACATCTCTTCCCCCTTGCCTGAGTCTCCCAAAAACAAGCCCGCCACCGATTTGCAGTTTCCTCAGTCCAATGGCCCCTCGTCTTCTCTCCCTGATTTTGACGATGCTCCCACGGGCTCCGATGCAATTTTCAAAATGCCAAGCATGGTCGTTCCGCCCACCAATCTGCCACCTGTTCCGGCTCCTCCCCCTGCATCCGCTTCGGCTCCTTTCGCTCAGCCCCTTGCCGCATCTCCGTTTCAAACCGCCAAGATTCCTACGGCCAAAGATTCCAAGCCACGCTTGGGTGCTGTCTCACAGATTAATCCTGCGCCCAGCATCAAGATGCCCGAGGAAGAAATCGAACTCCGGCCCTATGTTCCAAAGAAGAAGGACGCCTGATGAGTGATTTTGCGATCTATACTGCTGATGCCGCAAAAATTCAGGCCTTGTTGGATGCGTACAAACAAGGAACCAAGGCCGAGTATATTTTGCTTTGCCACCGTGATGGCTCCGTGATTTCCGAAGTGGGCTCCAGTACGGGGGACTCCTCTACCCTGGCGGTTCTGGGCACAGCCTCTTTCGATTCCGCACACCAGATTGGTCGCATGATCGGAGAAACCGGGTTTCAGTCGGTCTCCTACACGGGCGTGAACCGTTCCGTTTATATTTCGGCAGTGGGCGACTCCTTGCTCATGGTGCAAGTTTTTCCGGGCGGACGCCTTCCCAAAAGCATCGACGACTATAGCTTCCTCATGGTGCAAAAGCTTTTGGATGCTGTTCCTGCTTTCACGAAGAATACCAGCCGCCTTAAATAATCTCTGTTCCGTTTTGTAAATTCCCTCCATGTTTTCCCATCGCCAAATGTTGCGAGTGCGTAAGTCGGCATGGCTGGTTTTGGTGCTGGCGCTGGTATTTATTATTAGCAAGGTTATTTTGCCCTCCTTGGTTCCGCGTGGCACCCCCCCCATTGTTGGACCTAGCCCAAGGGCGGCAGATTCCGTTGGCATGGTGTTTTCCCGATCCATGGTGGACGGCGTGCCTTTTGGAGAGGACTCCGTTTTTCAGTCGGGTAGGGACCGGGTCCACGCCTATTCCCGCTCCCCTGGGGTTAATAATTTGTCGCATCATTGGTTCTGGGGTGGTTCCCTGCGGTACACGGCACCCTGTCCGGCAGTTGCAATTTGTGTGTCATCGCTTCCTCCGGATTCCTTGAGTGTGGGGGATTGGAGCGTGGATCTGGTTAGCGGAACAAATCTAGTGGCTTCCCGGCAATTTCGGATCCTGGAGTAAATTTGCTCCTACGTGTTATTTTGCTTTTTTTTGTCATGAATTCCTTCGCCCAGCAATGGCAAAAATTGTGGATCGATTCCATCCCTATTTGGAATGCCGAACACCTGACCGAGCACTCCGACCCGGATTCTTCCCTGGACTTGGTGGATACATCCAGTCTCGTGGCCAGTGGCTATAAGAGTATTCGCCTGGTAACGGGTGAGGGAGGCATGGAATTCCGGCAGGATATGCGGCTTGGCCTGCAAGGGGAAGCCGCTCCGGGCTGGTTTATCGATGCCCGGCTCGTGGACGAGGGCTTGCATCCGGGAGAGGTCCGGGCCACGACCTTGGACCAGGTGGATGAGATGTATTTGCGCATCATGAATGGGCGCGCCCGCTTGACCTTGGGAAACTTTCAGTTCATTCAGGATTCCCTGAATCTATTTTCAACCCAGCACAGCTCCATGGGCGCCCATTTCGAATGGCTAGGGCAAAAGGTTGCTGGGCAATGGGCCTTCGGCCAGGATCCCATGTATCGCCGTTCCGTGGTTTTTCAGGGGCGCGATGGACAGAGAACCGGATACCTGGTGGCGATGGATGGGGTCTCCGATGTTGCCGTTGTTCCTGGATCAGACGCCGTTTGGCTCAATGGTGAGAAATTGCGTCCAGGTATCGACTATTGGATAAACCCTGTGGGGGGATTGCTAGACTTCATTGGACTTTTGCTTCCGGGTCCCCGGGACGAAATCCGTGTTGAATATGAAGAATACACGGATGGGGGATCCAGGGGGTTTGCTGCGGGCCAGGCTTCCTTGCTGCTGGGCTCCCTGAAGATCAACCTGGCGAATTCAGGAATGTGGGCTGATTCAAGCGAAGTCGATTCCACGGGAAGGCGTATTACTCCTACCGACTTGCGGTTGTCCGGTGCGCGGGTGGAATGGGATGCGAAACGCTGGGGTGGCTATTTCCTTGAAGGCGCCGTAAGTCGCACGGATTCCCTGGAGAGTACCTGGGGGCAAGCTGCGCGCTGGGGGCTTCATTCCGAGCGGCTCTGGGATGATTTCCATACGGGGCCTCGCTATGAATATTTCGGGACATGGATGGACTCTGTCTATAATGGGGGCGAGCAGGGGGGCAGTTTTCTGGAATGGGATCCCTGGAACTTGCGGGAAAACTGGGAGTTGAATCCCGAGCAGTTTGCAGCTGGGCAGCGACGCCTAGATCAGGTGCGCCTAGGGTTTTCTTTGTTCGAATCCCTCCTTCCCTGGGTTGGCTACGGGTTTCGCAGGGTGGGAGATTTAACCAATTCTGCGCGAATCGAAGGGGGTTTAAAGCATCGTTCTGCAACGGCTACAAGCCAGGTAAACGTAGCTTCGGTCACGTCCTACCAAGCCGAAAAGACGGAGCGGATTGACTTGAAACTTGAAACCGAACAATTGACCGGAAGGCTGCGGCCCTTTGGAAAGGGAAGGTCCATTTGGAGACAAGGGCAATACGATTTGCTTTCCAGTGCTGGCTTTGCTTATGGCGGACAGGAGGCGTGGGGCGGGACCTTTGCGGTAGAAGCCGAAAATATTCTGGACTCCCTTCATTCTGCCCAGGTGAAAAATGCGTTTGAATTTTCTGGGGAGGCTTGGTCAGGATCCTCGTTGCTGCAATGGAAGCGCTCCTGGGACGCCAATTCCGGGGGGAGTGAGAACTCCTGGATTTCCGAGCAAAAAGGAACCTGGGAATATGGGGCCCATCATGGGAGTGTGCATCATCGTCTAGGCCTTACCCAGGAGCAACCATTGGTCCCCGCATACAAACGCGTGATGGACGGGAGCGGAGATGTCCTTTTTGATTCTTTGACCCAGAGGTATGTCGAGGGGGTGGACCATGGCGACTTTATCCAGGATGGTTTTGTCCGCCAGGACTCCCTGGCCGGTAGGCAACAAGGGGAAGTATACCTGCGGATGGAGGAGTGGGTGTCACCCGGGGTGTTGATGGGTGTCGACCACGGGATCTTGCGCGACCTCCGTTTTGCCTTTGTGGGTGAATGGCAAAAAAGAGATTCGGTGGGGGCCGTGTATTTGCCCCCTTGGGAATGGAGCGCGGTGCGTCATTCCACGGGGGGCCTCTCCAGCATGGAAGGTCGGGCAGAATGGGTTCCTCCAGGAGAATGGATCTCTTTTTTTGGATCTACCGGAGCCTCTATGGAGCGTTTATCTAATTATTTTGGGCAACTAGAATCCGAGTGGTGGCAAGAACTGGGAGGGGACTTGAGCTGGGCGGATTCCTGGACCGTCTATCCAAAATTCAAGCGGAGTCAGGTGAAGATTGAATCTCCCAGCGCACTTTCCTGGGAGGTCCGCGACATTGCCCTGCGGGTTTCCAAGGAACTGCCTTACCAGTTTTCGGTGGAACCTGCCGTGCGCTATCGGTATAGCGGAGCCGCCAAGCTTTGGCAACCCGCCTTGACCATCGTTCGGAAGATTCGTGATCAGGGTGAAATGCGTATAAACTATTCGATCAGTAAATTGCGTAGTGGGTCCGAACCCATGCCCTGGCAAGTCATGGAAGGCTTCGAGCCAGGAATCACTCAACGGGCAGAAGCGACACTGGAATGGGAAATCCAGGAAAAGATGCGAATATTTGTCTCCTATTTGATCCGCAAGGATGAACAAGTGGCCTCCCCTTTGCAGAAATTTACCGGTGAAATCAAGGCGTTCTTCTAGATGACAAACGCAATGAAATGGCTCGTGATGTTTTGTGTGTGGTTACTTCCGCAGACGCTGTGGGGGCAAGCCTCCTGCTCTGTCCAGGATTCAATCCAGCATGCATCCGAAGCGCAATCCTTATTGCAGCTGGAGCAGAACCGGGGGTTTCCTTTTGCTGTGGTCCGTTTGCAATGCCAGGATTCCGTGACCCTGGTGGTCGAGCGTGGCGAGGCCTGGGTTTGGGCCCCGGTCCGCCGGTTGAATCCAGGGAAGACTAAGGATGATTTGCTAATGCGGATGAGTCTTTTGCGCAAAGGAATGCCGGCAAAAATGGGCGACCTGGAACGGGCGAGAAAGTTGCTGGCCCGCTCGGGCTGGTTTTCTTCCGTCACACCGGCACGTCTATTCCGGGTGGCCAACCGCAATCAGCTGATTCCGGCCTTCCAGGTGGAGGAGCTCAACAGCAACCAGGCGGAAGGGTGGTTTTCGTATCAGAACGATCCCCAGGATTCTGCAGAGTCTCCGTGGCAAGGCCGGGTTTCGGTTTCCCTGGAAAACATTGCGGGCACGGGCCGTTCCCTGTGGGTGGAGGGTGAGTCGGGATCCCAGGTGCGCAGTGCTTCTTTCACCTATCGGGAGCCTTATCCCTTCCAGGTTCCCTTCGTCTTTCAGTTCGACGGAGGCATGTGGAACCAGGATTCCACCCAGGAGCGCGTGTGGGGTGACTTCGGGGCGCAATGGCAGCTCGACTTTGAATGGGGCGCCGAGGTCTTCGCGGGGTTTGCAACCTCAAGGGAAACAGGAGAAAAGGCGTCCTCCAAGTGGGGTAGCGTGGCCATTGCCCGGGATGGAAGGGACCGCTTGCCCTTGGCCCGCAGTGGCTGGCTTTGGTTTTTGGAGCTCAAAGGGGGGAGTCGTTCCACGCAGGATTCTTTGCTGGAAAATTTTTTGGATGCGTTCGCAAAAAGCTCCTCCCGGCTCGGGATCTGGATTCCCCTGTGGAGGAATCTGGGTATTGTGAATCAGGGTGAGGCGGAGGCCCTGTGGCCGCGGACCGCGCAGTTCCTGGAGCCGGAGTTGATTGCTTTGGGTGGAGAACGTCTGCCCGGTTTTTGGCCGGGAAGCATCAAGACCGATGCCTTCGCCCTTTGGCATACGGGATTGCAGTGGACTTGGCGTGATTCGCGGGCCTTGGTTTTTGTGGAAGGAGCCCGCATCCGTAATCTAGCCCAAGTCGCCCGCTGGGACCTGAAATCCAGTTTCGGATTCGGCTGGGAACAGCAGACCAGCGGCGTGGGAATCGGATTGCGTCTTGCCTGGAATGAGGATTCCAAACCGCTGGAAGCCCTGTTGAGTTTGAGCGTGAAGACGAGGTTTTAGGGGAATAAAAACCCGGTTGGGGACAGCTATCGAGTACGGGAAATCCAGGTTAAAAAGCGGTTTGCATCTGCCGACCCTTTGAATCTGCCCACATCGGTTCCGGTGGAGTCCAGGAGAACCAATACTGGGTAGCTATGAACTCCAAAGCGGTGCGCCAATTCTCGGTGCTTCTCACCATCCACATAAACCCGCACTCGATTGGATGAGGCCTTGTCCACCCGAGGATCCGAGAATGTGGTGGCTTTCATTTCCTGGCAGTGGGGACACCAATCCACCGAGAAAAATAGAAGCATGCCCCGGTGTTCGCGAATGGCCTTGGCATAGGCCCCTGGAAAATCAGTTTCCCATAATACTCTTGAACCCTGAATGGATGGCTTGTCCGGACCTAGGGGTGTCACCACCAGAAGGAGTAAAACAAAGAGAGTAATAGGCACACAAATCCGCCAGAAGGGTGTCCGCGATTTCTTGGGGTGGTTTTGAATGAATTGAACCATTTATCCCTGATCACCATCAAGCTTGGGAGAACAGAGGAAGAACAACGCATCCCTGAGTCGCAGCGCATCATTCTCAGTCAGTAGATACCATGACCCCCCCATTGGGTGAAAACTAGTGCCAAGGATATAGGATACTTCAATCAGCTTGATTCCCATTGGCTTCATGATCTCTGAAACTTCAATAAAGGCCAGTGACCAAAACTTTTTTGGATGAGACCACATATGAAAACATGTCTTGGAATTTTCTTTAGGCAACAACCCCGCTAGAGCGGAGTAAGACTTCATAAGCCATTTACTTCGTTCATACACCAAAGTTTCCCGATTCTTGGTCTGCGGAATGGTATCACATCCAAGTGCTTTATCTAAAAGAGAGCAAAAATATTTGGCGGCTGGCAATTCAAATTCTATCCATTTGAAATTCGATGACATCAATCCTGAATATTTATCAAACAGGACGATGCGACCCGCTTTTTGATCAAAGAAAACGCTTACCAGGCAAGGTGGCGTACGCTTACCCTTCAAGCTCTTTATAGAAAAAATCGGTTTAAATCGTAAAAAAGGGTGTATGACTCGCAAAACAATTTTTTCGACTATTTGGGGCATGGTTTCTTCTTTTCGTTATTTGGAGATGGATCATCGCCACACAGTCCACTTCCAAACGAGATTGGATCAGACTGATAACCCACTGTTGCAGACGATTCTAATTTGGCGCCAGTGATAAGATTGACTTGAAAATCTTCATTCGAGCTGAAGGAAACCGACCCGCCTTCTCCTGCACCTGCTGATGCTTCCACTTTTTGATATACACCGGAATTATTACCAGGGCCAGATGCACCAAGGGACATTGTGGCACCACCTCCTACGCCGACTCCCACACCACCACTAACCTGGGCTGTCCCTTCATTCAAATTAATTTCAACTTGAAACTCCCCTCCAAAGGGTGCATAGCCGGATACCCCAAAGCCGAGCTTCCCATGTTGGCATAGCTGTACAGAATCCCCCAGAACAAGCATCCGAGATCTCCACCCCATCTCTCCATTAGAAATATCACATCGAACAGTGCGACTCTCTTTCGAGGAGCGTTGTTCCATCGAGTCAATCGCTTGAAGACAAGAGGGTTCCTGACTATTGTTTGAAACACCCGATATAGACACACCTAAAGCATCCCCAATTGGAGAAGCAAAATTTATCCCGAACAAAGCCATTGAAAGCAATATCGAAATCTTTGTCATGGCCATTTCTCCATGCTTCTTGCATTGTCCTCGCACATCTTACTGTGACGGTTCTGGCATCTGAAAATTTTTATCCTGGCAACTCGAAAGGACATTAGACACAACGCTATTTCCCATAGTCGAACGTGGAATCACTGTGATAGAAGTGCCAGATGCCAATCTCTTTGTCATCTTGGTAACTCCCCTTTACTTGAATTCGCCTCCTTTCCCACGCTTCCCATGGACCGTTCTTCTCTTTGCTGACAAGGCAGTTCCGTACCCAGCCGCGCTCACTCCAAAGATGGATTTCTAGTTGTGCATTGGAGTCACACTGAAACGGACTCATTGACATATTGAAATACGTCATTGCACTGGAATTTTCAATTCTTTCCATCTTGTAGGCCAAATAGGCAATCAAAACAAATTGGCAAAGTGACATTGCTAAAACCAGTCGAACGACCATATTGTGCCTCCATCAGGCAATTCAGGATTTATTTCTCAGCACACCAATCTAATACACGCTGCACGACGTTTTGGCAGGTATTACCTGGCATCCACGGACCGGTTGGTATCCCTGGTTGGATATACTGATCGACACATTTTTCATTAACATTTGGGACTTCAACGCAGTAGGTGGACTTTCTATCGGAATGATCTCTCATTTCCGTTTCATTGGTAAACATGCCATCGTTGTTTTGATTTGGAATCTCGGTCATTCCCGTTTCTTGCTTGTCCGTCTTTAACCAGACATGATCTTCGAACAAACCGAGAACTGGGATATCCGCTGGTGCTCCGCATTTCCAGACCTTCAGCCCGCTCGGATCCACCTTGTTCACCGGATCATTCCCGACAACTATCCTGTCTGCGCCCGATTTTTTCCAAAGGGCACTTTTCCGATGCACAACACGGAACGCACGCGCCTTGGCGCGTGGGGTCTCGGGAGTTGTGTAAATGGCTGGCATACCCACAAGATAGCCACTTTGCAGGTCGTTGCCAACGCGCGGGCATCCGCTTCCCATCCCTGGGCCGGTGGCCATCGTGGCCACCTCACGCGGAAGCCCGCGCTACCCATAACCCGGCAGCTAAAAGAAGAAAGCGGCGGCACAGGCGGCGTCCCCGGTCGCTGCCTAATAGTCCGATGATGGCGACTTGAAGCGCCATATCGGGGCATTAGGCAGACGCCCAGGGCGCAGGGCTTCGCCACGCCACCCGTGCCACCGCGATACACGCAGAAGGAAGCCTGCCGCGTCCCAAAATAGGTTCCGGCGTCCCTGCGGAAAGGGGTGCCGCACATTCGCGCAGAAAGCCCGACGGCACCCCTTGCCTCCGGGACTCATTCCGGAACCTTTCTGCTGTTTACGGCAGGCTCCCTTGTTGCCCTGGAGACCGCTCGCGCTCCATCTCCACGGCCATGTCGGCAGACCAGAGAAGACCACGCAGAAGGCTTGTGCCCTCGCGGGTACGCTCTAGCGCCGCCGCTACTGGCCCCGTGACGCCGTGGCCCAGTTCTGAGATTTCTTGCTCGATGCCGCTGACGCGGCCCCTCAAGTCGGCCAGGGTCTCGAATGCGTGCTTGTAGTCCATAATATTTTCCTTTGGGAAGATTGTTTTTTGCCGTGTGCCGTTTTGGCCTTGGCTGTCCAGGACCACAGGGCCAAGGGGCGCAGGAGTCAACGGTGCGATCTTGGGGGGACCGCTCCGCGCACATTTCTGCGCCACTGGCGGGGGAACCAAGATCGTGCCTTGACGACAAGACCCGTGGGCCTACGTTTACCTAGCCAAGGCCAGAGCGAACATTTTGCGGATTGGATTTTCTTTCTTTAGCCGCTGTCTTAAAAGGCTCGAAGCATACAGCAGCTAAAGAAAGAAACGGGGACTCTTACCACATTCCTAATAGAAGGTGGTTGGGTTGCGACGATGTTTGTTTGTGTGTAATGGATGATTTATGCCGCCTTGCCTCTAGCTGGATTTCTCCGCCATGCGCTTCTCCGCGTCCGCCATCATGCGAAGCAGGTTGTGGCGCGTGTCGGCCCTCCAGTAACCCTGCGATTCCTTGCGCATACGCTCCTCCACGGCTCGGCACACCTCGCGGAGCACATTGTGCGTATCGGTGCGGATGCTCCCACGATGCAGTTCTTCTTCCTTGGCCAGGTGGTGCATGAAGAGGCGATGCACCCCGTCGGCTCCTTTCCCTGAAGCCCTTTCGATTCTCGCAAGCAGGTTTGTGGCGACTGCCAGGCGGCTCCGCACCTCGTCCGCCAGGTGGGTGCCCGCGGTGCCTTCACATGGCTTGTAGTGCTCAAGTCCGCGGAGAAGGTTCCGCAGCATGGCCACGCCGTCTTTAACCGCCTGCGCAGACTCTTCACCGTTCGGTGGCGGGTTGGGCACGGGATAGCGGACTTCCTTTGCTGGGCCTTTTGTGGCAAGGCCTGGCGAGATTTTATAGGTGCTTGACTTTCTGGACATGGTTTCGCTCCTTCCGGCATTGGCCGGGATTTCCGTGCTGATGTGGCTGGTGTTTTCTGCGGTGCTTTGGTGGATGCGGGGGCGCTGGCCTCCGCACATTTTCACCCATTCCGCCCGGTCTGCCTTGCAGTCCGTGCGCACTGATTCAAAGGGTCACAGGGGTGCCGCGGGTCGTTGCGGTGCAAGGCTTTGCGGGACCTGGGCAACGACTGGAACCGGCGGTTTGCATAATGCCGTGTTATACGGCTGACTGGAAGCCAGCTTCAGGCCGAAGGACTGCGTATAACATCCCATTATGTAAAAGTGGGCTACAAGACTATTTGTGAACCACTGGCCCACGTCCGCCGGACGCGGCACCCTCTGCACTTACGAGACGAGGAGCACGCGGCAAGGCACACGATGTGCCGACGGCCAGGGATGGCCCAGCGTGCGGGCCCGCACATTCACCACCCCGGGTGATGCCTGAGAAGCTCGCGCCGCAGGTCCTCTTCCGTCACCTTCGTGTAGATCTTCGTGGTCGAGAGCTGTTCATGCCCGAGCAGCGATTGCATGCTACGAATCAGGCATACGCAAGCCCAGCCTGGAGAACATCATTAAGCTCGCCAAGGCTCTTGCTGTTTCTTATGACGAACTATTGGGAACGGCTCCGGAAAGCCTTCCAGCAACTCAAGCCGTCAGAAGCAACACTAGGACAGCCAAGATGGTCGAGCTGTTTGAGAGCCTCAAGCCTACACAGCAAAGGGACCTACTGAAGCAAACGGCGGCACTGGTCGGAGACGAGTAGATAAGAAAAAACCCTCCGCTGATTTGCGGAAGGTCACAGGAAGAGGAAGGGATGGTTGCGTACCGTTACGATCTCAATTTGGCATGGGAACACCTAGGCAAGAATCGGCTATCGTTCACTTACCTTTCTCTGGCTCCTTCAAGTATTCTGCAACAACGGCCCGAAATAGCTCTGGTTCAATTGAGCTTAGCCTTTGGGAACGAAGCATCTCTCGAAAGGCAGATTTACCAAAGGCCTTTTCGTAGTTGGCAAGCACACTTTTGAAAAATGCGCTCTGCCTTTTTCGGGATGTGTCGTCTTTTTTCAAAGACTCTTTTTGAAGAAAGACATCGATATCAAGACATTCACATTTTGATTTTCCTTTCAGCACACAAGCTGCACCAAAGTTCGCAACCAGAACACTATCAGGCGCAATTTTACCGACCATAGAGTCAATGTCCCTTGAGTCCACAACACCTGCCTCCACAAAAAAGGAGTCTCTTTCGTTATGACCGGTCGCAAAGATCCAGCCGTAGTAAAGGTGAGAACTAGCACATTTTTTTATGTCTGCCTGACTCATTTTTGGGAACTTCACAACATCAACGCAGTATGCAAAACCAAAAAATGGATCTGTCATTTGGAAGCCTTCAACGCAAGGCGCGAAGGAAAAGCTTCTGGTTGCACAGGCAATAAATAGCAGCAACGAGATATGAAGATATTTTATTGACATCCGCATGTTCCTGTGCTTGGCGCAAATGCAGGGTCTGCTAAGGTGTTATACTGATAGTAAGAGTAGTCCGGAGGATTTTCTCTGTAATTGCTTCCTGGATAGAATCCATTTTGTTTAAAATCGGAGACCCATTGGGTTCCATTAAAAATCTGGACATGTCCGGGATCGGTTGTTGGTTTGTTTCCCGGTGGATCAAAAACCGCAGCGTCACCGGGCGATGGATTGATAGGTGTATATTGAAGCTCTTCATAACCATTTTGAATTAGGGTTTGCCCGTAATCCTTTGCATTTACGGGATAACCTTGCGTATTTGCATCGCCACCTTCTAAAGCTTTCCTAACATACTTTGCGCAACGCCCCGTAGATCCAGGTTGAGCATTTTGATTTAATGTGTTGATCACTTGATTTACATCCATCAACCCACTCGGATCCACCCGATTCACCGGATCATTCCCTACATACACATACAAGTTCCCCTGGCCACCCGCAAACCGTATCGGGTCCTTGGCAGTCCATCTCCCCGTCCGCGGATCATAATCCCGCGCCCCGAACCGCACAAACCCGGTCTCGGCATCGTACAACCCAGCCGCAAATCCAAAGGGCTGGAACCCCGGGCTCGTGTTGCGCACAACGTTTCCGAACTCGTCGTAATCCATCTCCTGCACCACCGCACCCGTTGTGGAGTTCACCACCATGCGCACCGAACCGAGGTGGTCCGTGACCAGGCGGTAGTTGACCCCGGCCTTGGTCATGTAGCTTGGCACGTTGCCACGGTCGCCATAAACGAAGGCCGCCTTGGTGGCCCCTGCTCCGTCGAGCCAGGCGATGGGGCGTAGCTGGGTCTGGTAGATGAATCCTTCGCCCCTTGTTCCGTTGACGCGCTTGCCCACGCGGCGGTTGCGGGCGTCGAGCTCGTAGTCGATCTGGTTGCCATTTTCCAGGCGGGCCTGGAGCAGGCTTCCGTTCTGGTCGTAGGTGTACTGGGAGGAGAACAGGACCCCGCCTGCGCTGGTGAGCGA
>CAIRAY010000005.1 GCA_903876665.1 uncultured Fibrobacterota bacterium | reverse complement strand
CGATATATTCCAATATTTCCTATCTTTTTGATCGGCTAAAAAGGAGACTACATGTTCAAAAAATTGCTGCCCCTTTGGTTGTTTGCCCTTTTAAGCTGGGGTTTTGCTGCAACGGGTCCAGATTCTACTGCAAACGCAGTTTTCCCCCAGTACCAAGCCTTGGCCTTACAAAACCTGGGTCCTTTTGCCAATCTGGCCGGGGCCCCCGTTTCCCTTGGAAAACCCATCGGGCTTTGGCGAATCACCAAGGCTACGGCAATGAAATATGGACAATCCAAGCTGATGCCAGACCTTTTGAGTCCTGCCAACAGCTATCTATATCCAGTACTTTGTAATAACAAAACCATCCTCTTCCTCCGCATCAATCAACTGCCCACCGGAAAATGGGTCTCGGCCGGGGTCGGTTATTCCCAGCTGGTTTTGGAAATTTCCGACATGCAGGCCTACTGGCCGGTGGCCAAAGGAAATGTCTCGATCCTGGTTGAAAACGAGGTCACCAAAGAAATTCTTTTCAGCTTGACCAATCTCCCCCAGCAAAACCTGACAAGATTTCGCTTCAATGACGCGGCTCCCCAATACGAGAACGGGGTCAGGGTCTCCAAGTATAAGCAACTGGATACTCCAGATGCAGAAGTCGCCCGCACCATCCAAGTAGCCTGGAGATAGTCGAATGAAATCAATTTGCCTTAAAATATTCCTGGTGTTCATCTTGGCTCAAGCCTCCCAGGCGCAACAATTGAAAGTGGCTCCCCGGGTGCAGGAAAAGCTGAATTGGGACTGGAATGCGATTTGCCAAATGGCGCTGGACGCCTATGGGTACTACTATAGCCAAACGGCAATTGCCGCTTACGCGACACCAACAACCAGTCCCACCACAAGCACAGGGGTTGCCCTTTCAACCGATGCGGCTGGTCGAATTTCGGTTAAAACAACCCTATTGGCCCTCGGAAATGTAGCGAGTACCCCCGTGGCTTCGGCTCTATCCCTAGCTGATTTAACAACCCACATCAAGGCGGGGCACGCCGTTATTGCGCAATCTTCTCAGGGAATATTCTTGATCTATGGCGTGAATGGGAGCATCATTTATTACGTATGCCCTTGGCCTGGTTTTGGTCAAATTGGAGACTTTTACACCACGTTCCAACAGGGTGGCGGAGCTCCTTGGACCAATAGCCTCATCTTGACCACTCCCATTCCCCTAATGGGAACTGCTCCCGTGGTCAACCGCCCCCGCCCCATCCCTGAGAAGAACGTGCCTCGCAATTTTGCCGTTTATGCGTTCGATCGGGCATGGATAAACGACCTAGTCAAATGTTACGCAAATTCAACAACAACAACCAGCTTCTGCGAGGTTGGATCGGGCTGGCAATCGAGCTTGACCAATCTTTCCAACACCTACGGACTCACCTTGGGAGCCGATGCCCAGATCGGTAATGTGAAGAGCAGCGGTCCAGTCTGGATGCGCGACCGATCCAAAATTAACGGATCCTTGACCATGTCCAACACCTCCCAATTGACACGGCAAAATCAAACCACGGTCACTGGGGCAATTGCGCAATCTACGGTCCCTTACCAAGGTTTTGGATGGGGCACCATCGATCTCACAGGCATTGCCAAGACGACGGTGAACATCGAACCCGATCAACCCCGGCGCACCTTGGCTCCCGGAAAATATTGGACCTACAATATCAAAGCACGCTCCCCCGTAAGGCTTAGTGCTGGCGATTACTATTTCAACACCCTCAACTGTGATGCCTGCACCATGGAAATTGATGCCAGTGCAGGGCCAGTGAGAATTTATGTGGCATGGTCGGTCCTCTGGTCCGGCAAACTGTCCTATCCAATCGCATTCACCCCGGAAAAGGTATTCTTTTCCTATGTGGGAACTTCTCCGGTTTACATTAACGGAAGCTTGGATGCAACCGTCCTTGTCCCCAGCGCGGACTTGATCATCGGGCAAACGGTAAAGACTTTCACAGGCATGTACATCGGTCGCACCGTAACGGTGCATCAGCAGTCGGTTGTCCGTTTCAAACCCTTCGCCTATTTCACCAATTGATCTTTTTCCGAAACAAAAAATCCAGAGCTCTCGCTCTGGATTTTTTTTGTAAGCGGAACTAATCAGGCAAAGACTTCTTGGGCGCGACCCTCCACTGCGACGGGATCTGCAGTCATGGGCGAAAGCCCCCAAATCTGAAAAATTCGGGCGTCCTGATCCAATGCCGTATTCTGGGTGGTTAGCAATTTGTCCCCCGAGAATATGGAATTGGCACCAGCGATAAAGCAAAGGCCTTGCTCTGTTTCGTTCATCAACACCCGTCCTGCAGAAAGCCGCACTTTGGATTTAGGCATCAGAATTCTAGCGGTTGCGATCATGCGCACCATTTCAAAAACGCTCACTCGTGGCTTGCCTTCCATGGGAGTCCCCTTGATGGGAACCAATGCGTTGATCGGAACGGATCCAGGGTGAACCTCCAGATTAGCAAGGGCCTGGAGCATTTTCATTCGATCCAGTTCCGATTCCCCCATCCCAATAATGCCACCAGAACAAATGGTGATTCCTGCTTCCTGGATGTTTTTCAGAGTCCGTAGCCGGTCCTCATAAGTGCGCGTGGAGATCACTTCTTTATAATAGTCCTTAGAGGTGTCGATGTTATGGTTATAGCTGGTAAGTCCGGCCTCCTTCAAACGCTCCGCCTGCTTTCCATCCACCATCCCTAGTGTGGTACAAACCTCGAGCCCCAGGGAACGCACGCTGCGAACCATGGCAAGAACCTTTTCAAAATCTGCGTTATCCTTGACCTCGCGCCACGCTGCGCCCATGCAAAATCGAGTTGCACCCGCCTCTTTGGCTGTTTTGGCCAGGGAATATACTTCTTCGGGGGGCATTAATTTTTCGACTTTGACTTCGGTCTCATAGCGGGAAGATTGAGAACAATAGGAACAATCTTCGGAGCAGGCCCCCGTCTTGATGCTCAGAAGTTGGCAGACTTGAATCTGCCCAATGGGGTGATTGGATCGGTGCACCTCCGTTGCCCGGAATACCAGCTCCATCAAGGGAAGCGTATAGATTTCTTGTACCTCGTCCAGAGTCCAGTCATTACGAATTTTGCATTCCTTCATTCTATTCTCCACAATTGTTGTGTACAATTTATGAACCTTTGACGACTTTTGTAGGGATCCATGGATCATGACCCGACAAAACGCAAAATTCGACGGATAAAATGAAACTCCAGAAAAAAATGGCACTACCCTTGCGAGGAAAAATGGATTGAGTTAAAATTCAGAAAGAGGGAAACAATGTCATCACAATTTTCAATTCGTCATACCACAATTCCAACTGATTTTCATTCCCGCTGGCAACCGCTGGTGGATTCCATGGCGCAAGTATTCAATACGCGAATAGCCATGGTCACCCGTGTCCATGAGAATGAACTTGAGATTTTGACCGCGAGCCATTCGCCCGTCAATCCTTTCAAGGTCGGAACCAAGCACCCCCTGGACGGGAATCTTTACTGCGAGTCAACCCTTCGCAGAACGGATGTTTTATATGTAAAGGATGCATCTAGATTATCAGAATGGAAAAATAGCAGCCTGAAAAAAAACGGTTTGACTAGCTATCTGGGACTTCCCCTTCATTGGCCCACGGGGGAGCTGTTCGGAACCATTAGCCTGATCGATTCAAAGCCGATTACCAGTGACTATCGGAAGCATTCGCTACTCCATACTTTTCGAACCATGGTACAAAATGAATTGCACCTCCTCATTGAAACCGAAGAGCGCAAAAGGTACCAGAGGCTTCTGGAGGGGAAAATGATGGAGCTCACCGAATTCAGCAAAGAACTTGTACGTAAAGAACGCCGAATTATTGAGTTAAAAAATCGATTAGTCTCTAGGGACTTTGAAGCACAACAATCTCTGGCCGTTTAGCCAAGCCTAAATCGGCATAGGGGCGCGGAATGAAGATTCCGCGTTCCCCTGCCACACCACCGTACAAGCGGGTCCGCATACGGCGGTTCGAAGAGATTAGGCTACTTCACCTTACTTAGCCTTGGTAAGCCAAGATCATCGAAGTACTT
>CAIRAY010000004.1 GCA_903876665.1 uncultured Fibrobacterota bacterium | reverse complement strand
GCGAGAATGACGCCAGCAACTCCCCCCTTCTTTCTACATTTGCCCCTATGCGTGGTGCAGCCCTTATTATTGCCGTGTCAATCCTCATCTCCCGGATCCTGGGTGTGGTGCGGGAAATGCTCTTGGCACGCGTCGCGGGAATCAATGCGGAGAAGAACGCCCTTGATTTAGCGTTCTTGATTCCGGATATTTTAAATCATCTTGTTTCCACTGGATTTCTCTCCATCATTTTCATCCCCATTTTTACCGGGTACATGGTCAAGGACCAAGAGGCCCGCGCCTGGCGGTTTTTCTCCAACATCCTCAACACCTTGGGAATATTCATTGTCGCCCTGATTGTTCCCGCCTGGATCTGGATGCGCGAGGCCATTCTGCTCTTCACGACTGCGGACCCCAGCCCCGAAATCCTGGACATGGCCGTGCATTTTGGCAGAATCATCCTACCCGGACAACTTGCTTTTTTTGCGGGTAGCTTTTTTGTGGCCGTCCAATACACCCGCAAGCAGTTTCTGATCCCATCATTGACCGGAGTTATCTATAATGCAGCCATCATTGTGGGTGGCTATTTGGGGAGTGCGCACGGAATTATTGGCTTTGCCTGGGGAGTGCCCATTGGCGCCTTCATCGGATTCTTTCTGCTCCAACTGTGGGGCCTCACCCGGGGCGGGTTCTCCTGGAAGCCCATATTTGATTTCCGTGACCGCGATCTGCGCCGCTATGTGACCCTCATGCTTCCACTGATGCTGGGAGTCGGTGCCATGTTCGCCCTTGAATTTGTGATCCGCTCCTTTGGATCCACCTTTGGTGCGCACGGCATTTCAGCGCTGAATTATGCCTACCGCGTCATGTACACCCTGGTTGCCGTATTTGGATTTTCCGTGGGCGTGGCCAGCTACCCCGACATGGCACGCCTCGCCAAAGAGGGCAAGCGCCAGGAATTGAATACCCGCGTGGCCAGTTCCCTGGATCGTATGTTCGCCTTTCTGGTACCGGCTATCGCCACCGTATGGATCCTGGCCTTCCCTGCGGTGCGCCTATTGTTTGAACGGGGCGCTTTTGACCGGGAAGCCACCGAACTGGTCAGTGGCCTGTTGCGGTGGTATTTGCCGGCGGCCATTGGACTTTGCGCCCAGGCGGTGCTCGTGCGCTCCTTCTACGCCCAGGAGCGCATGTGGACTCCGACGCTGATCAATTCCGGACTATTTCTGCTCTCCTTGGTCTTTTATGGAATGACAGCCCAAGCCTTCGGCATTCAGTCGGTTCCAGTCATCGGCGCCACCACCGCCTTGATCCAGGTTCTTGCCCTGGTTTGGATGTGGCGGAAGCTGAACGGCCTGAAGGGGATCATGGGCCATGTCGGCAATTTGCTACGCTCCCTCGTGGTGCTTGTGATCGCCGGAGGAGCCCTTTGGCTCGTGGAGCCTCTCTGGAGTCCTTGGTTCCGCAAACTGGACACCACGCATCTCCTAGGAGCATCGGCTGGAATGGCTGGGCTGATTTTTTGCGCGGTCCTGGGCCTCGAAATCCTCATTGGAAACACCTCGGCGCGCGAAATTGCCTGGGAACGGATCGCCAAAGTCGCCAAAAGGTTCCGATAATCCTATTTTAGGGGGCAATGAAGAAGTATTTGATTGCCTTCGCCCTTCTGGGTCAATTGACCCTATCCACAGCCCAGACCCCTGCTTCCCCTAGCGAGTCCTGGGCAATCGCCACCAAAATGATCCAAAATGGCAAATATGCCGAGGCCGTAGCGCCATTGGAATCCATCACCCAGCGCATGTGGGATTCTCCCTTGGGGGATAAGGCTTGCGCGCTTCTCATTGAAGCTCAATTGCTGAGCAAGGCTCCCAAAAAAGCAGCCTGGAATGCCAAGCGCTTCCTGGATTCTAAGCCTGCATCCGTTTACCGGGACCGGGTAGAATCCGTGGTCGCCTTCCAAAAAATCCAAGATGGAAATGTTTTTTCGGGCGTTGAAGACCTGTTCCGGGTTTTCGCCTATTCCAAAAATCCTGCAGCCAAAGCGCGCGCCAAAGACGCCATTTTGCAAGTACTCGCCTCTTCCCTGCTCGGATCTGGGGAGCTGCAAAGCCTGGTGGAACGCAATCTACGCGACAAGGATATCCTCGCCTACCTCAATCTTCAGCTCGGTCGCGAACACCAAACCGAAGGCCGCTGGAAGGCCGCACGCCTGGATTATAGCCGCGTGATCCATGACAACGAAGGGACTCCGGTGGGCGATGCCGCTCAACAAGGCCTGTCTGCGCTGGAAGACCTCGGAAACGGCATGCCATCCATTCTGGTCGTGGCACCCCTCAGTGGCGACTACTCCGATTTTGGTCTCGAAATGGTGCAAGGCGCTCTTCTCGCCTACGAAGAGTTCACCGCTAAAAATGGCAAAAAATTATTGCTACGCATTGTCGATGATCGTGCCGATCCCGTGCGGGCCATCCGTCGCGTACAAAACGCCATGGAAAACGATGCCATTGTGGGAATCGTTGGCCCCATGATGAGCCCAGCCGCCACCGCCGTAGGAGCATGGCTTGCAACCACCTATCCGCAAATCCCCATGATCACACCTACCGCCACCGACGAAGGCATTGCCTCGCTTGGGACCAATGTATTCCAACTCAATGTCCCCACCGCAAGCCTGGCGCGCTCGGTTGCGGACTACGCCTTACGTTGCCTGGACGCCCACGAATTTGCCATTTTCAGCCCCCTGAACGACTATGGCCGAATCATGTCCGATGAATTTTCGCGCCAAGTGGAGCTCAATGGCGGGCGAGTGCTTTCCATGCAATACTACCAGGAAGGCAACGTCGATTACCAGACCGAATTCAACCGGGTCCGGGCCCGCAAGCTCTCACTCGACAACCGTCGGCGCAATATTGCCAAAGGGGTAGAGGCCGCCGAAACCTACAGCCCCAAAGGACGTCGCGAATACATGGAAGACTCCCTTTTGAGTTTTGATGCCATTTTTATTCCTACGGCCGACCCCAAAGACGCTGCCACGATTGCTTCCCATACCGCCTTCAACAAAATCGGAGGAACCTTGCTCGGATCTTCGGGCTGGTACGGGAAACCCCTGATCGTCGAAGGCAAAAGGCAAGTGGAAAACTCCTACTTTTCGGTTCCTTTCACCGAAGTCCTGGAAGACTCCTCCTATCAGAAATTCCTGAAATCCTTCCAATCCCGCTGGGACGGGCATCAACCCGGGAACAACAAAGTCAGTGGACTTAGCTATGACGCCATGAGAGTTTTAATGAATACCTGGATTAAGTCCCAAGGAAACAACGTTCCTCAAGCCATCCTGGCCCAGAAGACCTTCCCGGGCGTCTATGGCACCTTTGAATTCGCTCCCAACGGAGCCAATGTGGCTCAACACATTATGAGCGTCCGCAAAGGCAAGTTCACCCTGTCGGACCAGTGCCCCACCGAAAAGTAAAACAGTCTAACGCATGATTTCCATGGCCAAGGTTTTCCGTTCCTTGGCTCCCCGTATGGCATGACTGAAGAACCAGGTGCACAATGGCACGCCCAGAACCAATCCCCAGAATTGGAACAGCTTTCCGCCAATTGTGAGGATCACAAGCACAATCACCGGATTGATGCGCATGTGTGAACCATAAATGCGCGGATTCAAAATATAGGCTTCAACCATGTGAATCACCGAAATCATGACCACCGCAAGCAACATGGTCTGGACTCCAGAATATTGCAAAGCCACCAGACAGATGGGCACAGAAGAAATAAACACTCCCGCCACAGGGACAAAGCTGAACAGAAACACAATTGTAGACAGGAACGCCAAATAATGCCCGAGCCCAAGAATCCAAAGCCCGAGCGCAGTCAAAACACTGTTGAGCACAGCGATAAAAAACTGTGCTTCTAAGGCACGCCCCAAAATACGAGAAAAGTCATATACGCTAGGAGCGACTTCCT
The DNA here is from genome assembly GCA_903876665.1 of uncultured Fibrobacterota bacterium. Classification (GTDB taxonomy): domain Bacteria; phylum Fibrobacterota; class Fibrobacteria; order Fibrobacterales; family Fibrobacteraceae; genus CAIRAY01. The sequence continues at coordinate 9,029 of CAIRAY010000004.1, read as the reverse complement.
GATAAACAAAACGTAGCTTGGAGTGCTTAAGAGAGCCTACGGCCCGAGTCAAATTGGGCAAATCCAGAACGATCAAAAAAGAAAACAGAAGGGACAGCAGAAAGGCAGAGGCAATACCCACCACTTTTCCGGAAAGATGGACAATTTGGGGAAGCAATCCTCCCATTCCGTCTGGGCCCTGATCCATGTCTTGGAATCCAAGAAATTGCTGCACGAGCGCCAAGGTTGGAGAAACATCGCCTTGAGTTGCATTTTCGCCATCCACACGAGTCAAAGAAGCAATCGCATCGTCTAGCAACGGGTAGTCAGTGGCAAGGTTGTATAATCCCTTGTCGAGGGTCTTGGTATAGGAATCAAAGTTTTTGACAAAGAGCATGGTCTGGGTTTTGATGCTCGGGGTAATGAACAGGACGATGAGAGAGAGAATGCCAAGCAACAGAAGTCCGACAATCCAGCTACGGGCAGCCCGATTGGGAATACGGCGATACAGCTTGTCGACACCCCTGGCCTGAATAAAGCCAAAGACGAAGGTCAGAAACACCAGCAGGAAGAAGGACCGCAATAAATAGACAACACCAAGCAACAATAGCCAAGTGCCTACGCGCGCCAGCAGGGAGAATATTTTGGGCTTGTCAATGATTTGCATCTATTCCATAGAATAGCAAAATATCCCGGCCTTGAACAACAGGAACCGAAATCCCTTGGGCAAACCGGGGCAAACGCATTAAAAAATTCTCTTTGCAATTTTGGTGGTTATTATGCCTTTGTCATGCCCGGCACGGCCGATGTGCTGCCAGTTACGGTTACTGGCAGCACATCGGTCCTCTGCGGGAGGGTGACAAAACCCTGAAAAAGCAGTGCAATGGATAAAATGTCATTTACTAGCTTTCGCCCCATGTCATTCAAAATGCCCGACCGTTGGACCCAGGCGTCCCCCGACATGAAGCGCTTCGTTCTCGCCATTGCCTTCTTTGGCTTTGGCAGTGCCTTGCTCGATTCCATTTTCAACAATTTTCTGGATGCACGATTCCACCTGGATGGATTCCAACGCACGGTTCTTGAAATCCCCCGCGAAGTGCCGGGTCTCTCGGTGGCGTTTGTTTCGGCAATTCTCGCTTTTCTGCCCTCGCGCCGCATGGCCGCTTTGGCCGGGCTTCTGGGCTTTTTGGGACTCATGACCCTCGCGTTTTTTTCAGTAAGTTTCTATTGGATGATGCCCTGGCTTTTTATGTATAGCCTGGGTCAACATCTGTTTATGCCTCTCTCCCAATCCATCAGCATGGAGCTCGCGCGTCCTGGTGAAACAGGAAAACGCCTAGGCCAGATGAGCGCGCTACGCAATGCCTCTGCCATCGCGGGGTCTGCCATTGTTTTTGTCGGATTCCAATACCTGGATCTGGGATTCGCTTCGACCATGGTCCTCGCGGCCGCCTCTATTCTGGTGGCCGGTGTTTCCCTGTACAAAATGACGCCCGATGTTCCCCAGCATCATAAAGTCCACCTCAAGCTTTATCGTGAATACCGACTCTATTATATACTTTGTGTGCTATTTGGAACACGCAAACAACTTTTCCTCACTTTTGCGCCCTGGGTGCTAGTCACGATCTTTGCTCAGCCGACTAGCATGATCGCGCGCTTGTTGACCATTGGAGGCGCAGTGGGAATCATTGTGCAACCGATGATCGGCCGTATGATTGACCGCAAGGGCGAGCGCTTTGCTCTGTCTTTTGAAGCGGTAGTCTTGGTGTTCGTTTGTGCCGGATATGCCTTCGCCAAGGATTATTTGCCTATTGGGGTCGCTTTTATCGTTGTCGCCGTTTGCTTTTTGCTGGACCAGACCTTGATGAGCTTCAACATGGCGCGCTCCACCTACATGAAGAAAATCGCCATGGACCCATCCCACATTACCCCAAGTCTTACCATGGCCGTGAGCATCGACCATGTATTCTCCATCAGCATCGCCATACTAGGGGGAATACTCTGGCGGCATGTTGGGTTCCAGGCCGTTTTTATTGCGGGCATGGTCATCGCGGTAGTGAACTGGGTGGTTGCCCAACAGATGCGGCGTTTTGTCAATAAAAAATAGCCCCTTGCGGGGCTATTGATTTCAAACACTTTATGTGCAATTCCTTAGCTCTTGCTGTTCTTACGGGCCTTGTTCTGCATGTGCGGATGCGCAGGCATGACCAGAGTAAGCGGAGTGCGATTCATGATCATGAACTGCACAATGCTGAACAGGTTCGATACGATCCAGTACAGGATCAGACCCGATGGCATTACAGAGGAGAAGAGGAACATCATGCCAGGCATCAGGTAAATCATCATCTTCTGGTTTGGATCCGTAATCGTCTGCTTGGTCTGGAAGTAGGTGGTGGCTGTCATTAGGAAGGGAAGGATGGTGAGGCCCTGGGGGAAAATCACGGGGATTTTGACCGCAGCAAGGATCACATCGGGAGAGGATAGGTCCGTAATCCAACCCACGAAGGGTGCGTAACGAAGTTCCACCGCACGACCCAGAACCACGAAGAGGCTAATGAACACGGGCATCTGCAGGAACATGGGCAAACATCCGAACACAGCGCCAAAGGGGTTCACATTGTTCTTCTTGTAGTACTCCATCAATTCCGCCTGCTTCTTGGCGGGGTTGGCGCGGTTGCGCAGATTGATTTCGTCAATAGCAGGCTTATGACGTTGCATCTCGCGTGTTGTGCGTAATTGCTTGATGGTCAGCGGGAACGTGATGAATTTTACCGCTAGGGTGAGCAAAATAATCGCCACACCGTAGTTTGGAATCAGGGAGAAGAAGAAGTTCAGCATGGCCAGGATGTAACCCGCCAAAGCCACAAACCACTTGTCCGCACCGAGCCATTCCCAGCCCGAGAACATGATCTTCTCATAGGATTGTCCCATGGCCACGATCTTGGAATGCACCAATGGCAGCACAATGAAATCATAAGCGATGGTATCGGAGAGCAGGTTGTCGCTGACGGTCAACGCATAAGTTCCAGGATCGGGAGCTTGGAGCTTGATGGGCTGGGCGCCAATGGCCGCCTCGGATTCACCGTTCCAGTTGATCACGCAGGCGATGTATTTGCGACGGAGGCCTACCCACTTGGCTTTGCCTTCTTCGCGGTTGAACCAGGTTTCTTCGGTTAAGGTATTGCGCTCTACGTTGTAGCCGTTGTTCAGGACCACTTCGCTGAAGAAATAGCTCGCAGCACCCGCCAGGGAAAATCCGGAGGGAATGGAGTCCGTCTCGCGCATGCCACCCTTCCATTGCAGGGTATAGAGCTTCGGCTGGAAACCCTTGATGCGGTTGACCTGATGGATCGCGTTGCCGTCTTTGGTGAAGCCAAATTCACGAACTACTGACTGGCCTAAACCATTGGTCCACACAAAGGAAAGGGTCTGGGGATTTTGGATGCGCAGGGTGTCGGGAATTGTGGAGTCGATAGAGAAATATTGCAGATCAAAGTCCACCGCGTCAAGCTTTAGGGAAAGCGCGCCGCTGTCTGGATTCTGGATCAGCTCGGGAAATTTGCCTTCGTGGTTTTTGAGAACCTTGGGCACGATGGAGCGGATGACCGCTCCCTTGTTGTCGAGAGTCACCCAGAAGTTGTCGGTTTCCACCACGATTTTCCGAGGCGCAACAACTGCCACCGCAGGCGCTGTAGCTCCCGCAGAATCCTTGCCCGCCACGACAACAGCTGGGACGGGGGGATTGGTGGGCAACACGACTGGAGCCGCAATGAGCTCCGGGGTCGCCAGAGCATGTGCGCCCTTGTTGGCCTTGTCGGCCTTCTGCTGCTTCTTTTCTGCGATTTCAGCTTTTGCGGCCTCTTCCTTCAAGGCCTTGGATTGCTTTTCGGAAAGGTTGGTGGCCCACAGGAATAGCACCGCAATCAGCAGGGCTCCGATGATGGTATTCTTATTCTTCAGCATTCAATTCTCCAGAATCATTTTTGAATATCACGGGGCGGAACATTGTCGAATCCGCCTTTATGGAAAGGGTGGCATTTGGACATGCGACGAAGCCCGAGCCAGACCCCTTTGATGGGACCATGAGCGCGAATCGCCTCAAGGGCATATTGAGAACAGGTCGGTTCAAACCGGCAGGAACCCTTGAAAAAAGGGAGGTGGATGATCTGATATAAACGAATCAGACCCGTAAACAAGGCGGTAAAAAACTGACCCGGCAATGCGAGAGGGCTGTCCTGCTTAGCCTTTTCGTCCAAGCCACTGGTCAGGCCATCAAAATTCGCTGGAGCCCTGGCGCCGGAATTGGACCGGCCACTCTGACTGTGCAGCTTGGTTCGACCTTTTACATTGATCTCTTGGTCCCGAGGGCCGCCTGGAAATAGGCTCATGACACCCACCCCATTTTGCGGATGATTTCGGAAGCCTCGGTATGCAAAGCCGCAGATTTGAAATCCTGGGATTTGCCTAGGTATTGCAACATACACCAGCGGGGTTCCTTGACCGCAGAAAAGCTAGCGTAGAACTGGTGGCGTAAAATTCGGCGCACCCGATTGCGGAAAACCGCATTGCCACACTTTTTGCGAACGACAAAAGCCAGACGGATTGCTCCATCTGGACTTGCCACATGCTTGAAGACAAGGGAGCCGGCGACGACTTTTTTTCCCTTGGTAGCGATCTGCTCGAACTGCGCAGGTTTATCCAACCGATGCAGTTTTAAGGAGTTCGGACTCGACACGGCGACTCCAGCTCCACCAGAAATCACTTCTTGTAGATGTCCTGGCTGACCGTCAGCTTCTTGCGTCCTTTGGAGCGACGACAAGCGATGGTAGCTTGGCCCCAACGGTCTTCCATGCGTGTACGGAAGCCATGCTTGTTGGCGCGCTTGCGATTATGGGGCTGAAATGTTCTCTTCATGATCTTACCTGTCTAAACGAAAATTCAATAGGAACCAGCAAATTTAGTCAATGGATTTTATTTCGCAAGGTCAAGAAATCCAATCACTTCCGAGAATTCCCCGACCTTGTGTCCTAGGCTAGGGCCTTCCACTAGATGTGGGGGATGCGGTCAGATTCCGTCGCCACCCGTCCAGCCTGTGTTTGCGATGCATAGTCCGTATGCACTCATTGCCGGCCCAGCAATCCAGTCATGCCAGTAAAAAACGTCCTGGCTGGACATGTCCGGAGATGCATTAAAATCCGCCCAAGCCTTGGAGCAGGTGGCCGCGGTGGGAATATTTCCCGGATAGACGATTTTGCAGGTGGAACCATTGAAGGAAAGCTGCAGGGTGATTTCTTCGATAGACGGATTGTAGGCCAGCAGGCTGTAGGTCGCCGTCTTTCCGTCAATGGTCATGCGGTAGGAATCGCACCCGTCTGCCACCACGGTTCGGGCCGGCGAACCTGCATACCGCGCTACAATATCTGTGGACCAGCACCAGTTTGGGTAACGGAGCATCGAAGTTGCTTTAGTCTGACTGATTTTTAGGGACATGGATATGGGGGTTGGATCTTCATACAGGATGCAGTCCGATGCGGTTGAGCCCGGCGCAAGCACCTGCGACGGGGTCCCCGTCCAAGTGCCAAAAATCTCCCCCGAGGTTCCGGAGTACACTCTGGCCTCACAAGCCCCTTCTTCCCAGAGGAATACCTGGCCGTCCTTCAGGAGATAATTGTCGGGTGTCTGCCATTCCGTAATCAGATTTCCCTCGGCACATTCCGGGAAACCTGCCGTCATGGTCGAGGCGACCTCGTCGATGATGACAGAATAGGTTATGGATGCGACCATATCGACGGGGCCAGCACCGATGGGAATCTCCCCAACCACATCACCCGAGGACGACAAGAAAGCGATTGCTGAAGACTGGCCCGGTACAGCTTCCGAGGATGTCCCTGAAGAGGATAGGCTTGCTTGGCTCCCGTTGGAGTCACCCCCATCCGATGAATGGGTACTGGGAGCGAGAGCGCCACCTTCGTTGCAGGAGAACAAAGCCAGGGCAAAAAGGGATGCGAAGAAGGATTTCATTTCAGTCCTGTTTTCTATTTAGATTTTTATAGTCCGTTATATCCTGTCCAGCCCGTAGCCGCGACACACTCTTCGTAGGCGGCTGCTTCGGCTAGCCCCACCCATTCATCCCAATAGAAATCATACGAGCTGGATGACGATTGATAAGCATCCCAGGCTTGGCTACAAGTCGTGGCATTCAACACCGTGCCTGGAGTATTGACTGTACACGTTTGACCATTGTAGGAGAAAGTTTGTTTTTTGGCATTGGTTGAGGGATCAAAGGAAAGCAGCGTGAAGGTGGCGGTTTCGCCCAATTCCGAAGTGGAAAATGAGTTGCACCCATGGGCGACCGGTGATCCAAAAGAATCGAGATACGCGAGCTTCTCAGTAGACCAACACCAATCCGGCTGAACCAAAGTGGCGATTATCGAAGTGGACGTGAATTTGTAGGTGGCATAAACATCAGATAACCCCGAACTTATATCGCAATAGGCATCCAGGGACCCGGGTGCCAGAGCCTGGGCCCCGTTGGAGCTCCAAAACCCTTCAAGACCGGAGGAAGAACCATTAAAAACGGTGGCAGCGCATTCACCTTCGCCCCAAATCAACAATTTGCCCGGCTGAACCTGATAATGACTCAAACCGCCCCAAACCACATCCAGAATACCTCCGGAGCAGTATGTTTCGCCCATCTCCAGGGTGGAGGCCGCCGCTTCAATTTTCAAAGGGATGGTCTGAGAAATCGAATTGTCGATGGGATCTGGGCCGACCAAAGACACATCCACATTGACATCACCCGAAGAAGATGAGCCATCGGAGCTGGTCTCCGAAGACTGGCCAGAAATGGTTTCCGACGAGGTCCCCGAGGAGGAAAGATTGGATTGGCTTCCGCCAAGATCCGTGCTGCTGGAAACATTTGGGTCGGTGACCATGAGGCCACCTTCCGTGCAGGAGAGCAAAGCAAAAATACCCAACAAAGCGATTTGTTTTTTCATTTTTCCTTCCCTCCAAATTCCTTAAAGCCCTGTATCGCCCGCCCAGCCGGTGGCCAGAACGCATTCTTCATAGGCTGTCCTTTCTGCAGTTCCCACCCACTCGTCCCAAAAGAACTCATCGGATGAACTTGTGGAAGCCTGGTGTGCGGCCCATGCCTGGCTGCAAGTCGTGGCATTCAACACCATTGCAGGTGAATTCAAGGTACATGTTTGGCCATTATAGGTGAAGGACTGTTTTTTTGAACCGGCCGATGGGTCTATGGAAAGGAGAGTGAAGGTGGCTGTTTCCCCCAATTCTGTCACAGAATAGCTGTTGCACCCAGTTGCTGCCGTCGTTCCGTAAGTGTAGAGCCCATCAATTTGCTCCGTGGACCAACACCAATCCAAGGTACTGAATGCCGCAGCCACGAAGGTGGAAGAAAAGTCCAGCGATACGGTTTCGTAGAATGGGTTCGGAGTCAGGTCGCAGCCTAAATCCGTCGAGCCTGGAGCAAGGGCCAGAGCAGGCATTGAAGTCCAAACCCCGGATAAGGTCGATGAAGTCCCGCTATACTGCTCCGCGGCGCATTCGCCCGTAGCCCACATGAGCATGATTCCATTAGAAATCTTGTAGTTGTTGATTTCATTCCAATTCGTTTCAAATACTCCACCATCCAAACAAGATCCGCTTCCCAATTCCAGGGTCGCGCTTACCTCGTTAATTTTAAGGGGAATGTTGAAATTTTGCGAATAATCCATTGGCAAAATCCCGACAGGAATTTCTCCCGAAACACCACCCGAAGAAGATGAGCCATCGGAGCTGGTCTCCGAAGACTGGCCTGGAGTATTCCCCGAGGAGGAAAGATTGGTCTGGCTTCCGCCCAGGTCGCTACTGCTGGAAACATTCGGATCGGTGACCATGAGGCCACCTTCCGTGCAGGACATCAGGGTTGTGGCCAAGACTGCGGCGAAGATGATTTTAAGATTCATGCCGGGAATAGTAACCTCCCCAGACAATTCCCCCAAGAACCCTATGTGACATACATCACACGATTTTGTTAATTCGCCAAACCCGAAATTTGGCGCGCCAGGTAGGTCGCGTAGTTGTCGGTCATTCCACTAACAAAATCCAAGACCTGGTGGTAGGCCTCAGCAGAGCTGGGAGCCGCATCGATTTTGGATTTTCCCAGGAGCCGCACGATCCGCTCGGCCCGGTAACTCTCAATCCCGGTTTTGCGATAGCTGTAGACTCCAGGCAAAAAGGCTTCCAGGACCGTACTCAGGGTGGTATAGCTTCCCACCTCGAGCTCCGTCTTGCGCCGGTCGGGATAGATACGCTCAATTCCAAGCTTCTTGGCCATACGGATTCCCCGGGCCGGATCGGACTTGGACATTTCCAGCAGGCTCTTTTCCAGAGTACCCGCCATGATGGAATCGTAATTTTCCGTGAAAACATCGGCAATATTTTCGATCAGGTTTTGAATGGCGCGCCCACGGATACTGGAAAGGAAGTCCCGGAAGTTGCCCTGGTGCTCGCGGAACTCGGCGTCCACATCCACCTCGTGGTTGCAAAGCAGAATGAACAAATCCCGCACATCGCTGAAGCTCAAGATTCCAAGCTCGATGGCATCTTCCACATCGAGGATGGAATAGCAAATGTCATCGGCCGCTTCCATGAGGAAGGCCAAGGGGTGCCGGGCCCACACACCGTTTCGAAGTTCGGGAATTCCCAGGATGCGCGCGGTGTCGCGGTAAAGCTCCGCCTCGGTACCAAAAATGCTGGAATGGGTCCCGTGGACCGAAGTGCGCGGGTACTTGGCCATGGCGCCAATGGTCGCATAAGTCAAGAGCATTCCACCGTCGAGGAAATGATATTCCAGCTTGGTCAAAATGCGGTGCCCCTGGGCGTTACCGTCGAAATTCAAGAAATCCGCCATGTCCCGGTCGCTGATGTCGGCGAACCATTCCCGCGTACGGTTCTGGGAAAACCAGTCGCGGATGGCTGCTTCGCCAGCGTGTCCAAAGGGAGGATTTCCGATATCGTGGGCCAAGCACGCGCTCTGCACGATGGTC
>CAIRAY010000003.1 GCA_903876665.1 uncultured Fibrobacterota bacterium | reverse complement strand
GCTATGCGGAAAAAGTGGGCCTAGATAGCACACAAACTCTGGTGATCTTTGACCGCACCCCCCAGGGCCGTAAAATGTCTTGGGCCAAGCGCATACGCCGCGAACAGCACGGCGATGTCACTGTGTGGTGGATGTAAGGCTACCAAGGTTAATCCCAAAGCCCACCGCTTTACAATCCCCTGGCCTCTCCGATACTCGTTGTACAAGGAGTTACAGAACTCCCAACATACTAACATCGCCGTAAATTATGCAACATGAACCTCTCATCAGGCTAAGGGTAAAAGTGGGCAAATGGTTTCAAATTTGAACATACTGTTTGGTCACCCTCGCGAATTTTGTACCGTGGTTTACCACGCATACTGAGAGCTTGCCACCCGCATGGGTGGAGGGTCTAGGGTTACTTGGGTCGAATCTGTTCCAGAACGTTGTCCTAGATCCCCGCCGTTGCGGGTATGACAATCCATTAACACGTTGCATGTCGCAATACCAGTGACGATGTTAGTAAAGCCACCTCTTGAGTTTCAAATATGGAAAATGGGGAAATCAAAAACATCCTGCATGGCCCTGTCGAGCAGCGCCTGGCATCCTTGATGGAGCTCGAAAAATCCGTGCGTGATCCATTTTGGCGGTTCTTCCAGACGGAGGAATTGAGGATCGGGATCCGTGAGGTCCTTTTTACATTTCTCACTCCGCGCCTGACGCTGAAGGAGCAGGATGTCGCGCTGAAAATCTTCTTTGTTCTGCAAGATTTCCAGGCGATTCCGAGTTTGTGCGAAAAGGTGCAGCAGGGGAGCGAGAACGAGGCGCGCCTTTTTGCCCGCGAGCTGCATCACCTTTTGGAGCGTTCTCGGCAACAGATGTGGCTTCCCGATGAGATGGTTGTGTTCTTGCGCGGGCGTTGCGAAAGTTATATGCCATTTGAATTGCATGATACCCACCTCTTCCAGTTCCTGTGGAAATCCTGGAACGAGCTCGCATTGGACTTCTTGGGTCTGATCCGTAATGGAGACAGCGCGGACTTGATGCTGAGGGCCTGCGCCACTACAAATCCGTTGGTGCGTAGCAGTGCCTACAATGCCTTGGGGCGTCTTGCTGCAGTGGGCTCCATCCCCGAAGCCATGTGGCCTTCGGTGCGCACGGAGATGCTCGGCTTCCTTTCCTTGCCGGAAGAGACTATGCAGGTCGATAAATTCCGACTACGGCCTGCAGCCCTTGTCTTGCAGAAGACGGGCGGTCTTCGTGAACTGCTGGGGCTGATGCGGGGCTGTTCGAAGTCGGTGAGATACGCAGGTTGTGAAGCGCTTTTCAATGCCGTCACCGAAGGTGTGCTTACGGAACCCCTACGCTCCGAGGTCCTTGAGGTTTTCTTATGGATCGCCGCACAGAAACGGCACGATGACCTAGAGACCGACAAAAAGTATGCGACGAAGGGGATTGCCCTGCTGCTGGGTGAAGATGCAATTCCCGTCTTGGTGTCTCTGATGTCGAAGTACAATTCCATTCTGACCTCCAATTGTTGCGGAGGCATTGCAGACCTGGTGAATGCTGGCAAGATCCCGCAGCAGAAGATGCCTCTGGTGGTGGACGCCTTGCGTCACGCGGTGAAGCTGAGCGTGCTCCCTGCCAATGGCGGAGATGACTTTTCTATTCAGGATATTCCACCTCTGCTGGCCAAGCTCCCCGTGCCCGAGGCTACGCGCTACATGATCGAGTGGATCCGCAGGGGAACCGGCACCCACCGAGCTTTATGTTTCAGAGCGTTGATGACGCTCGCAAGAGAGAATGAAGTTCCGGCAGGCTGTGAGGAGCAATTGGTGGAGCTTTTTCGCCGTGTGGCCAGTGGCGATCTTGCCAAGCGCTTCTCGGAGAAAAACCAGAATTCCGTGCAATGCGAGGCGATTTGTCGTCTTGGAGAAATAAAGGATGAAGCTTCTGTGCCCTTGCTTCTCGAGTGTGCAGGCAAGACCAGCGGAAGTAGGCAGAGTGCTTGCCACAAGGCCTTGGCCCAAATCATGGACAGTTTGTAGAAAAGTCCCACAAGGAGTTCGAGGAAGGCCAATGGGATAGCCTGGCACCACAGTTCAGTGTGGTGTATTTCCCTTTTCGGGCCAATGCTACTCCTGCGTAAGCCTTTGCTCGAGGAGGCCACGCTCAAAAGGATCAATCATCGTTGCGGATAGCAGGGGGAGGTCTGCGGGGTCGGCCAGGAGGGTTGTTAGCAAGGCAACTTCGCCACGCAGAAATAACCCCTTCCATTCAACGGCCTGGCGTAGGAAGGGCAATAAATTAAAGGAGGTTTTGGGGAAAAATTTGCTGAGTCCAACCTCAACATCCAAAACATTTAGGACTTCAGGTGTGGCCGCGAGGGAGAATAGGATGTTTTGAATCCGGTTGTGTTTTTCATCGGAAAGCCAGACTCCCGAAGCCCGAAGAAGCTGAAGAGTTTTATATACCTTTTCGGTCCGAGAATTTTCTTTTCGTTTGGGCTGTAGGTGCTCCAGGGCAAGCTCAAGTCGCGGTGCCATTTCGAAATCCTGGGTCCAATCGTTGGGATATTCCAGATAGTCGATGAGTGTCTGACCCATTCTTTTGTGTGCTAGGCTTGTGCTATTCAGGAGCAGGCCTACGGGAGCCCTCCCTCCGAGAATATCCCAGAATATTTTAGAAAAGGGTGAGTTGCCCCATGGAACCGAATACGTTCTGCCGAGGTGATCGCCATTAATAATGCGAGAGAGTGTCACCAATAAATTCCAGTATCTCCCATGTTCTATCTCGGCCCAGGGGAAATAAGGAGGGAGTTGTCCTGCAATCCGGAAACAACGAAAGCCATCGGCGTTGGGGTAAAAGGGCTTTTGATGCCAGGAAAGTATGGAGCTCTCTACCCCGTCCTCCAGGCCAAGCAGCAGAACGCGCAAAAGGTGCATGGTGTTTGCGGTGATCATATCCGATTATCGGAGCTGATCCCGGGTGGTCAACCGCGCTAGGGGCTTACTCGATCCCAAGCTCGATCTTGATGCGCTCGTGAAGGATGGAGAGCTCATCTTCGCGTTGGGATTCTTCCAAGCTGCTGAGGTAGGCGAGTTGTTTGGGGTCTTTGGCGAGCTCATAAAGGAGGAAAGCGCCACCAGGTATTTGGAAATACATTCTAACAATTTTCCCGAATATGGGGTCGTTTACTGCGGAAAAGGCTTCGTCAAAGTCTGGGTAAATTTTTCGCACGGGATCCGCATATTGGTTCCAAATTTTGATGCGATTTTCGCGGTCTTCGGTTTCGGCAAGCTGGTTAATGACCCCTTGAAAATGTGCGTAGGTGAAGCCGAGGTCTTGCCCCATTTGGTTGATATAATCCCGTTCCGAGTCTTGGATCACGCCATCGCAGCGAATTAAGGAAAACGCGAGGCCCAGGAAATACTCCCGGTCGTATATACTGAAAGGAGGCTCCGCATTCACAATGTGATCCACAGCGGATCGAGGAGGTTTTTGGTCAAGGAATTTTTGGGCCTGGAGGCGAATCTCTTCGGCGGAAAGCTCAAAATGGGTGCGCTCATGCACATGCTTTAAGGCCCGGGTAATTTCCTGGTCATGGATTTCGCCATCGATGGTGATTGTCTCCATTAGAAGCTGCAAAATGATTTGGTCGCGCTGGGCGAAATATTTGCTTTGGGCTGAGGCCTTTTCCTTTAGGGCAAGGATTCGGGTTTGCAGGCGTGTGCAATGCGGTGAGTGGCTATCAAAATTCTGGGCGGTTATGACAAGGCTCTTTTCGAGTGCATCGCTTGCGTCTTCGTATTTGTGCTGCTTTTCGAGGCAATAGGACAAATTTTTGAGGGTTTGTGCTAAAAAGATGTTGCTGGGGCCAAATGCTTGCTCGGTTTTCGCAACGCATTCATGGAATACGGCTTCTGCTTTTTGGTCGTTACCGGCCCTATGGTAAAGCTGTCCCAGGCTGTCCAGCAGGTTGGTTTCTTCCGTTGAGCCGATTTGCTGAGAAAGGGAAAGTCCTCTTTGCAGATAAAGTTCCGCACCTTTAAAGTCACCCAATTCTGTATAGCAATCTCCGACCCCTTTGCAGGTGAGTAGGAGTTGGGCGGGTTCAATGTCTTTCAGGGCTTCCTTTTCTGCCAGGGCCTCCTTGAAGAAGGCCAAAGCCTCGCTAGGTTTGCCACAGCCATGGAGACAAAGCCCAATATTGTGTTTGCAGATGGCGATTTGCAATGGGGCGTTTTTGGATTGGAAAATTTCCAAGGCAGCCATAGAGGCTTCTAAGGCCTCCTCTCCGCGCCCAATACCATCCAGGAATATACCTTCATAACAAAAAGCAATCCCAAGTTCCTGTGGGGGAATCTTTTCCTCTGCCCCCCATCTCAGCATATGCCTACTGAGGGCGTGGCCAAGCCGATGGCGGGCGTGTTGACTAAGAATGGTTGCAGCCCAGACGTAGGCATTCAACTTGGGCTCTTTGTCAGCCTCGGGGGAAAAGATTTGCTCCAGTGCCTGGGAAAATTCGGGAGAATGGTCTTGGATCAGAAAGAGGAGCAGCTCGGAAATCCGTTGTACATCAAGCTGGGGTGCATGCCCATCAATAGCTAAATAAAGTGCTTGTTCGAAGGTGTTCTGGGCGGTGGCGAAGTCCTGGAAAATTTGTTCTGCAATCCCTCGCATCTCTATAAGCTGCCAATTGGGGATGGTACCGTTTGCTAGCAGATAGGGGTGATCCGCGAGGAATTGCTCGAGGAGAGGGCGGGCGACCTCATGTTCTCCAAGAAGGCAACGGGCGTAGGCTTCGTAAAACCCAACCCACGCTTGATGGAATTTGGAGTTGTCCAGAGACTTTTTTGCCAGCCATTTTGCTCTCAAGGCAATCGTCAGTGTTTCTTTTTGGTCTTCTAAGTTTATTGCAAGATGCAACGCCTCGCGAAGCTTGCTTAGCTTGGCTTCCGTAGCGCCAATAAGGTAGGAGAAGAAGTCCAAGACTGAATTGATGTGGTGAAATTGCCTGCTCAATGCCATACCTGCAAAAGTATACAAAAGTTATCCGTCAAGCTCCGATTCAGAATCTTCTTCTTCGAAGGGAGCCGCTTCGCTCACGCCATCGAGGTAGATGCGGGCGAGGCAGAGTGGCGGGCCTGTGGTAAAATCGCAAATTTCGATATGAGGCTTGAGGCCGATGCGGACGATAAAGGCTCCGCGATCCGGGGTGGCCAGGTGTTCGATCAAATCGACCTGTCGGTGCTTGTTCAGCTGAAAAAGGAGAGAGGCTTTGACGATGTCCTGGAAACTTTGAAATTGGGTAATGTGGCTGGGCAAAAGCAATAAAGGTGCCTTGTCGAAACCAGGTATGGGGGTCAGGGTGTGTTCCCTCTGCAGAGCCCTTGCCCGGGCTTTGACCGTTTTGGAATGGTCGAGCAGGCGAGAATATTTTCGAAATATTCTGTGAAGGCTCAAGCGGATTTGCCTGACGCTATTTATGCGGACATCAAAAGGAATGTTTGCCTTTCGATGGAGCTTTAGGGTAAATCTCCAGCAATCTTTAATGCTTTGAAATGTTGCCTCAAATAGATGAGGTGGAATGGTGCTTATTGCATCCATCATAAATTCAACACTGACGCCTTTGGCGAAGCCAAGCCAGAGCCAGTCTTGGTCCCGGTGGTGGAGCATGAATTTAGCGACTATGGGGTTGCGTAAATTTTGTTGCAGAGTCTCAAGCATTCGCCTGCTTGCGAAATGGTGAGGGACATATTGAAGAATCGCCATATTGTTTGGGTTCGCCGCAATGCCCAGATCTTCCAGGATAGCATGGATCATTTTTGGGAATTCAGGGATATTCATGAACCTGCGAACCCGGTCCCAGGGGCGGCTGACTTTGTGGAACAAACGGTAGTTTGCCATGGCCCAGGCCAGGATGGGGTATGCCTTAGCGAGTTTCGTGGTGGTTTGTTGATTGGGGATCTTATTCATCCATTGAAGGATCGACCAGGTTTCTCGAGGTGGAAATGGAAGGGTCTGTTCGATAATGGCGGGGGGGATTTTGGCGCGCAACTCGCTTTGGAACAAAGCCCTGGCCTTGATATCAAATGCCCAGAACCACTGTGAGGGATTGATGGTCCAGCCCAGCCTCCAGTCGATGTTGTGGTAGGCTTCTGTGAGCTCCTGGGTGGTTTTGCATAAAGCCAGAATGGGGGGGAGGCGCTCATCAGCCTGCTCCAAATATGGTGTTATGGGCTGAAGGGGGTCGGCGTTTAATAAATTCCGAGTTTCCCTAATTTCTTGGCAATATCCTGATTTCCAGGTACCATTGGTTTTGACCCAGGCACCAGCTTTGGGCCCCCAAAATCGCACCACCGACAGATAATTCGGGCAATAGGTCACCATTTTGTCGTCCCGATACCGGGTGACCCGAAGTGGGGGTGGCTTCTTGGGGGATTTTTTCTTGGGAGAGTCCATGTTGAGAGTATCGGGAAAAACATGCAGTTGTCATGTCCGGCACCCCAACCGGGCATGACAGGCTACCGGTCACGGGCCCCACTGCAACAAGCTTGTCAAGGCCGGAAGGGCCATCACCGTTGCATTGTGAACGCTTTTCTGTTCATCTACCGGAGCTCTGCGATGCTCCACACAGTGGATAGCGCTCGACTAAGCAACAAAGTTGCAAGTCGCCACTCGGCCGTGCCGGGCATGACAAGACAACCGGGCATGACAGGCTACCGGTCACGGGCCCCACTGCAACAAGCTTGTCATGGCCGGAACGGCCATCACCGTTGCATTGTGAACGCTTTTCTGTTCATCTACCGGAGTTCTGCGATGCTCCACACAGTGGATAGCGCTCGACTAAGCAACAAAGTTGCAAGTCGCCACTCGGCCGTGCCGGGCATGACAAGACAACCGGGCATGACAAGACAACCGGGCAAG
>CAIRAY010000002.1 GCA_903876665.1 uncultured Fibrobacterota bacterium | reverse complement strand
GGGTTTTGTCACCCTCGCGCAGGCGACCGATGTGCTGCCAGTTACCCGTTTGGTCCACTGGCAGCTATGCAAAGCTCGGCCACTTGCGGCTTTGCCCTTTCCACACAGTGGATATGTGCCTGTAACCGCCGAGGCAAAACCGGCATATCATCCACACAGTGGATATGTGCCTGTAACCGCTGAAGCGGAACAGGCATATCAAGTGGAGCGCTATCCTCTGTGTGGACCATTACCGTTGCATTCTGAACGCATTGTGGGCACGGAGCGGTGATCCCCGTGCCTACACAGTGGTGTACATGTGTCCGTAATCGGGGGGTACCCCGAACGGCCCCACCGAGGGATGACAGGGATAGCCGGGCATGACGCCGATTGGTTAATGCCAATTGTTGCCAAAGGAATAACCAGACAAATTCCCCAAAATGGGTATGGGGTGAATGGTTCCGCCGGAGAACGGGAACCGGTCGCAGGCGGTCACCCATCCAAATAGGATTGGGAATTTCGGACCGGGGTAGATATTGCTGGCGACTATTTGTATTTTTGGTGCATTCATCCAAAAGGGACACCATGAAAAAACTCGGCCTTCTTCTTCTTCCACTCCTCTTTGTGAGCGTTTCTTGCAATAGCGTTCCCCAGGGTGCCGCCGGCATCGGCGACCTGAGGGTCAAGTATGATTCCTTGGCGAACGTTGTTTCCAAGATGAACGAAGAGTTCGAGATCCTCAAAAAAGGTCTGGAAAAGCGTGGCGTGAGTATTGAGCAGATGCGGGCCGAGGCACTGGCCGAGACCAAGGTGTGGGATATTCCTGTTGGCCAGAGTGGTGTAATCGGAAATCCAAACGCTCCCATCACCATTGTCGAATTTTCGGATTTCCAATGTCCTTATTGCACGCGCATTGCTCCTTACCTGGACACGCTCATGCGCAAAAATCCAGATAAGCTACGCCTGATTTACAAGAATTTCCCCTTGTCATTTCATGCTCAGGCTCCTGCCGCTGCTGCTGCCGCAATGGCTGCCCAGGCCCAAGGCAAATTCTGGGAGTTCCGTTATGCGGTTGCTCCTCATTTCAAAACTTTGAATGATTCCATTTTCGTTGCAGTAGCCAAGCAGATCGGCGTCAAGGATTTGGCCAAGTTCAAGAAGGACATGGTCCTCGATGCGACCAAGCAGGCACGTATCGATGCCGACCTCAAGCTCGGTCAGGAAGTGGGAGTCCAGGGTACTCCGAATTTCTTCGTAAACGGCAAGCGCATGGACCGTTTCTCCCCTGAAGTCATCGAAGAGATGATCAAAAACCTGAAATAAATTTCTGCAATGTTTGATGAGCCAGGTCACGGAAGTGGTCTGGCTTTTTGCTAGGCTCTTGCAGACGCGCGAGCTTTTGACTACGATTAGTCTTATGAAAATTGGAATCTCCCGGGCAATCGTCCTCTTCTTCCTCATGTTCTCGGCCTCCTTTGCCCAGAATCTCAGCAGCACTCCGGAAAAATTAGGGATAGCTGTTCTCGATTTTGAAAGCGGGGTTCTTGTGCCTACCGAGAACCAGGTTCTTTCCGAGAAGTTCCGCGGTGAGCTCCTTTCCTCTGGGAAATTTCGGGTGATGGAGCGTGGGCAGATGGATGCCATTTTGCGGGAGCAGGGGTTCCAGCAGTCCGGTGCCTGCACTTCCCAGGAATGCATCGTGCAAATGGGACAGCTGCTCGGTGTAGATAAAATGATTGCCGGCACTATCGGCAAATTGGGTGACACCTACCTGGTTAGCGCTCGCATCATTGATTTGCAGACAGGTCAAATCGAAAAAATGGTTTCGGAAGAATGCGCGTGCAGACTCGAAAAGCTTCTTCCCGTCATGAGCACCGTGAGTCAAAAACTTGCAGGCCTATCCAAGGCCCCTGAATCCCTGCCTCCTCCTTCCGGGTCCCCTTCACCTACACTAGGGCAAACGGCAGGGAGTCTGGTGGCCCAGATTACGGATCTTACCATGAATTCCCTGCGAGGAAACCCGGAGCCCCAAGCCCAGCCTGCTGTTGTGGAGGCTCCCAAGCCGCTTTCTCCTGTCGAAGTCAAGCCTTGGCTTTATTATGCGGTGGGAGGGGGGATTAGCGGTGGGCCTGCTACGGGAGGACTATTTGGGAACTCGGACAGCTCCTTGCCCTCATTACCTGGCCAGGTGTTCTATCGTCCTTCGAACGCCATCACGGGGTACGGAGCTTGGTTTCAGGTTGAAATTCCCTTTAAATCCTGGTTCCGGGGAGCCATCACTTTGGGGACTTCCACATATTCTTCCCGGCAAGTCAGCGGAACGGATACCAGTTTTCAAATTGGATCCAACATAGCGTTGAATGACGTTCAATACGCACAGACTCAGCAGCAAGCTCTCTTCGGGTTATATTTTGGCTTTGGTAAGAATTTTTGGTGGTATGTGCACGGGGACTTTGGGGGTTGCTACTATACAGGAAACCTAAATGTGAGTACGGCTCTGGGGGGTAAAAAAACCACGACTTTCCATGGCTGGGGCAGCTCAAGCCAAGGCGGGTTGGGAGTTCGCTATCAGGGATGGGATCGGCTCGCGATTAGTATTGAATCCTTTGGAGTATCAACCTCCGTCAGTAATTTCACTGTTCAGCTCCCCGGACAAGCAGAGAAGCCTTTAAACGAGCTAAATGTGGGGTCGGTTTCGCAAGTTTCCACCATGAATCTGGGCTTTACGGGCATGGCCATTTCGGTGCTGTTCAAGTTCGGCTCGAAGGACTAGGTGTGCCTAGACCCCCGTCTGGGCGGGGGTGACAGAAGCGTGCGCGGGGGTGACAGAAGCGTGCGATAGGCCGGGAGGAGAGGCCTCCCTTATCCGAAAATTTTGAGGACCCGGCGCAAGGCGGTGGCGAGGCGGTCGATTTCCCATGCTTCGGTGTAGGCGCCAAAGCTTGCGCGCACGGTGGCTGCGACTCCAAAACGATCCATGACGGGCTGGGCGCAATGATGCCCGGAGCGGACTGCGATGCCCTCTTCGTCAAGGATTAGGGCGATGTCGTAGGCATGGATGACCGTTTGCGGATCTAGGGGGTCGGCTAGGACAAAGCTGATGAGAGATGCCCTTTGGGTTGGGTTTCCGATTACGCGAAGACCGGGGATTTGGCCCAAGGAATTGAGCGCGTATTCGAGCATTTCGTTTTCGTGAGCATGAATTTGCGCCAGGCCGGTCTGATTGAGCCAATCGATGGCGGCGCCAAAGCCAATGACTTCGGCAATCGGCGGGGTTCCCGCCTCGAAGCGAGCGGGTGGGGGGGCATAGGTCGTGCGTTCAAATGTGACGCGGTCGATCATGTCGCCACCGCCCTGCCAGGGAGGCATGGATTCAAGGATGGAATATTTTGCGTACAACATTCCAACCCCGGTGGGTCCGTACATTTTGTGGGCGGAACAAACAAAAAAGTCGCAATCCAGCGCCTGCACATCCACTGGGGTATGGGCCGCACTTTGGGCGCCATCCACCAGCACGAGCGCCTGGGAATGGGTGCGGACGATCTGGATGATTTCGGCAATGGGGTTGATGGTGCCAATGGCATTGGAAATGTGGGTGACCGCTACCAATTTGGTGCGATCGCTCAGGAGGCTTGGAAGAAGATCGAGACACAAATTGGCGTTGTCATCGCAGGGAAGCACTTTGATGCAAGCACCGGTATGCTCCGCAATCAATTGCCAAGGAACGATGTTAGCATGGTGTTCCAAGGCCGAAATGAGAATCTCGTCGCCGGCCTTGAGGTGGGCACGCCCCCAGGACCAAGCCACCAGATTGATGCTTTCAGTAGTGCCCCGGGTGAAGACGATCTCGGATTCGGATGCAGCATTGAAAAAGCTTTTTAGCTTGGTGCGTGTGGCTTCGTAGCTTTGGCTCGTGCGTTCGGAAAGGCGATAAACCCCGCGCTTTACCGAGCTATAATGTTCGCGATAAAATTGATCCATGCAGTCGATTACGCATAAAGGTTTCTGCGTAGTTGCCGTTGAATCCAAATAGGCGAGGGACTTTTCGGAGCCGGTTTGGCTGAGTACTGGGAATTGGGACCGCACTTGCAGGGTCATTGGAATCTCCGGGCCAAGGTTGCCATGGCCTTTACTGCAATTGCTTTGGAGGCTTGGGTGCTGGCCTGGGCGTCGAAAAGGGATTGCACAAAAGCGGACACCAAAACCCGACGGGCGACTGGTGCGGACAAGCCTCGGGACTGTAGATAGAAGAGCTGGGTTGTGTCTAGGTCGCCACAGGTGGTTCCGTGGGAAGCCACCACTTCATCATTATGGATAAGCAAAGTTGGTTTTGCGCTGGCCTTGGCTTCGCGGGAAAGCAGGAGGGAGTTGATCAGCTGGTGCGCCTTGGAGCCCGTAATGTTTTTTTTGATTTCCACCTGGGAAGCGCAACTGGCCTGGGAGGAGCCCAGTAACATGTGACGGACGAATTGATCGGAGCTGCAATCCGGGGCCTCGTGAAATACCTGGAGACGACGATGGGAACTTGCGGTCGAGTCCAGGAGGGACAAGGCCCGGAACTGAATGGATGCCTGGGCTCCAGCCAAATGAGCGTCGATGGTGCTTCGGTTCAGCTTTAGGCCACAATCCAGGCCGAGCCAGCTGACTGTGGCTTTGGAGCCAATTTGAATGCGGGTGTGGCGCAAGGAAACCTGGTCCAAATTTTCGTCGCTTTGCTCATAGACTTCGACCTGGGCCCCTTCGGCCACAACCAGATCGAGGCGCTCGCTGGAAAATCCATTGTTGGGCGCCGAACTTGCCCAATGCAAGCGCACTTTGGCATCGGCAGGAATATTAATAATGTTGTGTGTATATACGTTGCTCGCCCCAAAATGGATATCCTGCCAGTCGGGAAGGAACGGAACATCAAGAATGATGGGTGAGGTACTGAGCAGGGCCGGGAGAAGCGCGGAAAAGTCCGTCTCGCCTTGGGCCAGGGCGGTCCAGTCCTGCACCATGGATTTGGGGATTGCGGGGATGGCCATCTGGGATGCTTGATCTGCATAATTGACATTTTGCAGCAAAGCGAGTGGCACCCAAGTGTAGGCTTCGCCCCGGGCCTTGGGGAGGCCCACTTCCTGTAGGCGGTTCCAATAGGCCTGGCGGACTGGAGCCCAGCTGGGATCTGCCTTGAGGAGAACCGCGTCGAGTTCCGCTTTAATGGTTTCAAGCTTCAGTGCCATAAAGCTAGTCGATCCAGTCGTAGCCACGGGCTTCGAGTTCATTGGCAAGTTCAGGACCACCGGACAGTACAATTTTGCCGGCCCGAAGCACATGGATGCGGTGGGGTTTTACTAAATCCAAAAGACGTTGGTAATGGGTGACCAAAATGATGGAGCGGTCTGGGCGCATCAATTTGTTGATGCCGTTTGAAATGATTCGAAGCGCGTCAATGTCTACCCCGGAATCCGTCTCATCCAGGATGGCAAGACGAGGGTCCAGCATGGCCATCTGCAAAATTTCGTTGCGCTTCTTTTCGCCCCCGGAGAATCCTTCATTGACTCCGCGTTCCCGATAACGAGTGTCCATTTCAAGGGCGAGGGTCCAGGAATCCAGCAGGGTATTAAATTCCTGGTCGGTGGATTTGGCGAGGCCTTGGGCCTTCCATTTACCATCGAGGGCCATGCGCAGGAATTCAAGGTTGTTGACACCTGGTATCTCGGTTGGGTACTGGAATCCCATGAAAATGCCAGCATGGGCACGACCGGCTACATCGAGGTCCAGCAGGTTCTTGCCCATGAATTCAACGGTTCCACGGGTGACGGCAAAATCCGGATGTCCAGAAAGTACACGCGACAGGGTGCTCTTGCCCGAGCCGTTGGGGCCCATGATGGCGTGAATTTCGCCAGCACCCACCTCAAGGTTGATGCCTTTGAGGATTTCGGTGCCGTCGGGAAGTGTGCAAAATAAGTTTTTAATGGATAACATTTGGAAAATCCTAGCCTACGCTGTGTTCAAGTTTGAGTGCAAGGAGCTGGCGGGCTTCGGCTGCAAATTCGCCCGGCAGTTCCCGAAAAACATCTTTGCAGAATCCACCGACGACTGCGGCAACGGCTTCTTCCCGGGGGATTCCGCGTTGCTGCATATAAAACAGCTGGTCTTCGCTGATGCGTGAAGTGGTGGCTTCGTGTTCGGTTTTGGCGGTGGGATTGGAAACCGTGATATAGGGGAAGGTGTGCGCGCCACAGCGGTTTCCGATGAGCATGGAGTCGCACTGGGTAAAATTGCGTGCGCCTTCGGCTCCGGAACGGATGTCCACCATGCCACGATAGGCGCTGGAGGATTCGTCTGCGCTGATGCCTTTGGCGATGATGGTCGAGCGGGTATTCTTGCCAATGTGGACCATTTTTGTCCCAGTGTCGGCTTGCATGTGTCCGTTGGTGAGGGCCACCGAATAGAATTCACCCACGCTGTCATCGCCTTGCAATATGCAGGAGGGGTATTTCCAGGTGATGGCGGAGCCTGTTTCTACCTGGGTCCAGGAGACATGGGATTTTTTGCCCTGGCAGCGGGCGCGCTTGGTGACGAAGTTATAGACGCCCCCTTTGCCGGTAATTCGATCGCCTCCGTACCAGTTCTGGACGGTGCTGTATTTGATGCTCGCGTTGTCCAATGCCACCAACTCCACGATTGCGGAGTGCAATTGGTTGGTTGAAAATTCCGGAGCGGTGCATCCCTCGAGGTAACTGACCGAGGCGCCCACATCCGCAATGATCATGGTGCGTTCAAACTGGCCAGATTCTTTGTTGTTGATGCGGAAGTAGGTAGAAAGATCCATGGGGCTCTTGATGCCCGGTGGAATGTATACAAAGCTTCCATCCGAAAAAACGGCGCTGTTGAGGGCCGCAAAATAGTTGTCGCCTGCAGGAACAACGCTTCCCAGGTATTTTTCGATCAGCTCGGGGTACTCAAGCACCGCTTCGCTGAAGGAACAGAAGATGATCCCAATTTCCATGAGCTTTTTTTTATGGCTCGTATAGATGGAAACGGAATCGAAGACGGCGTCCACCGCAACGTTGGCCAAGCGCTTTTGCTCCTGCAGGGGGATGCCCAGTTTTTCGAAGGTCTCCAAAAGCTCAGGATCCACATCGTCAATGGACTCGTACTTCTTTTTCATTTTGGGTGCGGAGTAGTAAACGATGTTTTGCAAATCGACGGGTTCAAGCTTCAAGTAGGCCCAATCCGGTTGCTCCATGGTGAGCAACTTTTCGTAGGCCTTGAGGCGGAAGTTCAAAAGGAATTCAGGTTCGTTGCGTAGTTTGGATGCACGGCGAATGACATCCTCATTCAATCCCTTTTCGAAGGCATCGTTTTCGATGTCGGTGACGAATCCGTACTTGTATGTGCTTTGTGGATCTAGGACATCACTCATGGTGAATCCGGGGTTGTGGCCCAGGAGGGGGCTTCGGGTTCTACGCTGATATTGTAGTACACGCACTCCCGCAATTGGTTTTCAATGAAGATTAGAGTGCCACCACTGGATGCGCCACAACCGTTGCAGGCTCCGGAGTAGCGGATGGTGAGGCGGGTTCCATTCTGTAGGCCTAGGACCTCCATACCTCCGCCATCAAGGTGCAGGGCCTGGCGGACCTTTTCGTCGAGACAGGTTTCAATGCGACGGATTTGCTCCACTTCGCCAATTGCAAACCATTCCAAGTCGGCTTCGCTGCGGCCCTCGGCTGTGTGTTGTCTGTAATGGGAGGCGTTGCGGGCCTCGCGGGCACCCAGGGCAACCTTTTTCTTGTCCGGATAACCCCGAATGAGTTCGCGAATCAAAACGCGGACGGCTTCAATTTCAGGGGTATCGAGGGGCATGGACGGCTTGTCGGGTGCGTCCCGCAGTTCCATTTCCAGGGATTCCGGATTGATCAGGGTGAATGTGTCAATGACTGTCCCGTGTACCCTGGTGCAAAACACTTCGGCAAGCGCGGTAAATACGGGGCCACCATAGGTGAAAAAGCGGGCTTCCATGACCTTGTCGCTGTCGGGGTCGACCAGCACATATATTTTTAGGGATTGAACTTTGGATTCAACTAGGGCGAGGCCCTTGTCATCGGCTTCCATCTGGAAAATGGCGCCTCTTTGTTTGGGCGACTTGGCGAGCTGTTGCAACTTTTCGGAGTATGGTTCCATAGGCGAAAACTTAACAAATGCCATGGACTATGTGGACCGGGGAAGGACACAAGGTGAAAGTTGAAAGGTGAGAGGTGAAAGATGGGGGACGGGGGGGATGGGGCGAATACAAGCGGAAAATTCTAAAGTGTTAATACACAAAGTGTATAAGGCTCCGCAAACAGGCATAGCCTGTGCGGATTCTATTAAGTGGAAAATTGCGGGACTGGAATACAAGTGGAAAGTGAACAGCCCGGGTTGCGGGAGAGCTTGGTTAGTGGAGAGTGGAAAATTGCGGGTGGTACTTCCTCTTGCAAAGTTTCGTCGAAACTTTCCGTTTTCCACTTTCCACTGAAGTCCCGCGCAGAGAGGCGTTTTATCCCTCAGTCCACCAATCCTTCGCGTTTGATGCGGGCTTCCATTTCGTTGTAGAGGTCGCCGATGGAGTCGTCAATGGCGATGATGGGCTTCCAGCCAAGCTGCATCAGCTTTTCGCCGGAGCCCAGGAGCAGGGGAATGTCGTTTTGACGCTCTAGGTTGGGGTCAAGGCGGATTTCGATATTGAGCTTGCTCCGCTCAATAAGTTGCTCGGCCATTTCGCGGAAGGTATGGCACTGTCCGGAGCAAATATTGTAGGTCTCACCGGAGGGCGCGGTGCTCATAACCACAACCAGGGCACGAGCCAGATCGCGTACATCGACCACATCCCGGGTTACATCTAAATTACCGGTGAAAATAACGGGCTCGCCACGGGTGAGGCGGATTTGAATCAGTTGATAGGCAATGGACGGAAGCGCGAAACGCCGGGAATGGTTGGGGCCGGTAAAATGGAAGGGTCGCACGGTGGTGACATGAAGGCCGTTGGCATTGTGAAACTGGCTTCCAAGTAGCTCCATGCACGCTTTGGAGGTGGCGTATGGAGTCAAGGGATTGAGGGTGTCTGTTTCGGTATGGAGTGTGGTCAGATTGCCTCTGCCACGGCCGTATACTTCTGCGGAACTCAGAAGCACCACCCGGCATTTGGGGACGATTTGGCGCACGGCTTCCAGAAGGTTTTGGGTGCCCAACAGATTTGTGGAAAGGGTTTCGTAGGGTTTGAGATAGGACATTCCCACGCTGGATTGGGAGGCTAAATGGTAAACCTCGGCGGGCTTGGTTTTGCGCAGGACTTCGAGGACTTCCTTGAAGTTGAGCAAATTGCCGGTATGGTATTGGACGTGGTTCCAGCGTTGCCAAGGAAAAGGGGATTCGTCACTGAAGGAATGCAGCTCACCCTTGGCTGCGGTAAGAAGGGAAAGCAGGTGATAGCCTAGAGCACCCGTTCCACCAGTTACCAGAACGCTCAATGTGCGCCTCCGGAGGGGCGAAGGGTGTCCCAGGCTTGATGGACCAGGGATTCAGGCACATCCGAAGCCTTTTCGACAACGCCAATTCGGGTAGCCAAAATGTAAACGCGCTTAGATTTTTCAACCTTCTTGTCGACGGCCATGGCCTTCCACGCCTCGGCGGGATCCACTGCAAAATACTTAGGAATCCCCAGTCGATTGAGCAAGAAATTTTGGCGGGTTTCTTCGGCAGGGGTCCAACGACCGGTGAGTACCGACAGACGAGCGGCGACCCGCATTCCGAGACCAACGGTCAGTCCGTGAGAAAATTGCGAGTAATCGGTCAGTTTTTCGATGGCATGCCCAAAGGTATGTCCGTAATTCAAAATGGCCCGGATTCCGGTTTCTTTTTCGTCCTGGCCTACGACCTCAGCTTTGATTTCGCAGCTGCGACAGACGAGATAGGCCAGAACCTCAGTGTTGCGTGCAAGAATGGCGTCCACATGCAACTCGAGATAGCGGAAAAATTCGGAATCATAGATCACGCCGTATTTTACAATCTCGCCTAGGCCGGAGAGAAATTCTTCCCGGGGCAGGGTTTCAAGGACGGAGAGGTCGATCGCTACGGCACGGGGTTGATAGAAGGCCCCGATCATATTTTTGCCTTCCGGGTGGTTGACTGCGACTTTGCCACCCACGGAACTATCTACCATGGAAAGAAGCGTGGTGGGAATCTGGATAAAGGGAATGCCACGCTGGTAGGTTGCTGCACCAAATCCGGCCATGTCGCCCACAACTCCGCCACCAAACTGCAACAGGCAGGTCTTTCGCCCAAAGGCCCGACGGAGCATAAAGGTGTAGAGTCTATTCAGGATGTTCAAGCTCTTTTGGGATTCGCCGGGAGGAAAAATAAAGGTCGGACATTGGCCCGCGAAACCAGTGATCTTCTGTAGATTATGGTTTTGATGCTGTTTGACGTTGGTGTCGGTCACGGCCAAAAATTCGTGCCCGGGCGAAAGCTTGAGGCCTTCGAGAAGGGCATCAAAATCGTTTAGCCAATTGGATCCGATGATGATTGGGTAGCGGTCTCCACCGGAAGTCCGCACTTCGACTGCACGCCTGGACCACACTCGTAGGCCTGCCAGGACTCGCTCTGCCACATGCTCTACGGTGTACTGATCGGTGCTCTCAATGGAAAAGTCAGCGGATTCATAGTAGCGTTCACGATCGTCAAGAAGCTCTGTGATTTTTGTTTTGCGAGAATCTGGATCAAGATTTGCCAATAGTGGGCGAGTATTTTTGCGTCCGATGCGCTCGGAAAGGACTTCGGGCTTGGCCCAGAGACAGACCAGCAGGCCTGACTGATGGATGACCGGGGGAACCTCGGCGATGGTGAGGGACCCTCCGCCCAGGGAAATGACCAAGCCTTCCTGTTGGGCAAGCTCGAAAATGGTTTCTTTTTCGATGGCCCGGAATGCGGCTTCACCGTCCTGGGTAAAGATTTCGGATACAGAACGTCCCGCGCGCTCTTCGATCAGCCTGTCCGTGTCAACGAAATGCCGACCCAGCCGCTCTGCCACAATGGATCCCACTCGGCTTTTGCCTGTGGCCATAAAGCCAGTAAACCAGACATTGAGTTTCGGATCTAACTTCATGGACTCAAATTAACTAATTAAAGGGAATTGCACCACAGGGTCTACGCGGATTTATGCGGGTTTATTTGGCATGAGCAAAAGCTTTTCCATGCGGGTTCCCTCGACCTCAAGAATCTTGACTTTGCAGGGGCCCAGATCAATGACCGCATCTTTGAGGGGTAGGGAGCCCAGCGTGGCATGGATGAATCCGCTCAGGGTTTCCACATGGGAATCCTGGGGAGCCTCCAGATGAAGATCGAGCTCAAACTCGAGGTCGCTAAGGCTGATATAGGGGTCTACCATGTAGTTTCCGTCCTTCAGGCGTGCGATGGG
Organism: uncultured Fibrobacterota bacterium; assembly: GCA_903876665.1. Lineage (GTDB taxonomy): Bacteria > Fibrobacterota > Fibrobacteria > Fibrobacterales > Fibrobacteraceae > CAIRAY01. The sequence continues at coordinate 24,257 of CAIRAY010000002.1, read as the reverse complement.
TTGCTCCTCGTCACGATCATCTTCATCCTTGATATCACCTACGATTTCTTCCAAGATGTCTTCCATGGTGACTAGGCCCGCAGTGCCTCCATACTCGTCAACCACAATGGCCAGCTGGTTAGCCGAGTGACGGAAATCGCGCAGAAGGTCGTCAATTTTTTTGTGGTACGGAACAAAGATAGCGGGCTTTAAAATCGTTTCGAGGTTGAATTCCTGGGCGGGATGCTCGGTAAACCAGTGCAGGAAGTCGCGATTGTGCAGGACTCCGATAATATTGTCGATGCTGTCTTTGTATACCGGGACCCGGCTGTGCCGCTCATGGTTGAGGAAGGCCACGACCTCCTTCAGGCTTGCAGATGCTTCCAGAACCAGCATGTCGACACGTGGTGTCATTATTTCGCGTACCGGGGTTTCCACAAAGTCAAAGATATTCAGGATCATCTGGCGTTCGTCTTCTTCGAGGGACGAATCCTCTTCGGTGCTTGTGGTGTCGCTCTCGAGCATTTCTCGCTGGTCTTCGGTCAGGAACTGCAAGCGGGGGTCATAGCCGAGCTTGGCCAGAATTCCGTGGTACAGGCGGTGGGAAAGCTTGGCGGGGGGGTGAAAAATAATGGAGGCGAGGCGGAACAGGATTAAGGTCGGAAATGCGAGGGAATAGGGCCGCAGGTTCCCCAGGAGACTCGGGATAAAAACGACGAAGATATAGAGTACATGCCAGGTGAGCGCCAGCCAAAGAAATCCATCGAGAATGGTCCAGGGGGTAACGGGGCCAATTTTTGAGAAGAGGAAGAGTCCAAGAACTGCTGCCGTGGAGTTGGAGACGATGCGACCTAGGGAGATGACTTCGTAGAATGGAGGAGTTTCCACCAGGGCATGGATCTTGCGCAGGTGAGGCTCGTTTTCCTTGGACTCATCGTAATTGGACACAATGGTTCCAAACACCACTTTTGCCAGGGTAAGGACGGCGGAGATTCCTACGCAAATAAGCGTTGAAGCCCCAATCCATAAGGTATTGGTCATTTTTCTGTTCCTAAAATTTCTGCTTCGCGTGCCCGCATGGCTTTTCGGTCAGGGGGGGTCAAATGGTCGTAGCCACAAAGATGAAGGATGCCATGGACAAGCATTCTCTTCAATTCGGCCTTAAAAGAATTGTCAAAACGAGGCGCCTGCCTGCGAATTTGGTCTTCTGCGATGAAAATTTCGCCAAGGATTCCTTCTGTGTTCCACTCAAAGGAAAGAACGTCGGTGACTTTGTCCATTTTCCGGTATTCTTTGTTGAGAGCGCGGACCTGGAGGTCGGTACAGAGGATGACATTGACCGTTCCCGAGCAATTTTCTGCGCGGATGATGCCACTACAAAGCTTGCCAAATTCGGCAGCCCATGGGAATTTTGTGGAAGGTGGATCCCGAAAGAAATCCACCTGGATACTACTATCAGGCATCGGAATCAGGGTACCATTTTTCCAAGATGGCGATCAGCTGCTTGGCCTGCGCTTTGGAACTGATGTTGAACTTGCTACGCTGCTTAAGCACGCCCTTGATTTTTTGATAGCGGCGGATACCTACTTTGATCTCGCCAAATTCCCCCGTGCGCTGGTCGCGCTCCTTGAAAAGGAACATGATGGTCTGCCAGGCACCCTTGGAAAGGTACTCTTTGGCAAGTTCTTCGATCATTACCTGACCGTTTTCGTCCACCATGGCGATGGAGGGTTCGGCAGATTGCACTTTTTCGGAATTGTCGATTTCTTCAGCTGTCATTCCACCAAGATAATAAAATCTGGTAGACACCTGACAAAAAGAAGAGTATAGTTCTAATTGAAGTCCATTCGGAGGTTTTATGCGCATTAATCAGTTAATGTCCAAAATTGCTGTTTTCTCGTTCTTTGTACTCGGTGTTTCGGGTGCATGGGCCGAAGAAGCCATTAACATCAAGGCCCAGGCGGCAACCGGCGAGGTTTCCTTCCAAAAAGGTGCCAAGGGGGACTGGACTCCGCTGAAGGTGGGAGCCAAGGTCAAGCAATCCGACCGCGTCCGGACCGGAGTGGAATCCCAGGTGACTTTGGTGTTTTCCAATGGATCATTGATCACGGTTTCCGAAAATTCCATCATTGAAATGAAAACTCTGATGGCCTCGGAGGGCAGTTCCAATACCAAAGTGGGCCTCAAAACGGGCAAAATCCTTTTTAACATCCAAAAATTGGCCAGTGGCAGAAGTACCTTTGAATTTGAATCCCAGACCGCAACGGCTGCGATTCGTGGAACCGAAGGCGATGTCCAGGTTCGGGGCAACCGGTCGCTCGCCTCTCTTCTTACCGGACGTCTGGAGATGATTTCACCCAATGGCCGTGGTGCAATTGGCCCGGGTCAAATGATTCTGCAAACCGGAACAGGCTTTGTGATTCTTCCAAAACCCAAAAACCCCAAAGAGTACCAAAATTTGGTGGAACAGTATCTTGGAGATACTACGGCCCCCGTGGATTCTTTGGTGAACAAGTTACAGAAAAAAGCAGATAGCTTAGCCACGGCTCCCGCAAACGTACCGGTTGATTCCGTCAAGGCGGACTCCACGGTCAAGGCCGATTCCACAATAGGAACCACCGCTTCCTTGGCTTGCGCCATCGATGCATACCTTCCAGAAATTTCCGAAGCCCGTCTGCGCGTTTCGGGAACGGCTCCCGATGGGGCCGAAATCGTCTCTGGAACACTCAAGTCCCGCTCCGTCAAGGGTGTCTGGTCCCTGGACCTCGCTTGGAACGGAAGCCAGTATGGTGCCAAGCAATTCCCGGTGCGGGCCTTCTTTGCAGGGGCTTCCGTGGATTGTGGCGTAGTGCAATTTACCTATCTGCAGAAAAAAGTTCCGCTGTCTCTAAAAATGGCCTCGGCGAATCCTCTTACGGTTTGTCAGGGTCCTGCGGTAATTTCCGGTTCCTATACAGGCACCAATGCCCGCTTGGTGGGCAAGATGGGTGGCGCAGTCCTCGACATGTCCAGCGCGACTGGACAGTTCAGCCGATCCATATCCATCAGCGACGTGGACCGCAATTGGAAAGAAGAGCAGATCGAACTCGTGCTCTCCAATGGGGAACAGGTGATCTCCGAAATCATCGTACTTAAAGTGAACAACACTTGCAAAGCTGTAAACCGCAACACTCCGAACCTGACCCTGGCCTTGCCTCCCAATACTTGCACTGCTGTCCTTGGGGTCAGTGGCACCGAGAACGACGAAATCAGCGTTTCCGCTCTCTCTGACGGGGTCGAGCTGACTTCCTTTGTGGCCACCAATGAAATCCGTGGAAAGCAGATCACCCTTCAGGAAGGGGTTCATAAGCTCGTTGTTCGGGCTGTGGACCTTGCAGGAAACAAGAGCGAACAAAACGTCGCTGGCGCCACTTGCTGGCCTGATGCCCGTTTTGACATTACCTTTGACGGTCCGGCTAAGGAAGCCATTCGAGTTCCTCCTCCTCCTCCGGGGATGTCTGGCGCGATCAGCCGTTCCGTGGGTTTTTCCATCAAAAATATTCCTCGGGACGACTTCCGCTATCTCAAGCGAATCACCGTTCGTTTGAACGAGCGGGTCATCAAAAATTTGCTGGGTACACAGATCCGTGATGTCGTTTATTCTGTGGATATTGATTTGGAGAGGAATCGACCCAATGTTGTCCGTGTCGAGGTGGAAAGCCAAAGCGGAAGAATTAGAACCGCGCAGAAGGAGTTTGACTTCAAATGATCAGATCAATTTTTTTCGGTCTTGGGTTTTCCCTTTCCTTGGCTTTTGCCGCAACCGGTCCCAAAGATTCCACGGCCTTGCGTATGGCAATGTTTCTGCCCGATGCGCCTGGCTTTGGCGAAGAGCAGATCAACGCATTTGCAGGCAGGTTCAGGCAGGAGCTTTCCGCAACGGAGCTTGGAGCGAAAATGAATTTTGTGGCGCTGGACTCCCTGGTAGGGGGAAAAGCGGTTGGCATTGCAAAAAAATGTCGTGGGTTTGAATGCGCCATCGAAATTGGACGAAAGAATGATTTGGATTTGGTTCTGATTTCGCGGCTTGAGCGTCGTGGAACTGGGCACTCTTTCGAAGTTTCCGCCATCAGTGTTTTGCGGGGGGCAACCATGGCCTCGGAGTCGGTGAATGTGGGTGCGACCCTTGCCGAGCTTGAATCCGTCCGTCCTGCGTTGGCTAAAAAGCTTCTGGGAGCAGTCTCCAAATCCTTTGCGGACCGAGGCCTCGACCAACAGAAGGTTTCTGATCTCCAAAAAGGAACTCCGATCACTTCGACAATTCTTTCTGGCCGTCTTCCCGCTGACAAATCGCCCTATATCGTTTACGGCAATCTTCTCGTTCCCGCAGGCGAAGAGCTGATTATCGATCCTGGCGTCATCATCTATTTTCAGCCGGGGCAGTACGCTGGAATTTATGTGTACGGGCAGCTTCTGGCCGAAGGAACTCAGGACAAACCCATCAAATTCCTTTCTGCAGCCAAGTCTCCCAACGCTTGGGACTGGAATCGGATTCTCCTGGCCGGGGCCGGGCGCTCCTCTCTGCGCTATGTAGAAATCGCCCATTCCAACTTTGGATTGCACGTTGAAAATTCCGGACTGTCTTTGCAAAATTCCCATATTCACAACAACTCGCTCCGGGGTTTGTATACCCGGAATTCCCAGGTCGATTTGCAAGATGTGCGCATCGATGGTGGACAGGTGGTCGGCGTGCAGGTCGGCGCCCTTTCCCAGGTCAGAATGGTCCGTACTCAGTTCATGGGCAATGGAAACGGAATCGCCGTCATGCCTCAGGGCTCCTTGGATTTGGCTTCTAGCCAGGTGCAGGAAAATGACAGGGGCATCATCCTCATGGATGGCGCATCTCTTCAAACGGAAAGAAATAGCATCCAAAATAACCAGGTGGGAATCGCCACGGTAATGAAGCTATCCAGTAGCGCTTTTGACGGCATTCGCAACAATTCCACCAATACCCAACAAGTCGGCAAGGCCGTATTCGAATCCATCCTTGCGGAGCCAACTCTGGCAGAACTGGATCGCGTGGATTCCAAGGACTCCATCAAGGTGCAGATGGGTGAACGGCGTACGGTCGAGGAGTGGAATCTGTACGGCAATCTTCAAGCGGGTGCAGGCTACACCCAGGTGGTGCCTTCAGAAAACGAAGGCCCCCTCGATGATGTCGTGGACCTGGATACCATCAGCCCGAACCACAGCTATAAAAACCGATTTATCACCGACGGAGTCTGGGGCAAAGGAATGGCCTATGTGGTCATGGAGAGCAATCTCGGACGAGGCATCGAGCTTCAGGCTGAAGGGCTTGCGGACCGCTGGGTGGGTGCCCAGGCCAAACCGGTTACCGTTCGCTACTGGTCTCCTCTGCATACCATTTCGGTGGGGCATTTGCAGGAAACCTCCAGCAGCATCTTTCTTTCCGGGCTGAGCGTTCTGGGTGCGAAATATGGGTTGAATCTAGGGCGCAATGCCGCAGATGCCCCGCTCGTTTCTTTCGATGGGTTCTATGGTGAATCTCGTCAGCCCTTTGCGGAAGGCGACAAAAATCTGGACCTTTTTTCTCAGCGGTATTCCGAAGGCGGCGCCATTTCCCAGCAGATGACGGGTTACGGTCGCCTTTCTGTGGCACCTACGGCAAATGCGAAGCTCCATTTGGGAGCGATTGTTTCTGAGGACCAAAGTCATGATTTATTGGTGCGAAGCGACATTCCTACCTCCCAAGAGCTACGTGATCCGCTCGCGCAAGCCAAGGCCGGATTTGTGGCCGGAGAATGGAGCAATCGCAAAGGCTCGTTCCAGGTGAATTTAGATGTAGCCATGGGGCAGGCTGACACAGCGGACGTTGTTTATCAGGATGCAATCGATAATGTATTTCATCGTGCCGGTCTCTCGAGTGTGACTCTTTCCGATGTCCGGAGGGTTTTTGCCAGTTCTGCCGCCATCAATTCCACCGACAGCGCGACCATTTTTACCATTCTTCCTTCGGATTCGTTGACTCTCGCTCAGGCCCGGGACAGCCTTGTTCACATGCGCAGCGCAATCTTGAGTGAGCGAGCTTCGCTTGACAATGACCGCAAAAAGGACCAGGTGGCCTCCATGGATTGGCAGAAAGAAAATATGGCCACTCGCCTAGAACTGGCTTGGCGACTTTCCCAATCCTCCATTACCGTCAATTTGCAGTCGGTCGGTTCCCATTATTTCTCTCCGGGAGCATCATCACTGACTCAGAATTCCAGAGACTACGGCATTGAATGGACTCAGGCGGTATTGCCCTTCTGGGATTTGGATGCGTCCTACAATTTGATCGTGGAAAATGCCGCAGGCTCCTCCGAGGGCGAAGAAAATTGGCTCGGTTTGGGCGAGGGTTCCAGCGCGGGACTTTCCCGGGACAATGCTTGGCACAAGGAACATCTCATGGATCCTGACCGGGCGAAATTTACCCACCTTGCCGGTATGCAACATCAATTCCGGATCGGTGATGCCCTTGATTTATCGGTGGGGTATTCTTTCGAGCACGGTCGCCAATTCCTTCCCAAAGTGCTCAAAGCCAACTTTTCCTCAGATGCCGCAGTGTTCCGGGATTCCTGGTTCAGCGTCCGCACCGGGAAATCCAGTAGCGTGCTTGATTTAGGATTTGGTGACTCCGTAGAGGTGGATTCCTCCCGGTATGCGACATACCAAGCCCTCGCCTCCGAGGATTCCATCGCCTGGGGTTACCAGGATGTTCGGAGCAAGCATCAGGCGAATGCCGAAATCCAAATCCGCCGCAGCCTCTATACCTTGCGAGTTGGCGGGGAATGGGCCTACCAGCTCGACCAGGGGCAATTCACGGAAAACGACCTCGTTGCTGATTTTGACTTTGCCGATACGACTTGGGAAAAACTGGGTCAGAACCCCCAGGCCCAGACTTGGATGGAGCAGGCCTATCCCATCACGTTGACGGGAACGCTCGGGCGCTTTACCAACAAGGCCGGGATTCGGCCCCGTTGGAAATTTTGGCAGAAGGCAGACTTGCATGAGTTTGAATATCGCTTGACCGATCGCTTCGAAGTCTCCATGCTGAAGCGGAAAATGGTTCTTTCGTTAACGGGTGAAATGAACCACAAGATCACCAACCAGAACCAAGCCCGCTACTTCCTGGAAGATCCGACCGATTCGGTGCGTTACAGCTATTATACCTTGGATGGCTCCGGTAATATCCAGGCCACGAACGCTCCCGCCCATGACGCCATTGCGGTTCAGGGCGGGGAAGACGCTGGAATTACATACAAAGGTGTCAAGACCATGGAGCGCGTGCGTGAGGTTCAGACCGATCTGTCTTTGGAAGGAATTCTGCGCATTAATCTGAGCACCCGCGCCTTCACGGAATTGATGGGCAAGGTGAACGATGTGCGCAGGCCACAACAACTCTCCGAAGAGTACCGGGATTTCACGGGTGGCGTAACGCTGTTTTATTCGTTCTAAATCAACGCGATCACCCGGTCGCGGAAGCGCTCGGGCATGGCGCGCTGGATGCTGTTTAGGATGTGCTTGCGGCCGTACTTCATGGAAAAGTGTTTGAGGACAATCCGCTTGCACTTTACCAGGTCGCCCATGACCTCCAAGGCGTGAACGAGCTCGAAAAGGTGCGTGTGCCCCTTTTTGCGGGCCATGGGAACTTCGTCGGAATCGAGGAACGTGCATTCCAGGACCACCGTATCCGATTCCCAAATATGACTTTGATCCAGCAAACTCTCACCAATGCAGTCGCCAATGTAGGTGATCTTGGGTTCGATGACTTCGCGGGTGATCTCGGTGCCCTCGGCCTTCAGGCGAATGAGGTCCTGGCTGTGGAGCCCCAGGAATTCATCTTTAAGTTTGCGCTTGTGCAAAGCCACGGTAAAGCCAATGGAGGGAAGGGAATGGCGAACGGGGAAGGCCCGGAATAGCAAGTCGGGTCGGTATTCCAGGGGAAGCCAAATGTTGTTTGCAACCGGAATAATCGAGGGGAGGGCAAAGCGTGCCGGGGAGACTCCTTCAAAAATGGCTTCGGCCCGAATCCAATCACAGGCCACGGGATATATGGATTCGGGGACGTAGTAAAAGGCAGGCTTTTCAATGCCGATCATTTTGCGCAGAGAATCGTGCCGCATCAGGCAACGGCTATGGTCCCCGTGAGCGTGGGTCAGAAAGACATGGTCCAGGCTCACGGCGCTTAAAGGGCATTCACCCATGTCAAAGCAGATGTCCAGTTCCGGAACTTGGATGTACGAGGCCAATCCGGAAATGGAAAATCCGGACAGGCCAAAGGAGCCTCCGTCAACAGAAATTTGACGGAGGGCGTTGTGGTGGGCGTTGATCTCAGGGGAGAGCGAACTGTCTTTTGAATTCGGCGGGAGAGGCAAAAATCTCATCTCGAGAGTGCGACAAAATTTCAGCGGGGTCGGGGAATACGAGTTCCCAACAGCCACGGTCAATTTCGGACTCCAGTTGTCCCGCAGCCCAGCCTGAGTAGCCAAGGATGATGCGGGTGGTGGGTTCAGTAAATAAATCCAGAATGGGGACTGGTTCTTCGTCGGTAATTTGACGGAGCCACACACCTGGCATGAGTTCGGGAGAATCGGGGAACTGGCTTCGTCCTACTTCGAGCACCTGGACCATGTCCTCTTGGACGGGGCCTCCAAAAAAGAAGCGAAAAGGCTTGCGTTCTTTGGATTTAAAGCCGGAAAAGACCTCGTCGATGGGAATCCGGGCGGAATGGTTCATAGCAAAACCATAGGAGCTCTGCTCACTATGTTCCGCGAGCAAAATCACCTTGTCCTGAAACCAGGATCCGGATAATAGCGGGGTTGCCAACAAAAAACAACCCGGAATGGGTCTATTCATGCAAATTCTCCTTGGAATAATATAGAATCTTGGATACAATTGCAAGGAAAGGAAACTTCAGGAGGCTGAGTGGGTTATGGAAACCTGGAAAATTGCAAGCCCCCAATAAAAATTCTGTTGCACTTTCATTACGATTAGTCTAGTTTGGAATATATCACTTGAAACTGAGGCTTTTATGAACCGGTATGATCTAGTCCTCCTAGGATTTATCACAGAAAAAGATTCGAGTGGCTATGACATCATTACCACGATCCGCAAGCGCGAATTGGATCGTTGGGCCAAAATCAGCACCTCGACGATCTATAACCGCCTGACCCGCCTCGAAAAAAATGGGTACATTGAAGGTCGCTCGGAACGCGAAGGTAATCGTCCTGAGCGCACCACCTACACAGTTTCCGACAAGGGCCGTGAACTCCTGAAAAAGGAAGTTGTCAAGCATCTGATCGGATTCAACGATGACCCTCGCACCCTGGGTTTTGCGTTTCTCTATGCGACGGACCCCATAGAAGTGGCGCGCACCCTTGAGGCTCACGCGAAAAAACTCGATCGGGAAATCGAAGCCATTGACCAGATGATCAAGGACGAGCCACGGCCAACCCTCTATGAAGGCGGTCCGTTCCTGAACTGCATGTCCCGGGACCACATGGCGGTCGAGCTAAAATATACCCGCGAAGCCGTTAAAATTCTGCGCGACCCTGTCAAGGCCAAGAAGCTGAACGGATTCTTCTACCTGAACTTCGGAAACCGGGATTTCCAGCGCTAGGAGCAGTGGAAAGTAAACAGCCAGTGGCTCGGCGCCTTGTCCTAGTGGAAAGTGGAAAGTTGCGGGTGATAGTCCTTTAAAAAAGAAAACCAACCCCTACAATTTTCCACTTTCAAACTTTCCGCTTTAGAATTTTCCACTTGCTTCCACGATTCTTTGAATTTCAACCCTCACTCTCACGGAGAACAAATGTCCAAGTACGGTTATTTCGATGATGCAAAAAAGGAATATGTTGTCACTAATCCGGCAACTCCGATCAAGTGGTGCAACTATGTCGGAACGCTCCAGTTCGGCGGTATCGTCGATACAACGGGCGGATCGCTGATTTGCAAGGGCGACCCTGCCCTCAACCGTATTACCAAGTACTTGGCCTGGATGCCGAACTCTGATTTCAAGGGTTCGACGATCTATATCCGCATCAAGGGTGCTGACGGAAAGTACTCCATCTTTTCACCATTCGTCACCCCGACCCTCACAAAAATGGACAAGTGGGAATGCCGGGTTGGCTTGAGCTATAGCCGCTGGATTGTGGAACACGCCGGGCTGAAGATTCAGATCACCGTGTTCGTCCCCACGGGTTCAAGCACGCTTTTGCAGGACATCCAGATCACCAATGTGGCTTCCTCCGCCCAGTCCGTGGATGTGATTCCTGTCTATGAATTCTCCCACTTTGACGCGCTCAAGCATCTGACCAATGCAGACTGGGTTCCTCAGACCATGACGGTCAAGGCTCATCCCGAAAAGACCGGGCACCTGGTTCTTGAGCAATATGCATTTATGAAACGCGACTTCTGCGTGAACTATGTGACCGCCGACAAGCCGGTAGAAAGTTTCGAAAGTGATCGTCGTAAGTTCTTGGGAAATAACGAGATGGGTTCATATGCGCATCCCATTTCCTTGGAAGGAGCCAAGCTCTCCAATTCCGAATCCGTCCGGGGTGACAACCTTGCTGCGCTACTGATTTCCGCGGGCTCCTTGAAGTCCGGTGAGTCCTTCCGCACTTGCACCCAGCTCGGCCAGGAGCACGACTTGGGCGCGGCCCAGGGTGCCATTGCCAAATACCGCGACTTCAAGAATGTGGATGCCGCTCTCGAAGAGCTCGCCCAATTCTGGGAAAATTATCTGCAGGCGATCCAGGTCAAGACACCCGATGCCTCTTTCAATTCCATGATCAATGTGCACAATCCTCGCCAGTGCCACACCACAAAAAATTGGTCTCGCTACCTATCCCTGTACCAGCTCGGATTTGGTTCGGACCGTGGCATCGGCTTCCGCGATTCTTCGCAGGACTTGCTGGGCGTCATGAGCCACATGCCCGAAGAGGCGCGTATTTTGGCCGAAAATCTTCTTTCTGTGCAGAAGATTAATGGCTCCGCCATGCACCAATATTTTCCTTCCACCATGGAAGCCAACGAAGGCGACGCCCGCGAAAAGGAAGACCGTCCCAAATATTACGGCGATGACCATCTGTGGATCGTCCTTACGGTGGCGAACTACCTGAAAGAAACCGGCAACATGTCCTTCCTCGACAAGGTGATTCCTTTTTACGAAAAGGACAAGGTTACCGGAAAAGCCAAGGAATCCGCTACGGTTTGGGAGCATCTCTGCCGTTCCCTTCGCTTTACCTGGAACGATCGCGGTGCCCATGGGCTTCCGCACCTCGGGTTTGCGGACTGGAACGACACGGTCAATTTGCCCAGTGGCGCTGAGTCCCTGTTCAATGCCAACCTTTTTGGAAAAGCGCTGAAGGAAGCCATTGAAATTGCAAATGCCGCAGGTCACAGCGCTGAAACCAACGAGTTCCAGAAGTACTACGACGAGATGAAGAAGATCGTCAACGACACCTCCTGGGATGGCGAATGGTGGAAACGCTGGTTCGACCACGAAGGCAAGCCCATCGGCTCCAAGGAAAACAAGTACGGCAAACTGTACACCAATGGCCAGTCCTGGCCTGTCATTTCGGGCTTTGCCGAAGGCGAGCGCGCGGTCATGGCTCTCGACTCCGTCAACAAGCACATGAACACCCGCAACGGCATCAAACTGTCCTGGCCGGGTTATAATGGATTTGACCCAACTCTAGGTGGCGTATAGACTTACCCGCCCGGAGCTAAGGAAAATGGTGGCATCTTCCTCCATGCAAATCCCTGGGTGATGATCGCCGAAACCATGCTTGGCCGTGGCGACCTGGCGTTCCAATATTACAATCAGATCAACCCCGCCGCCAAAAATGAGATCCTCGACGAGTTCGAATCCGAACCCTATTGCTACCCACAGAATATTCTGGGCGATGAGCATTCCCAGTTTGGAATGGGCCGCAACGCTTGGCTCTCCGGAACCAGCTCCTGGACCTACCAAGCCGCGACCCAGTACATCTGCGGTGTGCGCGCTTCCTTCCAAGGGTTGATTGTGGACCCATGCATTCCCAAATCCTGGGAAGGCTTTGAGATTGTGCGGACCTGGCGCGGTGCCAAGTACAAGATCACCGTCAAAAACCCAAGCCATGTCTCCAAGGGCGTAAAGTCCATGACTGTCGATGGCAAGTCTATTCAGGGAAATGTGGCTCCGGTATTTGCCAGTGGCGAACATCAGGTCGAGATTCTTTTAGGATAGTCGTTCTCCAATGCTTTCAGAGGCCCCGCGCAAGCGGGGCTTTTTGCTTTTTGGGGTGCCAGGGAAGGATTTTTCCCCTGTACAAGGGGGGTTTGCATTAGTAACTTCATTTTATTCATTTAAAAGGAACCATTCAATGAACTTGAAAAACAAACTCTCATGTGGCACCTTGCTCGCGGGCGTTCTGCTTGCCGGATGCTCCGTGTCGACAAAAACAACAGGAAATGACACCAGCAGCAGCTCCAAGGGAAGCAGCTCGAGTGGCAGCGTCATCAGCGGAAGTATAGATACCCTGACTGCGACCGAGCTTTCCGGCGGGACCTTTGCGCAACAGGGCATCACCTACTTTGTGGATGACTATCCCTCTGAAGCTGTCAATGTCACCTTTGGCCCCCATGTCAAGGTCATCTTCGCTTCCCGTGTTGCGGTTAATGGCAAGCTGACTCTCCTCGAAGACACCAAGGCGTACTTCTATGAAAATGCCTATATCGATGTTCAAGAAGGAGAACTGGATGTTCTAGGTTCCGATTCCCTGCCAGTCCTCCTCAAAAATGCCGAGGGTGGGAAAACTTGGGGCTACGGCTCCACGGGTGATTATACGGGTGGCCTTTGGTTTACCAGTTCCGCAAATCCGCTGAGCAAAATTCGCTATGCAATCATCGACTCTGCCGTGACCGGAATTCGCACCGCGGTGGACGGCATTGAAATCTCCAACACCATCTTTCAGAACAGTGCCAATTACGGCGTAGTTTTTGATGGAATCAAGGGTCCCAAAAAGGGATTCACCGGAAATTCCTTCAGCGGAAACGTGACAGCCCCTCTGCAAATTAGCGCAGAAGCATTAACTCGCTTGGACGGATCCCAGATTTTTGCTGCCAACGAATCGGCCATTGAAGTGGTGGGCGGCACGGTGGAAACCAGTGGTCAATGGTCTAGCCTTTCCGTTCCCTATAAAGTGACAGGTGGAATCAAGATCGAGAAGGCCGCAGGCGTTTCGATTGAAATCCTCGCCGGCACTCAGCTCCTGTTTTTGCAAAACGCCTACCTCGATGTTCAGGTTGGCGCCACCCTGAAAGTGTCCGGTACCGCAGCAAAGCCCGTCCGCATGAACCCTGCTGAAACGGGCAAAACCTGGGGTTACGGGAGTGCGCAGGATTATTCCGGTGGAATTTGGATTGGGAAAGCGGCCTCGGCCAACACCAGCATCAAGCATCTGATCCTCGACTCGGCAAGCACTGGCATTTACACCGCCCTCACTGGCATCAAAGTCGATTCGTCCAGCTTCTCCAACTGCGATTTCCAGGGCATCTTCTTTGCCGATGACGCCGTCCCGACCTCCTTCAAGAACAATACCTTTGCCGATCATGGTGAGTATTCCTTCTCCATCGGGTTTGGCGGACTGGTCGCGCTAGATGGCTCCGGAACCTTCACCGGCACCAATTCAGAAGTGCTGGTTACAGGTCAAACTGCCGCCACAACCGGAACAATTCCTAACCTTCCCGTGGCCTACCATATGTCGACAAGTGCTGCCATCGAAAACGCAACCAAGGCAGTCACCATCACCATTGCAGCAGGAACCCATTTCAAAATGGAAGCCGATACCTACTTTGATTTGAAAGAAAATAGCGCGCTCATTGCGAACGGAACCACCCTCAACCCCATCATCCTGGAAAACGCCATCTCCGGGACTACCTGGGGTTATGGCTCAGCCGCTGACTACTGTGGTGGAATCTGGATCAACAACAATTCTACCGCGAATACAGTAATGAGCAATGTGACCTTCCGCGGTGTGGTTTTGGACGTCCCGGTTTACAATGACGCGGTGGTTCCTGTGGGGAACTTCACCTCCATTACGGTGGAAGCTGGAATCTAATTCCTAGAATTGTCCGCTTTCTTTTTCGAGGCTCCCTGCTTGGCAGGGGGCTTCTTTTGTTTTAATCCCAGCTCTTCCAGGGCAAGTCCCTGATCCATAAACTCCATCTGCTGTTCGATCCAGTCTGCGCGCCTTGAAACGAAGGCGCTAGGATTGCGCGGATTAAACTTGCGCGGGGCGGGGAGGCAGGCAGCGAGGAGTGCCGCCTGGCGCTGGGATAATCTCTTAGCGGAAACATGAAACCAATATTGCGAAGCGGCTTCAACACCAAAAACGCCTGGTCCGAATTCCGCAATATTGAGGTACACTTCCAGGATCCTGCGCTTGCCCCACAGACCCTCGATACCAAGAGTAAAGGGAATCTCCAGGCCTTTGCGCACCCAGGAACGAGTTTCCCAAAGAAAGGCATTCTTGGCGGTTTGTTGGGAAATGGTGCTTGCGCCCCGCTTGCGCTTATGATTCTTATTGTGCTTTATCGCCTTTTCGATGGCTTCCAGGTCCAGGCCGTTGTGCTCCAGGAATCCCTGGTCTTCAGAAGCCATCACGGCAAAGACCATGGATTTGGAAATGTCTTCCATCTCCACGGATGTATGTCGGATTCCCTCAATTTCTTTCCCAGGATCGGGAAGGAATTTCCGCTCCAGCATTAGCCAGGTGTAGGGCGGACTCACGAAGCGGTAGGCCACCATTTGCACACAAAAGAACAGGAAGACGGCAAGCAGGCACCACAACAAAACCCGAACGATCTTCAGCTTGAAAAAACGATGCCGGCCCGCCTTTGCAATCTTCTTACGCATGCGAAGCTGTTTTCGCCCGCTCGTTGTGAAGCTTTTCGAGTTCCTTGGCGTTGATGATCAACATCTGCAGACGATTTTCAATATTGCCAAAAGAGGTGTCTGGATCGTAGTCGAGGGACTGCACCTGCACATGAGGGAAGCGGTTCTTGATCGCCTTGGTGATTCCGCGCCCACTGATGTGGTTGGCCAGGCAACCAAAGGGCTGCAGGATCACAAAGCTATTTACGCCGTTTTCGGCCAAGGCAATAATTTCAGCAGGGATCAGCCAACATTCACCGGTATTGTAGGTGACATCCATGATGCCGTCGATCTTGGTTGCCATTTCGTAGCAATCCGCATGGTGCTCGTACAGGTGGAATTCCTGATGGATTTTGGAGACTGCCTTCAGGGCATGCTTGTAGTACATTTCGGAAATTCCACCGATCAGCCAGTTGCGGAATTCGTTTTCAATAGCTCCGCGCTTCACCCGCTCCAGCCGGACCAACTCGTCGCGTCGGTAGAAATCGAGCATACCCGGTTGAACGACTTCCATGCCATGCTTTTCAAGATAATTCTCGACGAATCCATTGGCGCTGGGGTGATACTTCATGAGGATTTCACCGAGCACGGCGACGCGGGGGAGGCGTTCCCGGCGGTCGACGGGGATGTCATTGAAGGCCTTCACGCAGTCTGCAAAAATTTTGAGCGCATTGCGGTGGCTTGCAGGGACTTCGCCCAAGACCTTGTGGAGATAGTATTCATAGACTTGCTGAGTCTGTCCGGGATTGACTTCGTAGGGTCGAACTTGACGCACCATGCCTTCAATCGCGTCCATCAGCGCAACGCCCCAGACCATTTTGAGGCGGAAACGGGTATTGCCTTCGAAGCCAGGATGCATGTGTTTGGTGTCGCGGCCCGTAGTCACAATGGGCACATCCGCGTAACCCGCTTCGTCCAGAGCTTTGCGCGCAAGGACGGAATATTGACCGGCGCGGCAGTTGTCGCAATTCTTCGCGAGGGCAATGGCGACTTCGTCCCGAGGGTGATCGGGGTGGGAGCCTAGCCATTCCAGGCATTCACCAATGTTCACCTGGGCCGGGAAGCAAATGTCGTTGTGGACGTATTTTTTGCCTAGGGCAAATGCGCGCTCATCGGCGAGAGGCAATTGCTCGGTAATAAAGCCCTGGGCCTCGAAAATTTTGGTGGCCAAAAAGGTGAAGCCTAGGGAAAGGTTGGGCACCAGAATTTTGCGCTTGAATTTATCCTTCTTGGTGAAGGACTGAGGGAAGGAGGCCTCGGGGATTTTGACGGTTTCGATTTGTGGGCGCAGGCGCCGGCCGCGCAGGGTCTCGGTAAATGATTTGATGCGGATCGATAATGGACCGCGCACATCACCTTCATCGAGTTTGAGGACGAGGAGTTCCTTTTCGCTGCGGTCGCGAAGGATGCGGATAATTTCGTCCGAAATCGTTGCGTCATGGCCACATCCGAAGGAAACGATCTGCACCAGTTCCAAGGAGGGATCACGCGCCACGATCTTGGCTGCGGCAACCAAACGGCAGTGGAACGAATTCAGAATCTCCATGCGGGTGCTGTCGTTCAGCTCTTCTTCATAGACCCCGGGTAGGCACTCCAAGGTGATGACCGGAATGCCCTGGGCGGTAAAATGGGAGGCCACATGGTGATTCACCAGGAGGTCGTTGTGGTAGGGGCGTCCGCCGATGACCACGACAAATTTGCCGTCGGCCCGGGCCTGCTCAATGACCTTGCGACCTGCTTCCTGCAAGCCGTCGCGATAGGCGAGCAAGGCTTTTTCCCCTTCCCGTACGGCAGCCTTCACCGCAGTGGGGGGTAGTGAGAAGTGCTCGGACATCCAGCGCAAAGTCTGGGAACGACGGAGTTTTTCGGTGGTCCAATGAAAAACGGGCTGGTCGAAGGGCATGCCATGGCGGTGCAACGGTTCGTCGGCGTGGTTTACCACGATGCTGTAACCCTGAACCACCGGGCAGACGGCTGTGGCCTTTTCAAATTTGTGTTCCGTGGGCATGGCCATCATCAAGGGGTAAAAAACCCGGTCGACCTTCTTTTTTACCAAGTCGAGCAAATGTCCGTGGGCGAGTTTTGCAGGGAAGCAAACGGTGTCCGAGGGCACCGAGTTTAATCCTTCTTCAAAAAGTCCATAATCGGACTGGCGGGAAATGACGACCTTGAAACCCAGGGACTTGTAGACTGCGAGCCAATAGGGCATGGAAGACCAGAATTCCAGGGCTCGCGGAATCCCAATGGTCATGCCGTTATCGGGCAATATTGTTGCTGTACCCCAATCCTTGACCAGGTATTGATTGGTCAACTTGATCAGGTCGGGAATGGCCTGCATTTTTTTTGCAATTGCGGCGACCAGTTTGCGGGTCTCGGGAGAGTTGGGGTCCGTGGTGATTTCGCCCCGTTCGCAACGGTTGCCGGTGACATGCTGGGCCCCGTCCGCGAAGGTGACTACGGTGCGGTTGCAATTGTTGGAACAGAAGGTACAGACCTGTCCGGGGCTCTTGTCCCAGCTGAAGGTGTTCATGGAATCAAATCCGATAAATTCACTCTTTAAGTCGGGATTGGTAGCGCGCTTGCGTTCCATGAATTCTTTAGTGAGCAAAGCAATGCCGATTGCGCCCATTTCTCCGGGGCGCTCGGGACGGATGGGGGAGAGGCCCGTATAGAGCTCAAAGGCCCGCAATACCGCATCGTTCTTGAAGGTGCCACCCTGGACCACGACGATCTGGCCGATGGAATCCAGGTTGCGCATGCGGATGACCTTGGTGAAGACGTTTTCGATGATGGAGCGGCAAATGCCGGCCATGATGTCTTCGGGTTTTTTGCCGTCGCGCTGTTCGGTGATAATGGAGCTGTTCATGAAAACGGTACAACGCGAACCCAGGCGCGAAGGGCTGCCGGAGCGGAAGGCCATTTCGGCGATCTTTTCCATGGGAATTCCGAGGGAGCGGGCGTAGGTTTCAATGAAACTCCCACAACCCGAAGAACAAGCCTCGTTGAGAATAATGCCATTGACCACGCCATCCTGGACGCTGATGGCTTTCATATCTTGACCGCCGATGTCCAGAATAAAAGAGACATCGGGGCGAATTAATTGGGCCGCCCGGGCATGGGCCACAGTTTCGACGGTATGAAAATCGGCGTGCAGGGCCCGGTGCAGGAGAAGTTCTCCATAGCCCGTGGTGCCCACGCCCAGAATGTTGAGGGTAACGCCCATTTCCTCGTAGCGGTCGTGCATTTCCACCATGGCGCCCTTGAGCACATTCAGCGGATCCCCTGCATTGGAGGCATAAAAGGAATCGATCACCTCGTTCTGTTCGTTCATCAAAACAAGCTTGGTGGTGGTGGAGCCCGCGTCCACTCCGAGGTATACATCAACCACGGATCCCGCCTGGAAATGAGCAGAGGGGGGGGCGGGTTTATGGTAGCGCGACCGGAAGGCGTCATAATCGGCGTCGGTGGCAAAGAAGGGTTCGCCTTCGTCGCTGATGGTCTTTTGCCGTTGTTCCAGAAAGTGCCTCAGGGCATCGAGGGATTTTTCCCGATCATAGAGGCTGGGTTTATCGGCGTACATGGCGCCAATACTTAGCGCTGCGCCCCAAGAAACCAGGACTTCCGAACGTTCGGGGAGAATCGCTTCGTTTTCCTTGAGTCCGAGTCGCTCTTTAAATACCCGCACCAAGGTGGGATTAAAAGTCAGTGGGCCACCCTCAAAAAGAACGGGGGCCTTGATTTCCATTCCCTGGGCCAGGCCGCCAATAGTCTGCTTGGCGATGGCATGGAAGGAACTGAGGGCAATGTTTTCCTTGGAAACGCCCTGGTTAAGCAATGGCTGGATATCGGTTTTGGCAAAGACGCCGCAACGGCCGCTGATTTCGTAAACCTTGTCGCCGGCAAGGGCCAGGGCTTCGAAATCTTCGGTTTTGACCCGCAGAAGCTCGGCTACCTGGTCAATGAAGGCTCCCGTCCCGCCTGCGCAAGATCCGTTCATGCGCATGTCCGATGCGATGAGCTTGCCCGTGAAGGGGTCTTTTTCAAAGAAAATGACTTTGGCGTCCTGTCCGCCCAGCTCAATGGCTACGCGGGTTTCTGGATGCATGCGCCGCACGGCCAATGCATTGGCCACGACTTCTTGGACGAAAAAGGAGTGGGTGCATTCCGCAAAGGGCTGGCCACCGCTTCCACAGAAAACCACGCGGAATTCCGCACCGGCAAAAATGGTATGGGCCTCTTCCAGCAATTGAGTCACGGTCGCTGCTTGCATGGCATTGTGGCGGAGATATCGGCTATGGAGGAGTGCGCTGTTTGCTGGGTCCACGACTGCGATTTTCACCGTAGTAGAACCAACATCCACTCCAACCCACAAAACCAAGTTTTCGTCAGAATTCATCATCACACCTTTTTATCCAGGGGAGTCCCCGTATTACACACGCCCAAATCTAAAAACGCAATTCGCACCCTGCTAGTGACTAAATGCATTGAATGCCCTGTTATCGATGAATGGTTGCAAATGAGGGATGAATGGAGAGCCCCATCCATCTCTGTCAAAAGGCTGAAAATGAAAGAACCCGGGAATATTTCTAGTTTTTTGCGTTATGCGCATCGAAATCTATGATACGACGCTCCGTGATGGGAACCAAGCCCGTGGCGTCAATTTTACTTTAGCCGACAAGCTGCAGACGACGCGGCTGCTCGATGCATTCGGTGTGGACTACATCGAGGGGGGGTGGCCCAATGCCTCTAACCCCACGGATCTTGAATATTTTCGCCAGGTTAAAGCGCTAAATCTCAAGCACGCCAAGGTGGCGGCCTTTGCTTCCACCCGCCGGCCGGGGAAAATCCCCTCTGAAGACCAATTTTTGATGGATTTGGTGGCTAGCGAGGCACCGGTAAAAACCATTTTTGGAAAAAGCTGGGATTTGCATGTCACCGAAGTCATCCGCACGGACCTTACGGAAAATTTGGCCATGATCGAGTCGAGCGTTGAATACCTGAAGCGCTATTCCGAAAAGGTATTCTACGATGCGGAACATTTCTTTGACGGGTATCGGGCCAATCCCCAATACGCCATAAAGACTCTGGAAGCGGCCGCCCGAGGCGGAGCGGATTGCATCGTTTTGTGCGATACCAATGGGGGCATGGCTCTCACTTGGGAATTGGAAACAATCGTAAATGCGGTCCGCGCAGAAATCAAAAGCCCCCTAGGCATCCATGTTCACAATGACACGGGAACCGCCGTGATCAATTCGCTTTCAGCCGTGCGAGCCGGAGTGGTCCAGGTGCAAGGGACCATAAACGGGTACGGCGAGCGTTGCGGGAATGCAAATTTGATCACAATCATCCCCAATCTGGTATTCAAGATGGGCTGTGAATTGCACTGCGCGGCCAATTTGGCGGAGCTGCGCACCCTGAGTCTTGGGCTCGATGAAATTTTGAATTTGCAGAGCGACATCCGCACACCCTATGTAGGCGAAGCCGCCTTTGCTCACAAGGGCGGAGCCCATATTGATGGTGTGATGAAAGTTCGCCACAGCTTTGAGCATATCGACCCCATCCAAGTGGGCAATGACCGCACTTATATCACTTCCGACCAAGCCGGTGGCTCGCTGATTGTTGACAAACTATCTCGGTTGAAGCCTGGAATAGATAAAAAAGACCCTGTGGTCGCCGAAATTTTGGCCCAAATCAAAGACATGGAAAAACAGGGCTACCAGTTCGAAACCGCCGAAGGCTCCTTTCAAATGCTTGCCCGGCGGAAGCTCGGACTTTTTGAAGACCGCTTTACCGTGCACGGTTATCGCGTCATCGAAGAAAAAACTCTTTGTGGTGGCCAACCGGTTTCGGAAGCCACCGTCAAAATCAAGGTCGGCTCGGAAATGTCGCATCAGGTTTCCGATGGCGATGGCCCGGTGAACGCCTTGGATGCCGCACTGCGCAAGGCCCTTACCCCGTATTTCCCCTATATGGCGCAAGTACGTCTGGACGATTTCAAGGTCCGTGTGCTGGGTTCCAATGTGGGCTCCGATGCCCGGGTCCGGGTATGGGCAACTTTTGGCGATGAAAATGAACAATGGAATGTGGCAGGCGTGAGCGAGAATATCATTGAAGCCTCTTGGCTCGCCTTGCTCGACGGTTTGAATTACAAAATCATGAAGGAGAAAAACTAATGTCCTCTTGGATCTACATCGACGGCACTTTTTACGACAAAGAGAACGCCAAAATTTCTGTCTTTGATCATGGATTCCTTTACGGTGATGGCGTATTTGAAGGCGTGCGCGCCTACCATGGCCGCGTTTTTAAGCTGGACGAACATGTGGACCGCCTCTTTGACTCGGCCAAGGTGATCGCCCTAGATCCCGGGGTTTCCAAAGAAGAAATGAAGCAGATCATCCTCAACACCTGCGCAAAAAACAAGATCCACGATGGCTACATCCGTCCGGTGGTTTCGCGCGGAGTAGGGGACCTGGGCCTCAATCCGTACCTGTGCAAAAAGGCGACCATCGTCTGTATCGCGGGTACTATTCAGCTCTATCCGGAGCGTTATTATCAGGAAGGCTTGAAGATTGTGACGGTGGCTACCCATCGTAATTTCAACGAGTCGCTGAATCCACGGATTAAGTCTCTCAATTATCTGAATAACATCATGGCGAAAATTGAAGGCATGCAAGCCGGAGCACCCGAAGCACTCATGTTGAATCCGGCTGGAATGGTCGCAGAATGCACGGGCGACAACGTTTTTGCCATTCGCAAAAATGTATTGTATACTCCCGATGTCCACAGTGGATCCCTCGATGGCATTACCCGTCGGTGTGTGATGGACCTGGCCAAGGCCCGTGGCTTGCAGGTGGTGGAAGGCCCCATGTCCCGCTTTGATTTCTGGGTGGCCGACGAATTTTTCCTCACCGGCACAGCAGCAGAAATTGTTCCGGTCGTGGAGCTCGACAAGCGTCCCATTGGCGATGGATTACCAGGGGTAATCACCAAGCAATTGATCGCCGATTTCAAGGCCTTTGTAAAAGAAGAAGGGACCCCCATCCCGACCCTCGTTTAGGATCAAACGGTTTTCTATGAAGATTATTCGAGTTACGCCCAAGGCGGCGGAAGTTAAGCGTTTTTGCGCCCGGGGCGCAGCGCCATCGGAAGAGATTGCAAATACAGTGCGTAAAATCATCCGGGATGTCCGAGAAAAGGGCATGCCCAAGGCGCTGGAGTACGCAAAAAAATTCGATGGCCTCGAAAGGTCTTCTCTGAAAATTTCAACATCCGACATTTCCAAAGCAGCAAAACTTTGCCCTGCACCTTTGCAGAAGGCCCTGCGTGGCGCTATCCGCAATGTGCGCGAATTCCACGAGCTACAGGCCGAAGAAACCTGGAATTTTCAGGGACGCGACGGTGAATTTCTAGGACAGCGGATTCGTCCCATGCACCGGGTTGGCCTCTATGTTCCGGGCGGAAAGGGAACCTATCCCTCTACCCTGATCATGAACGCCGTGCCCGCATTGGTCGCTGGAGTACCAGAGCTCGTGGTGGTTACTCCAGCCCATGGGGGCCTTGCTCCCAGCAATGCCTTCGTGCTTCAAGAACTGGGCATTACCGAGGTGTACCACATTGGCGGTGCCCAGGCCATAGCCCTTCTGGCCTATGGTGCAGGCTCTGTCCTTCCAGTGGATAAAGTCGTCGGGCCCGGAAACGTTTATGCCGCCATCGCCAAGCGCGAAGTTTTTGGAACGGTCGATATCGACATGATTGCCGGCCCCTCCGAAATCCTGGTTCTCGCAGACGATTCCGCTGATCCCGATTGGGTGGCTGCGGACCTTTTATCCCAGGCCGAACATGGATCAGGTTTTGAGGCTGCGATTTGTATCACGGATAACATGGAAATGGCGAAGCTTATCGCCGAGTGTGTGGTGCAACAGGTTGAATCCTCCCCTAAAAAGGTAGCCCTGCAGGCCTGTCTCGAAAAGTGGGGTCGCATTTTTGTGGTTTCCAGCTGGGATGATGGCGTAGTCATTGCCAATGCTTTGGCTCCCGAGCATGTGGAAGTGGTTACCCGGGACGCAGAGCTCCTGGCCGAGCGCATCGAAAATGCTGGCGCGATCTTCATTGGACCTTGGTCTTCCGAGCCCGTTGGCGACTATTTTGCAGGCCCCAACCATGTGCTTCCCACCAATGGGACCGCCCGGTTCTCCTCCCCGCTAGGGGTCTATGATTTCGTCAAGCGCACGAGCATCATTCGGTATTCGCAAAAGGCCATTTTGAAGAATGGAAAGGCCATCGCGTCCATTGCCGAATCCGAAGGCTTTTTTCATCACGCCCAAGCCGTCCTCAAGCGCCTTTGAAAACATATATTCATCACATTCATTCTTAGCACAAGAGGTTCCACCATGAAATTACTGAATACTCTGCTCGCATCCTTCGCCTTGGCCGGATTCATCGGTTGCAGTGGCGACAAAAAAGAAACCGACAGTGGCCCCGATTGCACCTCGGCTCCCAAGCTTTCCAAGGCTTGCGTGGAAGGCACTTGGGAAATGTCCAAGGCTGTCTATGCGAATTTCGCCACCGCTCTTGCGGACACCAATTTTGTGAAAAACGCCTACCTTCCCATTAGTGTCCAGGATAGCTCGGCTTCCTACACCATCAAATTCCTTGTAGCCAAAAACCACCAGGATTCCCTCACCGCACTGGACTCGGTGGTCTTCACCAGAACAGACTCGGAAGGCACCGAAACGGTTGGTGGCCACTACGCTATTTCCTCAGATGGCACCGCTTTTGTGAATGTCGGATTTGTCCCCATCAATTGGGGTCCACGGGATATTGGAACCGCCGAAGCTTCCATTTTGGATGATTCCACCGGTTCGGTCCTGGTATTCCCCGTCAACGAGGTTCATTTCGACAATGCCGTTTCCGACGTCTCGACCGTTGAAATGTTCTATCGCGCACCCACTACAAAAGATTAAAAACTAAGCTATAATTGTCTCTGACTTTGGTTACGGAGTGTAGCTCAGTCTGGCTAGAGCGCCTGGTTTGGGACCAGGAAGTCGGGGGTTCGAATCCCTCCACTCCGAGAAAAAACCTCTCTGCATCGCAGGGAGGTTTTTTCGTTGTGCAACGTAAAGGGGTTCGAACCCCCGAAGGGGGATCGACTATGAAGGCATGGATGCCGGAATAGCACCCGCATGCAATTTTGCATGCGGGCCCGAAGGGTGCGTCACAGGATGTGGCGCATGAATCCCTCCACTCCGAGAAAAAACCTCTCTGCATCGCAGGGAGGTTTTTTCGTTGTGCAACGTAAAGGGGTTCGAACCCCCGAAGGGGG
>CAIRAY010000001.1 GCA_903876665.1 uncultured Fibrobacterota bacterium | reverse complement strand
TGGAAATGCGGCCCATGAGGTTGCCTTCGCCTGCCGCGGTATTGCCACCGGTATTGGCATTGTTGCCACCCCGTGAGGGGT
Organism: uncultured Fibrobacterota bacterium; assembly: GCA_903876665.1. Classification (GTDB taxonomy): domain Bacteria; phylum Fibrobacterota; class Fibrobacteria; order Fibrobacterales; family Fibrobacteraceae; genus CAIRAY01. The sequence goes on along the minus strand of CAIRAY010000001.1, from coordinate 28,007 downwards.
TGCGGGTGGCGTAGTCGGGCTGGGATTGACCCTGTCCGCTGCGCTGTGGACCACGGCTACGGTTGCGGTTTTGCTGTTGGGGGGCTTGGGATTTGTTGGCGGAGCCAAACCACTGGTCGCGAGGATCGTGGTTGTCGTGGCGCACGTTGTTGCCTTGAGCATTATTGCCCTGGGCGTTGTTGCTCTGGGTGCGAGGCCGTTCCTGGCGCGGGCCATTGCCACGGGCCTGAACCCGGGTGTCGGCGGGATTATTGTTGTCGCGCTGGGGCTGGGCGGTGCGAGGTGCATTGCCCGAATTGCCTTGCTGGCCCTGGTTTGCACTGCGCACGCGTGGCTGGTGGTCACGACCTGGATCGCGTCCACGGTCGGCGCGACCATGTCCGCCCCTTCTGCCATGGTCATTGCGACGCATTTCGCCGTCATCCATAACTTGGACCGGGGTGACTCCGTCGGGCTCAATTTCAAAGCCTTCGGGGGTTGGCACTTCGGGGAGTTGGCGTTTGATCAGGCGTTCGATCTGGCGGAGCTCGTCCTGCTCTTCGGAACAGCAGAATGCGATGGCGATACCCGATGCGCCGGCCCGGGCGGTGCGCCCAATGCGATGCACATAGGTTTCGGGGACATCGGGAAGATCGTAGTTGAATACATGGGTGACGCCGTCGACGTCGATTCCGCGGGCGGCAATATCGGTAGCCACGAGCACGCGTACCGAGCCGTCCTTGAATCCGCCCAAAGCCTTCTGGCGATGGGTTTGGGATTTGTTGCCATGGATGGCAGCGGCATTGATTCCAACCTTCTGCAAATGTTCCGCCACGCGGTTGGCCATGTGCTTCATGCGTGTGAAGACCAGGGCGCGTGCGATGGTCTTGTCTTGCAGAAGATGACGCAACAAGGCGGGCTTGGACTTTTTAGGCACAAAGTAGATGCACTGCTCGATGCGCTCGATGGGAGTGCTCACGGGCGTGACTTCGACTCGGACTGGGTGGCGCAGAATGGAACCGGCCAGACCCGATATTTCCGAGGGCATGGTGGCCGAGAAGAACAGATTCTGGCGCTGGGGAGGAAGAACGGCGATCACCTTGCGGATGTCATGGATAAATCCCATGTCCAGCATGCGGTCGGCTTCATCCAGGACAAAAACCTCGAGCCTACGCAGGGAAACGACGCGTTGGTTCATCAAATCCAACAGGCGACCCGGGGTGGCGACCAAAATATCGACTCCGCGGTGCAGGGCTGCTTTTTGGGGGGCGTCACCGACTCCGCCAAAGATGCAAGTGGTGCGCAGGGGCAGGTGGCGACCATAATTGCGGAAGCTTTCTTCGACCTGGATTGCGAGTTCACGTGTGGGGGCGAGGACCAGGCAGCGGCAGCTCCCGGGTTCCCGTAAATGGCCCGAAAGGCTCAGGCGTTGCAGAATGGGCAGGGCAAACGCAGCGGTTTTGCCGGTGCCGGTCTGGGCGAGGCCGAGCAGATCTTTACCCTCGAGGACGGGGGGGATGGCTTGGGCCTGGATTGGGGTGGGAACTTCGTAGCCTTCTTCATCGAGGGCGCGGAGCAGGTGCGGGTCTAGGTTCAGTTCGGAAAATAGAATAGGGAACTCCTTGAAAGCACGCAATTTAGCTTTCCCACTGCCGAATGTCTTTTTCAGGGTCAGATTTGTAATCATGTTCTAAACGGGACTCAAGCAGGGTCATGAAAAATCTTGGGAAATAGCATGAAAAACTTCACTCGCCTCATTCAACTCCTTATTTTGGGACTGATCCTGCAAGGTTGCGCCCTTTCTTCCAGGATGAACCATGCTTCCAGGCTCGAATCCCAATCCCGCGATTTGGATGCGTTCAACGCGTATTCTGCGGCAATGAAAAAATTTCCGAAGGAAAAGGAACCCAGAATGAATGCGGAGCGCTTAGGAAATTCCCTTTATAAAACCTATGCCGATGCGGGGACCGCATTTTGGGAATACGGAAATCGGGAAGCCTCCATCCAGTGTATTGAAGAAGCCTGGAAGTTCATCGCTCACGCTCGAGGACGGGGAGTGGAAATCGAGTGGTCCCTGGATCAGCCACCCAAGTGGTTCTTGATGCAATATGCAGATAACAGGATAGATTCTATCCGTAATATGAGTGACGAAGAGGCAATCCAACAATCCACAACCCTTTTTGGATATTTGCAAACGAGGCTGCTGGGCTCGAAGGAGGCGAATTTGGATTATGCCACAAAAGATTGGAATGATACCTTGAGGGCCATTATTTTGCAGAGAAAGATTCGCATTTTTGACGGTCATCTGTTTTCCGAGCGGTATTACTCAGGGATTCTCTATGCCTTCGAAGAAAAAATCGCCACAAATCCCCTGGTTGCTGGGAAATTGCAGGAGGCGGTGATCAAGCTGAATCAAGGGGAAAAGGCCTCTTTGACTCGTTCTTATGAACAAAAATCCTATGAAGACTTTGTAAGTCGTTATGAGACGCAATATGCCCCAGAGCGGGAATACCTGATCGCGCACGGGCTCAGTACGCCCGATCCATCCCTTTTACCCATGTACACCGTCGCCAAGGAGATTGTAAACTATCGCCTATCAGAGGCAGCCTATAATCAGGCGCTGGAATCGATTTCCAAAGAAAAGTACTTTAATGCCTTGACCCAGTTAGCCTTGGCCCTCAAGTATACGTCAAACTTTAAAAATGCAGCAGAATTAATTGCGCAAGTTAACCAGAAATTGATGCTGGGAATTGGTCTTCAGGGTATTGAGGATAATTTCAATTGTGGAGGAGTTGGAGCGACAGTAAGTTCGAGATTGTTAAAGCCAACGAACGACTATCGGGCCTTTGTGGAAATTACGGATAGGTCCAACCTTGGAGATGTTATTGGGGAACAGGCGCTTTGGGGCACGGGCGCGGTCCAAAATTCCGAGGAGTTGCAATATGGACAAATTGTTGGTGCCAAATGGCTGGTGGTTGGCAAGGTGGACGCGTGCAATGTGGAAGAAAGCAGGGTTCCCATTCATTCCATCCCTGCGTATAAAATAGTGGAGCATACTCAGTTTGTTTCGGCGACGGGAACTCGGTATAATGAGTCCACAGGGGTGGAGGAGGTCTATTCTTGCACGGTTCCTGTGACTCGCTACAGCGCCACACCGGCAAATGTACAGATATTCTCCGGGGTAAAAAGAATTAATACCATTATGACACTAAAAATCATTGATGTGGAAACGGGACGGTATTTGCTCAGCCGACAATTTCAGGAAAAAAAGGAAGATAAAATATCCTATGCCGATTGTGGTGGATGCGACATCAGTCGGCTATCCACAACGATTCCCTCGGATAGCGATCCGGGCGAATGTCAAGGTTTCCTGGTGGGACTTTTTTCGGGCATAGTTGAGGCCTTGTTTTCGGGTTTGGATCCGCCGGTGGATGCGAGTCGGTTTTTGGATCGAAGGGTCTTTGCCAACACCTTCGACATGCAAAAAAGCATTGCAAGTCGTCTTTCCCAGAAGGCAGGAGCGGAACTTTCCGGGGCCATCAATTCCCATTTTCAAAAATTTAAATAGTTCCTACAGGCCGGCATTGGGCAGGGCTGGGAATGTGGATTTAATGCGTCCATTCACTACTGTCCAAAACAATTGGCAAAACACAAAACAGCCCCCAATCAAGTCAATCATGTCTACAGGCCAATAATACCAATGGTCTAATGAGTTTAGACTAGATTGTTTTGGATAGTAGTGATGTCCATTCATATTGATAGGGAAGCGAAAATATCAATTGCGCTTTTAGGGGACCTTGTGCTTTTGTGGTCCAACTTGGAACTCAAGGGGCGTGAAGTAAAATCCGATTGCCCCGGATAGGGGATAATCTTAGAAGGTAGTTCCTTCAAATTTATCCAGAGGCTCCCATGGCCAGGATTTCCCGACTGTTGTTGCTTGCGTTTGTCATGCTTGTCCAAACCCCGGTTTGGTCGGCGGCCCTCGATCAGGCACTCAGTCTGTCAGCGGCCGAGAATTTCTTCCGCCAAGCCGCGGCGAATCTTGTCCGTCACGATTCCACCTACGCCAATATCGATGTCTCGAATTTGGCGATTGCCCAGGTGACGTCCCATACGGGAACCAGTGGCGTTGATTTCTATACGGTTCATTTTTCACCCCAGGGCTGGGTGATTATTTCTGCAGATGATGCTGCGGTGCCTGTATTGGGCTATTCCCTTACGGGTTCTGCTTCGGCGGGCGATTCCATCAGCAATGAGAGCGTGCTGGATCTTTTTTCTCATTATCACTCCATGATGGATAGTATCAAGCTCGCCCTGCCCGAAAATCCAGTGACCCGCGAACTCTGGAACTCCTTGCTCGCTGGCTCGACCCTGGTGGCCGACTCCCTGGTGGGCGATACCATTCAAATGGTGCAGGCCGAAATGCAACCGGTGTATGCGACCACTGTGGTACCAGGGTTGCTTGCGACCACCTGGAATCAAGGTGCCGGTTGGAATCAGTATGCGCCTACCGCGGCAGGGCCTGGCGGGCATGCGTGGGCCGGTTGTGGTGCCGTTTCAACGGCTCAAGTGATGAAATATTACCAGCACCCCGCGCAGGGTGCGGGCGTAGCCAACGGCTATGATTTTTCTAGCGCGACTTATGATTACGCTGCCATGCCCAGCAACACCTACAATTCGGATGTGGCCATGCTTTTGCGCCATGTGGGTGCAGCAGTGAATATGACCTACGGTGCTGCGGGCTCGAGCTCCTACACCTCGGCCATAGCCCTCGCCCTCAAGAACAACTTCCTTTATGATGCCGGTCTTTCGTATCAACGCTCGATAATGACCACCAGCGCCGCCTGGGTCGCCATGCTCAAAGGACAGTTGGATGCAGGACGCCCGGTAATCTATGAGGGATTTGGCCGGGGAGGGCACAGCTTTGTTTTGGATGGATACAATTCATCCAATTATTTCCACGCCAATTTCGGGTGGAGCGGGGCCTACGATGGTTGGTATGCCTTGGGCGCCATGAATCCTGGCTCCTACAATTTTAGCAGTGATCAGGGCGCGATCATCGATGTCCACCCCGGAACTTACAATCCCGCCCCGGGCAATGTGCTTGCAGGGGGAACGGTAGCGGGCGATGTGAACATCACCGGAGACCTCTTCACCTGGGTTCCTTTCAATGAGAAACCCACTTGGGATATTGTTCCTGCCGTTCTGAAATTGGTGGTTCCAGCGGACTTGGATGCGGATGGAAAAATGGACGATCTGGCAGGGCTGGGAACTGACGGCGCGTTATGGACAACATCCAACATGGTCAACTTTACCAAGAGTCGCTTGGCAAACCGGCTGTTGATCGCGGCCGATCTGGATGCGGATGGAGCCTTTGATGACCTTGCAGTAACCGACACATACAACAAGGTATGGGTTTCGCTTGGCGGTGGCGTATTTTCCAGGATCGATGGCGCCCTTGCCAATGCGCTGACCACGCTTGATCTCGACGGCGATGGAATTAAATCGGACTTGGTAGCTATGAATACGACTTTAAAAACTTGCGCGGTGTCCCGTGACCTGGTGACTTGGGGTCCGGCTTTCAGTTGCCCTTGCACTAAGGTTGTTTCCTATGATGGCGACGGCGATGGCGTCGAAGATGACTTGGTGGGAGTACAATCTACGGGCAAAGTATTCAAGTCGGTGAATCTGTCCACTTGGACTCAGATTCCCGGATTGATGACAGCACTTATCCCGGCTGATTTTGATGGCGATGGGGTGCGCAGTGATTTGGCGGGCTTTGGAAAAAATGTCATGCTCAATACACTCCAGGACACCACCTGGACCGCATTGCCTCTTCCGGGCGTGGCATTTTTGACCTACGGCATCGGTGATTTTGATGCGGATGGAAAGGTGGATGACTTGGTGGGTGCAACCTCCACAGGTGTAGTTTATGTGCGAATGAGCGGAGGAGTCTGGGTACACTTGAACGGCAGCTTGAAAAGTCCCAGCGCTTTTGATTTCGACGGTGACGGAATCCTGGATGACCTGGTGGGTGTGAATCTGAAGGGTGGCGCCCAATACACCCAGGATCTGACCGGGACCTGGATTGGTTCGGTGGCGTCTTTGGTTTCGATTGACCCGGATAAAAATGGTTCCCAGACCATGCTGGTGGCCATGGATAATTTTGGGGCCCTGTTCTCTTCTGATGGCAACAAGGCTTGGGCGAACATTGTTATTCCAGAACCCATGTACAAGATTATTGCCGGGGACCTGGATGGCGATGGATTCGTAGAAGGCGTAATCGGAATCGGAAAGACTTCGCGGGCCGTGTACTTGTCCAGCGACCGCGTGACTTGGCGCAAAATGGCAGCCTCCGCTGAATGGGTTTCCCTGGGCGATCTGGATGGCGACGGTGCCCGGGATGACTTGATGGTTTCGGGAAAGGACCGGTCCCTGTGGACCGCTCCCAATCAGGATACTCTGGTCAAGAGTATTGTCGTAGGCTTGTATACCCGGGTGGTTGCCGCCGATCTCGACGGGGATGGTTTTGAAGACGACCAGCTTGGAGTGACTTCGGATTACAAGATATATCAGCGCATGAATGGAGCCGGGGCCTGGGCGCAATGGGCCGCGGCGCCCATATATTTCAAGGAAGTGATTCCTTTCGATGCCGATGGGGACGGAGTGAAGGATGATCTTGCGGCTATTGGAAAGGACAGCAAAATTTATTTGAATTTGGATCGGGGTGCATGGGTGTATGCCGAGCAAACCACCGCCAAGTTGTGGATGGCTGATCTCGATAATGATGGGGCGGATGATGACATTGTGGCCATCCGTTCCGATGGAAAGCTTTGGACCAAGATGGCCGGTGGAACCTGGCGTTGCCTTGCCTCAAGCTATGTGACGGTTGCCGTGGGCGACTTTGGTGCACACATTTCGACGGACGGTAGCTTGAAGGTGGAATCCGTGGACGTATCTGCTCTCGATCCTTCGAATCCCAAATCATCCGGCGTGGGCCGGGCTTTGCAGCTACGGATGCGCGGTCCCTTGGTCGAAATTTCGGGGACACCTGGTGTTGCCATGAAGGTCCAGTGGGTGGATTCCAAAGGCCGAACCCAAATGCTCTTCCAGGGCATGCCCGGTACCGGAGGTCGCATCCTTGCCAACATGTCCAGCGTGACCCGCCGGGGCTTGGGCTGGATCATCGCCAAAGACGCCCGGGGCCAGTCCGCCAAGATTTCTGCGGTGCGCTAAGATTACAGTGGAGCCGAGGTCGAAGTGACAGGTCGCGTCTAGCCCAAGGGGCAATTTAAGGATGCCTACAGCCTGTCCGCGATCGCGGTTACAGGCTGTTCTCTTACAACCCCCATTCCGGTGAATGCCTGATTTGGGGACGGTGAATGAACCTTGGGCAATCGTGGGAGTGGAATCTAGTCCGCCCTACGGCGGACCGAGGCCACGGCGGAACGGTCGGCGAAGCCGGAACGACGAATCTGGGGGCGCCGAACCCGACTGGAGTCGGGAGTTAAAATGCCGTGGAGAAACCGGCGCGCACAGTCGAGGAGTCTAGTGGAGCCGAGGTCGAAGTGACACGGAGCGTCTTGCCCAAGGGGCATTCAACGTCCCCGGGAATGCCTCGAAAGCATAGCGCTCACCGGAAATCCATATTCACCCAAAGACTTCCGTTCTGCAAGGAAAATCCGCAGGTAAGCTTGGTGTAGCTGGCGTTGCTCATGTTGATGTAATGCCCATGTGCGCTGTAGGGCTCGCCGGGGCCCTCGTCCCACATCATTTGCAGACAGGATTCCAAAGAGCCCTTTTGTGAAGCGAAGTCGCTCCCTGCAGGCCATCCCGGGCAAGTGTTTTGCGACCTTTCATCACAGCTGCCGAAATGGCTATGGGCCGCATTTGCGGTCTGATCGTTTAGGGCTTGCTTGTCCGAACAGGAATCCGCCGTCGCCCATTGGGTCAAGGGATCCAGGGCCAAAGATGCGCGTTTTGCATTGGTGAAATCCAGGCAGGCCTGTCGCAATCCATTCCAGGAACCGCTTTGCGAGGATGAGGTGTCGGTTACATCCGGATTGGCAAGAGTTTGGGCGGCGTCTCCGGTGGCGCAGGAATTAGCCACAAGGCAAAAAGCAAAAGGCAGCCAGGTGATTTTCATCCAAGTAAAATACATCCGAAGACCGGACTAGAGGCTACGCTGTTTTGCTACCCGATGGATCTCTTCGGAAAATTCCGGGAATCGCTCCATCACTTCCTGTAATGCGGTGTGATCCAGGTATACAAGTTCGCAGAAGTCCTGGGCGCGGGCGGTGGCGTTGCGTGGTTCTTGGGCCAGGAGCGCCATTTCTCCAAAAAAGGAGCCTTCCGTGAGGGTGGCGACGATTCCCTTGTCTTCGGGGCCCAGAATTTCCACCGAGCCATGGTTGATGAAATACATGCGGTCCCCGCTGTCGCCCCGGCGGAAAATGGTGTCGTGGGGGCGCATCAGCAGGGGCTTAAGGCGAAACGCGAGTCTCTCCACGACCTTGGGGTGTGCGGAATGCAAAAAGGGAACCTTGCGCAGCAATTCGCGATGCATGAAGACGGCCATCTCGGCGCGAAGAGAATTGGGCAATTTGGTGAGGAATTGCTCATCTTCAAAGCCCAGGCGATGGTCAAATTGATACTGGTAATATTCTTCCACGCGTTTGCGCAAGTCCCGGGGGAATTTGTGGTAGCGCATGTAGGTGCGCGCCTGCTCGAGTTTCTCGCGGTGCAAGGCGCCGATGCGGTCGAGATCGGCCAAAATGGTGGCGATATTTCCAATGATGTAACCAAAGCTACCCACTCCAATAACCATCACGCCCATGGCAAACCAACGTTCCAAAATGGTATGGGGGACAATATCGCCGTAGCCGATGGTGGCCATGGTGGTAATGGCCCAATAAAGCGCTGCCGTGTAGGTCTCCAATGGGCCGGCTTCTGAATTAAAGTCGCTAATCGCAATCCAGCCACAAGAAATCCAGTGGGCTAAGAATCCAGCACCTACAAGGGATGTGGTGAGGCGTTGCGCAATGGCGATATGGGGAAAGGCATGCTCGAGTTTGTGTGCAAGGCTAGGAAATTCAAACAGGTGTACCAGATTCAGCAAGCGCAGGCTGGAAGCAACAAGCAGAAAAATTCCGTGGGAATCAAAAAGCAGTTCGACGGGGACCGCTCCTAGAAGGGAAAGGAGGACCCAGGGTGCCGAGGGCTTGGATGTCCCTGCCCGGTGCCAGCGCAGGACTATGCTGATGAGCAACAACGCGGAGCAGGTTATCTCTATTCCTTCCCAGATTCCTTGCAAGGGAATGTGCAATGCAAGGCGCAAGGGAGTGGCAAAAAGCAAAATGATGGCGCAGGGTAATGAAATCAACGGCATTGATTCAATTTATCAAATTTCTGGCGGAACCAAAAAATGACAGAATGTGGACTAGAAATGTCGCGGTCCTTTTGATACAATTGGGAAATGAAAATTGCATTGATTGCCTTGGAGGACGACAAGATTCCTTTTGAAGGAGAAATTCTTGTCGATACAATCCGCTTCCCATCAGTAGATTCCATGCTTCAGGAGTCCGATTTACAAGGAATAGTCCTGGGCCAGGCCGAGGAGAAGTTGTTGGAGCAGGTGGTGCTTCAGATCCTGGGAGACCCTGGACATGGCCTGCTTCCCCTCTTTATTTGTGCGGAGATTCCCATGGCCTTGGCGGGCTTGGTCGAGCCAGGTGGCACTGATTTTAGGAAAATACGTGCCCGAGTCGGGGAAATCGGCCCGCTCCTGAAAATATTGGGACGGCTTCCGGAGGAGGCGGATTACGAAGAGCGGTTGCTACGCTGGTTGTTTGTCCGCCCCGAGGGAATCGTTTCGCCTGTTGCTGATTTTAAAGGTCCACAATTGTACACCTATCATTTGCTGGAAGCTTTGCACCCGGAGCCCTCCAAGACAAAAACCTGGATTTCTTCCCTGGTGGGACGCGGGCTGTTGACGGAAAAAGGCATTGTGGACCGCGTTCGCCTTTGCCCGGGCTGTGGTCAAGGGCATTTGAATTTTGTGGACCGTTGTCCGAATTGCCAATCCATTGATATTCGCAAGCATGATTTTCTGCATTGTTTCGCCTGTGGAAATGTTTCTCCCGAAGCGGATTTTTTGATTGGAAACCATCTTTCCTGCCCCAAATGTCGGGCCCAGTTGCGTCATATTGGCGCCGAGTACGACCGTCCCCTGGAAAATCAGCGTTGCCATTCCTGTGGCACGGTGTTCCTCGATTCCGAGGTGGTGGCCCGTTGCCTGGATTGTAACCGGGTTTCGGTCCCTGGAGATCTGGAGACGGTGAATATTTCCCATTTGTCCCTCACCGAAGATGGGCGGCTTGCGGTGCGCAATGGGACTTTGCGCGATGTTTATGCCGTGTTTGATCGGGAGCATTTTGCCACCCGCAAGCACTTTGAGCAATTGTTGGGCTGGATCCGCGATATGTTCCGGCGCTATGGTTCGCCCTCATTCTCCCTGGTGCGGATTTCTGTCCGCAATGTGCCCGATCTGGTGGCCCAAATTGGCCGGCCTTCGACCATTATTTTGCTAGAGGAATTCTCCCGGCGTTTACGCGCGATCATGCGGGATACCGATATTCCCCTTCGCCTGGAGGAACATGCCATCGTGATTCTGATGCCGGCAACCAGTCGCGAAAAAGCCTTGGTCGGTATCAAACGGCTTGGAGTGCTTTCGGGCGAGTCCGAGCTGCCGGGGCGGGACAAATTGCAGGTGGATTATGGCTTGCTCGCGGTTCCTGAAGATTCCGATGGAAAAGAAAGTCCCGCGATTCTGTTAGGCATGCTCAATGATCGGGTGACAGGAACCCTCTAATGGATTCCTTTTTCCGGGAAACAATGTACTGGGTCGGTCTTCTGTTGGACCAGGCTATGGTGACTTCTTGGTTCCGCCTGGTGCGGATGTTTCCGTTTTTTGTGCAGGTGGAACTTCTCCTCAACGTGTTTGTGGTGCTTGGCGTCCTAACCTGGTGGATTCGCAAAAACTATGGAAGAAAGAGGGTTCCGTCCAGTTTCCAGCCCGGAGTTTCCTGCATTGTGACCTGTTATGGAGAAGGAAAAGATGTCATTCTGACCATTCGTAGCTTGGCGATGCAATTGTACAATGGGCCTATTGAAATCATTCCCGTGGTGGACGGCTCCGACAAAAATCGAACCACGTGGGAAGCGGTCCTTTCTCAATTGGATTGGGTCAAAAAGAGGCCTCACCGTTTTCTTCTTCCCGTTTCTAAACCCCAGCGCGGTGGTCGAGTCTCCAGCCTAAATACTGGGCTGCACCGGGCTCGTTACGACATCATTATGGTGTTTGATGGCGATACCTCGCTGACCAATGATACGGTTCGTTTGTGTGCAGAACATTTTTACCGGCCCAATGTGGTGGCTGTTTCTGGAAACCTACGGGTCCGCAATCGGCGGGTCTCCATGGCCACGCGTATGCAAGGGCTTGAATACAACATTGGCATTGGGCTGGGGCGCACAGGCCTTGCGGAATGGGGAGTGATCAATAATATTTCGGGTGCGTTTGGATGCTTTCGCAAAGACCTTCTGCTTCATATTGGCGGATGGGATACGGGGACAGCCGAGGACTTGGACTTGACCACGCGCATCAAAGGTTATTTTGGGCGTTACCCCCATCTGCGGATTGAATTTGAGCCCCATGCGATTGGCTTCACCGACGGTCCCACATCTTTTGGTCAGTTATTAAAACAACGAGATCGTTGGGATGGAGACCTGACTTATCTTTATCTGCGCAAATACCGCTGGAGTTTTCATCCCCGAATTCTGGGTTGGAAGAATTTCTTTCTCTATCTGTTGGTGGGTCTGGTTTTCCAAATTGCGATTCCATTTTTGATTTGGATATATTATATCCGCATGTTTGCGTTGTATCCGGTGTCCTATGTCGTTGCGGTCAGTGTAGTGGTGTATCTGGGGTACCTTGCTTTGTCGGTAATTTTGTGGTTGTTCTACATGATATTTGTTTCCAGGTTCCGCGCAGAGGACGTGCGCTCCCTGATTTTATTGCCTTGGCAACCCGTATATTCCATGGCCCTGCGAGTGATGATGGTTCCCTTCACACTGAAAAGTTTTTTCTTCCGCTCCCATTTGGATTCTTCCATGGCTCCTTATTGGGTCCTCAAGAAGGGGAAATACTAATGAATAATGTAAAAAGTGTTTTGTGTGTTATTTGGTTTCTGATTTCTTCTGGTGTGGCGCAAAAATCCATTTCTTTGCAGGAACTGGAAGATCGCCTTCCACAGTTTTCTCCCAAATCTGATGCCAAAACTCTGAATAATTTGCGCCATGTTCGTGCGGATGCCAACGCTCTTCCCCTTGCCGGGCCACGCCTGGGGCTTGATGCATCCCTGGGGCGCGCGGGAGTGGACCAGGGCATGGGCCCCGGCGGTTTTTATCAATCCCTGGGAGCAAAAGTTGCATTTCCGCTTTTGCGAAGTGATTATTCCCGACAGAAGGAGCGGGGGCGAATCGCCACGGACAGCGCATCCCAATCCTTTCAAATGGCGCATGAGCGGATCGAATCCTTGCGAATTGTGCGGTTGGCTTATTTGGATTGGTGGAATGCCGAACGAAAAAGGCACGCGGCCAGTGTTTTTCTGAGCGGAGGTCATGTGGCGGACTCCATTTTAAAATTCCGGTCCGCCCAGTCCCTGGTTTTGGAAAGGGATCGGTTGGAGTTTTTGACTGCCTACGCATTGGCGGTGCGGGATTCCGCCCGTGCCGGAGCCATCATTGAAGCCTCGCGCATTCGGATTTCATCACAGCTGGGAGTGGAATTGCCTTCGGATGTAGTGCCCTCCACTCCGGTGATTCGTATTCCCAAAATGACAACTCCACCAGCCCAGGCACCCCTTTTGCGACTTCCCCTAGAATCTGTGGAACGCCAATGGTGGTCTTCCTGGAACGTGGATGCGGGAGTTTCGGGGCGGTTGGATTTGTACTTCGATGGAACCAATGCCAATGATGCCAGGCTTTTTGTCGCCGCAGATATTCCCCTCTGGAAACAAAACGACGCCCCCCAGGCGCGCCTAGTCCAGCAGGCTGAAAATGAGGTGATCTCCGCTCGCGAAAGTCGCCTTAGGAGTTCGCGCGAAGAGGAGCGGAGGGAGCGCGAGGCTTGGTGCCGTTCCACTCATCGGGCCATGGAGTTTGCCCATGATCGCTTAGTGGGGCTCGAGGAGTTTGGCCGGGTGGCTTCGCTACGGCGGGCCAAAATGGATGATGAACCTCTAGAAAAACAACTGACTGCAGCCACAATGTATTTCAAGGGACTAATGGATGCCTGGGATGCGGAAGCGGAATTCCTTCTTCATCATGCGGAGCTGGGACTCCTTTCGGATTCTCCGGGGGACTCGGTTCTGGCCTGGAATGCGGAGCCTCTGCAGGAGCGGTGGATTACTCCTTTTGGAACTCCTAAAACGGAACAGGCTGTGGCCCGGGGCGGTTTTTTCGTCTGGGACGCCAGTGCCCTTTTGGATTCCAGGCTGAAGTCTTTTGAGCCCCTGGCCACCCAGGGAGTTCGCCGTCTGGCCATATCCTTCAATCCACTGCAGGTGGATTCCTTGCTTGTGCGCGGGAGTCTCTACTGGAATTTGCGACAGAGCTTGCGGGAATTGGAAAAATCGGGATTTGTCCTCGATCTTTTGTTAGGAGATCCCTTGTGGCTACTCCCTGCGGGCCGGAAGAGCCTGGCGAGCCTCGTTTATAATTTGGAGGAACTCCCCTTTGACGCGATTTGTTTAGATATGGAGCCCGAGCAATTGCCGGCGGGAATTTTGCCTGCAAACAAAGTGGCACAGGCTTTTTCTGAAACCGTCCGGGCAGTGAACCAGGCTACGGTAAAGCCCATTTCCTTGGTGGTCCATCATCGCTGGTTGGCGTCGGGGGCGGGACTTGCAGCCGGAGTGCGCGCGGCAGGGGTGGACACCCTCGTAGTCATGGCTTATGTAGGGAATACGAACGCCATTGTTTCGCGTATGGATGGATGGATCAAGGAGGCGGGCCCCCTCGCCCTCCGGGTTGCGGTCTCCGTCGAACGGCCCCCGGTGTTGCTTCCTGGAGAAACCTTTGCGGCGCTAGGTAAAAACGGAGTTTTGCGCGCCATGGCCAGTCTGGATTCATCCCTTTCTGCAAAACCTAACTTTGCCGGCTGGATGATCCAGGATTATTCTGCATTTCTCGCTCTGGAGGAGCCATGAAAATATCATTTCTGAAAGGAAACCAAAAAGGTGCCGGCATGAACAACGGCATGAAGGTGCCCTACGGCGCCGGTCGCCGGGTGTTTCCTCAGTTGAGGTGGATTCTCGTCATGCTTTTGGCAACGAGTCCGATTCATTTTTTCGTGCTACGCGCGGTCTATGACGCGCTGCATGTGGAGACGCGCGGAGTGTTGCTTTCCGAGACGGTCACCATCCATCCTTTTTCTGATGGGGTAATTGATACGGTGCTTGTTCGCCCTTGGATGAAGGTGGATTCCGGTGCGATTTTGTTGCAATACCGTCCTGTTGGGCGTTGGGGTGTGGTGCAGAATGTTCCTGTAGGAGTTGATCTGGGAGCTGTGCGGGCCTTATACACGGAACAAGCCAGCGTGGACCGCAGTATCGCTTTGGCCCAAAAGGAGCTTCGCCTTGCCAGGGATCGCCTTTCCGGAATTTTGTGGTTGCAGGCCAGGGAGGCTGCAACGGAGGCCGAAGTTGCCGGTGCGCGTCTGCGGGTGATTCAGGCCGAGGCCCAGATGGAGCAATTGAATCTGCGCAAAGACTTAATTGTCGGTCGCCTGGCCGAAGACCGCCGCACGGTTAAATTGGAAAGCGCCGCCTTCGATACCAAAGTGATGCGGGCGACTTGCTCTGGGCTGGTCCTTATTGCCCGGGCCGAAACGGGACGGACCATCCGGGCTGACGAAGATATTTTTGTGATCGAAAAATCGCCAACGCGCTATTTTGTGAGCGCCATGCTGGATCCCAAGGATATTGGCCTTGCCATGCCGGGGAGAAAGGCCAAGGTGGTCCTTTCCAACGGAAGAAAGTTGCGGGCAATTGTTTCCGATATGGGCCCCTTCATCGATTCTACCATCATTGATCCTCTGGAAGCGGTTCGCCGAGGGGACCGTCAGCTTCAGGTGACCATAGATTTAATGGATTCCCTCCCCGCCGATGCGCGGCTTAGCGGGCTTCCTGTTCGCGTCCGTTACTGGCGTTATTGGAACTGGTAGGAGATTCAGCCCATGTCCAAGCCCCGAAAGAAAGCCTCCGTGGACGGCCCCACGGATATTTCCATCCTGCTCGAGCGTGTTTTCCAGTCCCAGGTCCTGGCTTCCCACCTCGAAGACGCCATTTTGGTGACCCGTTGGCCCGAGGTGGTGGGGGAGACTGTGGCCTCCCATGTGAAATTGATCGATTTCCGGGATGGAGTCCTGATGCTCCGTTGTGAGTCAAGTGCTTGGCGATCTGAGGTGAATTGGTCGAAAAAAGCTATATTGGACCGGTCAAATGCCCTGTTGGGCAAGCTACTGGCAAAAGATTTACGATTCGTCTGACCGAAGGTTCCATGGAAGAGCAAAATAAACAGAATTACAGCGGTTCCAACATTCAGGTGCTGGAAGGCTTGGAAGCCGTTCGCAAACGGCCGGCGATGTACATCGGTTCTACCGATGGTCGTGGTTTGCATCATCTCGTCTGGGAAGTTGTAGACAACTCCGTGGACGAAGCCATGGGTGGCTATTGCGATCGCTTCGACGTGGAAATCCTGCCCGGTAACGGAATCCGCGTCATCGACAACGGCCGTGGAATTCCCATCGACATTCACCCCAAGCTCGGTCGGGGCACCCTAGAGGTCGTTCTGACCGTTTTGCATGCGGGTGGAAAATTCGACAACGATTCCTATGCGGTCTCCGCAGGTCTCCATGGCGTGGGCGTCTCGTGCGTCAATGCCCTTTCCCAGAAATTGATCGCCACGGTCAAGCGCGACGGCCGTCATGTCCAGCAAGAATTCTCCTTGGGTGCACCCGTTGCTGACCAGGTAGATATTGGCACCGTGCCTGCGGGCGAGCATGGCACCACCATCGAGTTTTACCCCGATGCCCAGATTTTCACCGAGCTCGAATTCCACTACGAAACCTTGGCAGCCCGTTGCCGCGAACTTGCGTTCCTGAACAAGGGCCTGACCATTGGAATCAAGGACTCCCGGACCCCCGAGGGCCAAGCCGACGAATTCTGCTACCCGGGTGGCATTGCGTCCTTCGTGGAATATATGGATCAGACCCGCAAACCACTTTTCCCAGCGCCAATTCATCTGGTTTGCGAAGCGGGCAAATATCCCCTCGAAGTGGCGATCCAGTACAATGATTCCTACCAGGAAAATTTCTACTCCTTCGTCAATAATGTGAACACCTACGACGGTGGAACCCATGTCACCGGCTTCAAGGCCGCCCTGACCCGCGTCATCACCAAGTTTGCCAGCGAAGCGCTGTCCAAGAGCAAAAAAGACATCCAAATTTCCGGTGACGATATTCGTGAAGGCCTGACTGCGGTGATCGCCATCCGCATTTCCCAACCCCAGTTCGAAGGTCAAACCAAACGCAAGCTTGGAAACTCCGAAGCCAAGGGACTGGTCGAAACAATCGTTGGCGAAAAACTGGAAGAATATTTCCAGGAACATCCCGCCGTATTCAAACCCATCATCGACAAGGTTTTCAATGCAGCCGTGGCCCGCGAAGCCGCGCATCGCGCTCGCAATCTGGCCCGTCGCAAGTCGGTGCTCGAGGGTGGCGGACTTCCCGGAAAACTCGCGGACTGCTCCAGCCGCAAGCCTGAGGAATGTGAATTATTCCTCGTGGAAGGTGACTCTGCAGGTGGTTCGGCCAAGCAAGGTCGTAGCCGCGAATTCCAGGCCATTCTCCCGCTCAAGGGAAAGATTCTGAATGTGGAAAAAGCCCGCCTGGACAAGATTCTCGAAAGCGAAGAAATTCAGGTCATGGTATCCGCCATCGGCACCGGAATCGGAGTCGAGTTCAAGATCGAAAAGTTGCGTTACCACAAGATCATTATCATGACCGATGCGGACGTGGATGGTTCCCATATCCAGACCCTCATCATGACCTTCTTCTTTAGGCAGATGCGCCAGCTGATCGAGGGTGGACACATCTTCCTGGCCCAACCACCTCTTTACCGGGTCAAAATCGGTAAAGAAGAGCGCTATTTGTTTACGGAAGAAGAAAAAGATTCCGTGCTTGGCGCGCTCGACGACCGCAAGAATATTTACCTCCAGCGCTATAAAGGTTTGGGTGAAATGAACCCGGACCAGCTTGCCGAAACCACCATGATTCCGGCAAAACGGGTGCTTAAGCAGATCCGCATCGAGGATGTCCTTCTTGCCGACCAGGCCTTCACCATGCTCATGGGCGAAGAGGTCGAGCCCAGAAGGCGCTTTATTGAGGAAAATGCCCATCTTGTGATGGACAGTCTGGACCTTTAATCCACCGGTTGTGCCCTCTTTTGGAGGGCCTTCCAGAAGTTATATTTACCGGGGAAAACGGCTTTCCGCAGGGGAAATTCGAATTTCGCGGTTTTTCAAGAGAGTTTTATGCCAAATCGGGTCATTATTGGGTCGCAATGGGGCGACGAAGGCAAAGCAAAAGTCGTCGATTTTCTTACGCTCGACGCAGACATCATCATTCGCTTCCAAGGTGGCGCCAACGCAGGCCACACCGTAAAGGTTGATGATCAGGAATTTGTATTCCATCTGATTCCTTCGGGCATCATGCACAAAGAAAAAGTGTGCATCATTGGAAACGGCGTGGTCATTGATCCCAGGCAGATCTTAATCGAAATTGCCGATTTGGCCAAAAAGGGAATCACTCCCGATGGTCGCCTATTTATCGCCGACAACGCCCATGTGGTGCTTCCTTGGCACATCGCCATGGACAAGCTCAAAGAAAAGAAAGCGGGCAAGGACGCCATCGGAACCACGGGCCGCGGAATCGGTCCATGCTACTCCGACAAGGTCAATCGCCACGGCGTGCGGGTGGGTGATCTGCTCGACGAGCGCGAGCTCCGCCCACGCATCGAAGCTATTGCCGGCTTCCGCAACCAGGAATTCGACCTCATGTATGGCGCTCCTCCCATCGATCCCGAGCAGGTGATCGCAGAGTTCCTGGAACTCGGTCGCGCCATTGCTCCATTCGTGGTGGATTTGGCCGAAATGCTTCACGGCATGCGCAAGCAAAACAAGCGCTTCATCTTTGAAGGCGCCCAAGGTACCATTCTCGATGTGGACCACGGAACCTATCCTTTTGTGACCTCTTCCAATACCGTCGCGGGCTCCGCATGCTGCGGCTCGGGCCTGGGGCCCACCCTGATCGACCAGGTGGTTGGCGTGGTCAAGGCCTACACCACTCGCGTGGGCAATGGTCCATTCCCTACGGAGCTAGACAACGCCATCGGCGAAAATCTGCGCAAAATAGGCGGAGAGTTTGGCGCGACTACGGGTCGTGCCCGTCGTTGTGGCTGGTTTGATGCTCCTGTGGTCCGCAAGGCGGCCATTGTGAACGGGCTCACACATTTGGCCATGACCAAATTAGATGTGCTCGATTCCTTTGAAGAAATTCTAGTTTGTACGCATTACTTGGTCGATGGAGTGGCTCAACAAACGATGCCATCCCAGTTGTCCAAGGTCGGTCGATGCCAGCCTGTCTACGAAAAATTGCCAGGTTGGATGGCCGATACCACAAAATGTCGTTCCTGGAATGAGCTTCCCCTCAATGCACGAAGCTATCTTAAACGGATAGAAGAATTGGTTGATGTGAAAATCGGAATGATCTCGGTTGGCGCCAAGCGCGACGAGAGCATTATCATTGATCTGGACTAAGGAGAAATCATGGGTTCTGTAAAAGCCATTGAATTATTGAAAGGCGTCGATCTGTTTTCTTCGCTTGACAATGAGCAGCTTGAAACTCTCGCGCGGCTTGTGATCATGCAGAACTACGATAAGGACGAAACCATCATTCTCGAAGATGATGAGTCCGTTCAGGCGCTCTTTCTGATTGCGGAAGGTGAGGTCAAGGTCTACATGACCGGGACCGACAAGCGCGAAACCATCCTGACTCTTCTCGGTAAAGGTGATTTCTTTGGTGAAATGTCCTTAATCGACGGGGAGCCCCGCAGCGCATCGGTCAAAGCCGTCTCTCCATCCGAAGTCCTGATCATTCGCCGGGAGCATTTCATTCAGCAGGTCCGGGCTACTCCGGATCTCGCCATGAGCCTGCTAGTCGAAATGTCCAAGCGCCTGCGCAAAGCCAATCGCCAGATTGGGTCGCTTGCCATGCTCACCGTCTATGGGCGCATCGCGGGTACCATCTTGAATTTGGTGGAAGAACGCGGTGTCCGCATTCATGGCGAAAACGGTAAAATGGTTACGGTCATTCGCAACCGTCCTACCCAAAAACAACTTGCCGAAATGTCCGGAACCACACGCGAAACCGTGTCCCGTGTTCTTTCCCAATTGCAGAAAAAAGGCACGCTTTCCTTGGCCAACAAGGACTTGATCATTCTCGAAGAGGGCGATCTCAAGTTCACGGACGACGGAAAGGACGAGCGCAGTACTCTGGATGATGAGGATTAAGCAACGATTTGACGCTTGGATGAAGCATCCGTCGTTCTACGCGACATGCTTCTGGGCAGTTGTTGGGTTCCTCTTTTTTCTTACGGCCGATTTCATTATCATGCCCATTCTGGCAGGACACCTTTCCTTCACCAGTGAAGTCCCGAGTGTCGTGGGCAAACCTGCAAAAGAGGCCCAGGCCATTTTCGACGATGAGAACCTCGAAGTTTCCTGGGATTCCGTGGGCCGGTATTCCGCCAAAGTCCCCGCAGGTGCGGTCCTGATTCAGGTTCCCTCTCCGGGGCGTCGGGTCAAAGAAGGCCGGACGGTTCACCTCATCCTTTCCAAAGGCCTACGCGAAATTACCATTCCCGAACTTCGTGGCAAATCCCAACATCAAGCTGAAATAACCCTCAACCGTCTTGGACTCCTAGTGGGCAAAATCCTCGAGGGCGCACATGTTTCCATCCCCCGTGGGGTTGTCATCCGCACCGAGCCCGGTACCGGCAAAATTTCCCGCGTGGGAGACCGCATCAATATCGTCATTTCGGCAGGTTCCGTTCAAGGGCGGCAACGTCTTCCCGATCTCACGGGAACAACGCTCGAACGAGCCTCAATCCTCCTGGATTCATTAGGCTTCAAGGTGGGGACGGTAAGTCGTGATGCGGTCCCCGAAAAAGAAACAGGAATCGTGTTGAAACAGCAGCCCAATTTTGGTGAATTCCTTGATCCAGGGACGATTGTCGATTTGACGATTGTCGATTGATCGCTGCGATTCCTAGGAGAATCATGCGTCTAATTATCGTTCTTATCTCTTTGTCGCTGTTTCTTGGCTGTGCCGGTAACAAAAAATCCTCAAACGCAAATCCAGCCACAGTCACCGGCACCCTTGCCATACACGTACCTCCGGTCTCTGAATCCGACTCCCTTTTGCAGCCCAAAGGGGCTCCGGACCGCAATGTGGCGCATGAGTCCTTTCTGCGTGGAATTTATATGCGCAACACGGGGAACAAAGAGATCGCGGAGCACTTTTATAAGCGCGCACTGGCCAATGAACCCGGAAACCGCTTCCTCGCTTTTGAGCTCGTTGAAATCCTGACCAACAACAACAAAGCCAAGGATGCATTGGAAATCGCCCAAAAGGCGATTCGGTTCCCAGGCAAAGCCGCGGATGGGGAATACTACCAATTGGCGCGTCTTTATCGGTCTTTTGGAAATATTGATTCCGCCAAGGCCTATTACGAGAAAACCATTGAGTTGAGTCCAACCCATTTCCGCGCCCTCTATGAATATAGCGTGGTTCTCGAAATGTTGCAGGACTACAAAAACCTGGTCCGGGTATATGATTTGTTGCTTCCACAGCTCAATTATCCTCGCCCCATGGTAGACAAACAACTGTTGCTTCTGAAGCTTAAAGGTGGAGATTCCGCGACTCTTGAGTTTTTGCAAAAGGCCTACGAAGTCCGGGGTGATGCGGAAATTGGGCGCGAATATGCGGATGCACTACTCGCTCAAAAAAAGCCCCAGGAAGCGGTGGAGGTGGCCAAAGCTCTGGTGGAAGGAGATCCCGCCGATCGGGAAAGCGCGAAATACCTGGTTTCCGTGGGCCTAAAGTCGGGCTTTCAGGATTCCGTGGTTGCCTGGCAAAAACGAGTGGTGGTCTTGGATACCGCTGACCTGGAAGAGCTGGAACGACTGGCGCTGCTTGAATTTGAACTGTCCTCATTGGATTCCTCCCAGTCGCATTTCAAGGCATTGCTTGACCGCCGTCCCGGTGATCATCTGGCTTGGTTCTACACGAGCGCGCTAGCCATGGCCCGCCCGGATTCTGCAAAAGCCTTCGACGCCATTGCGCGGGCTATTGCCCTCAAGCCTGATGCGCTGGCATACCGCAATCAGTTGGCTGCAATTTATTCGCACTATGGGGAATTCGCTCAGGCCCATAAGGTGTTGGACTCGGCCCTTGCGCTATTCAAGGACCACCCGCTGGCCATGCAGTTCAAAGCGAGCACCTACATTCGGGAAGCATCCTTAATCGGCTCCAAATATCCACAAGCGGGATCCCCCGAGGCCACCAAAATCCGCAATCTGCGTCAACAAGCTCTCCAGTGGTTGTTGAAAGCGTCTAAAGTGGATTCCCTTTCTACAGATATCCTGTTTGATCTTGCAGCCAATTATGAGCAACTGGATTCCGTGTCCCAATCCCGCAAGGTCTTTCAAAGTTTGTTACAAATGGAACCCCTCAATCATCAGGCCTTGAATTACCTAGGTTATATGTTGGTTGAGCGCAAAATTGATGTGGATTTGGGAGGCCGGTTGATTGATTCGGCCTTGGTGCAAAACCCGGCGAATTTTGCATACCTGGATTCCAAAGCGTGGTTTCTGGCCTGCAAAGGCCAATGGTTGCAAGCCAAGGAAATCCTTCTATTCCTAGTGGAAAAAGGGCAAACCAGTGATCCAGTAATCTGGGAACACCTGGCCGAGTCCTGCGATGGTGCCGAGGATTTTCCCATGGCTCTTTCCGCTTGGCGCAAGGTCCTCGGATTTATTCCTCACCATGCCAAGGCCTTGCAGCGGCAAAAAGAATTACTGGCCACAAAGACCATACCCTCCAAGAATTCCATTTTTAAGTAATCTCTCATGAGATTTTCGCCATTCGCTATCCTCTCTGTCCTGCTTTTCGTGGGTTGCGCCAAGCATCCCGCACCGGAGATTTTGGGAGCAACGCATATCGGGACCGTAGCTGTCCCCGACTCCCTTCGTGCAAAAATCCGCTTTACCTTTCCGAGCAAAGAGGGCTCGGAGGATGAATTGTCAGCGGTGTTGTTCGCAGTCCCGGGCAAGCGTTACAGGCTAGAGTTCACGGGTCCCTTGGGGATTCAGGTGGCATCCATGCTTTGGAAGCCCGAGGGTTGGCTTGCCCTAGTCCATCCCGAGGAGCGCTATGTGCGTGGAGTGGGCGACACCCTACAAATTCCCGGCGTCCGCATGCCGGCCATTCCCATCCATCGTCTCTTAGCCTTTAGTTGGGGCGAGGTCGTTCCACCGGGTGGGGATTCTGCCTTTACGGTAAGTGATTCGGGAAGGATTTTCCGGGAATGGACGACCCCCGAAGGAACTCCCGTACAAAGCGTAGCGGATTCCGCGACGGGCCGCCTGCTTGCTTTGAATATCCTCGGTGGAAACACAGGGGAAAATATCTGGCTGGAATATTCGGGTGAAACGGTGCGAATCATTCAGGCGGGCCGATGGATCCTGGGAATGGAGGTCCAATCTCGCAAACCCGGGGCCACATGGGGCCAAGGCGTCTGGAAACTGGTGATTCCGCAGGGCTGGAAGGGGAACTGAAGCCTCCTTGGATTTTATAACTTTTGGCAATGAGATTTTTGCCATTTGTTTTTGCAGCAGTGCTCGTCATGCTTTCCGGTGCTTCGGCGCTCGGGCTCAAGCGCATCTCCACCGGGACTCCGGATACCCTGGAAATATTCGCCTTCAAGGTTGAATTCAAAAGCGAATCCCCAGACAACTCTTTGACTACGGGGCTCGGAACTTTTGGAAGCGATGCCGATACCGCCGGGGCCAATTATTCCCTCGATCCCAAATCCAGCCGCGCAAGCTCCGCGTATTGGGAAAAGCATTTTGAATTTGCACGCAATTATTTCTTGGCGGCAAGCGGAGGGAAACTCGTCATCGAGTCCCAGGTTTTTCCCCAGTCGGGTTCCCAATCCTACAAGCTCGATAAGCACATCATTGATTACAACCGAACGACCCGCAGCAAAACCGAAAAGTCCGCAGCCTTTGATTCATCGCGGGCGGTAGACTATTTGGCGTTTGTGTGGGATGCCGTGCACCAGGCCCACACCGATTCCGCAAGCTCCCCCTTCACGGAACCACTCCTGATCAGTTCCAACCGCTACCGCGTATATATGATCATCCATGCGGGCGCATCCAGGCTGGTGGATGGAGGAACCATGGGAACCCAGGGAGCCGATACCCCGGGTGATTTCATGGATAATTTTGTGACCAAAGAATCCTGGAAATATTTACGTGATGACGCAGACCGGCGTGCAGACACCAATGGCATTGTCCTCCAGGGCGCGAGCATTGACACCTTGCGTGACATCATGGTGCTTAGCGAAACAGCCTCCCAGGATGGCCTGAACTGGGGAATCAATGGAATTCTGGTCAGCCAGATCGCCCAGCAAATCGGCATGCCCATCACCTACGATGCGGTCAAGGGGATTTCGCGTCTGGGGTATTTTGATATGATGGATTTTGCAGGGTACAATGCCGGCAATGGCTTCCTGCCCGTGCTTCCTAGCGCTTGGTTGCGCGTGTACATGGGTTGGGCCAAAGTTCGGGAATTGCGTCCCGGATACGATCTGTCTGAAATTGCGACTTTGTATGCAACGGGCTCAGGCCTAGGTGATGAAATCCTCAAAATCCCTCTTTCAGCCAATGAATATCTGCTACTGGAAAATCGTCAAAGAGCTCAGGACAGCACGGGAAAAGTGTTGGTGGAATTGGACGATGGAAGTTCGCGCACCGTAATTGTGGATAGCCTACAGTTGTTATTTCAGGATTCGGTTTGCAATGACGTGGGAGCATCCTGCAAGCGAAATACCAAGAAGGCCAAGGGAATCATCCAGAGCGTGAGCTCCTACGATGCAGGCCTTCCGGGTTCGGGCGTGGCCGTGTGGCATGTCAATGAATGGTTTTTGCGCCGCTATCTCAGCTTTTATGGGTCGGCGAACTTTTGGGCGGGCGATACCCTGCGCGACCATTGGTTCGGGCTGGGCTTGGTAGAGGCCGATGGCATCCCCAGCCTGGGCAAGGAATTCAAGAATGCTTTGGGCCAACCCGCCTTTGATTTTGGATCCGGTGCGGACTTATTGCCCCATTTGAGCTATGGCGGTGGAGTCAAGCACGACACGATCGATGAAATCCTGCCCACCGGGTATGCGAATACAGCCTCCACACTCGGTGGACTGAGTGGAATCCAGGTGACCGTGGCCGTGCCCAAAGGCTCCCCAACCGAAAAATCCGTGAACTCTTTTATGGGCGATTCCGTGGTGAATTGGAGAGCATCTAAAATAAACGTCAAGGTGCAATGGAATAACCAGGCCATGGCCAACTCCAAGTGGCCTCGACAAACGATCGATTCCATCAATCCATCGCAGATACTATTTGCCCAAAAACCTACGGGAGTTGTGAATGGCGCATCCCACTTTGTGATTGCAGGTTCTAAAGACGGGTCTTTGCAAATATTCGCCCCCAATGGCGACACTGTCACGAGCGCCCACACGACAGTGCTCAAGGACCGTCGCTTCTTAGATGTTCAGACCATGCTCGAAACGGTCCAATCCATAGATTCGGCAGTATCCATTCCGGTCTATCGGCTAGGAAACTCTGCCGGCACGTTGCTTGGAATCGCGGCCCAAGGCACCGATATTTATTCTCTTCATACCTGGCAATTTGCTCATACCCAATTAACGGCAGTAGGTGCCTCGCTTGGGTTTACTCGGATGGAAGGACTTCTTGGAGCGGTGGCAAAGTTTGGACCCATGATTCATGACCAGGGCGTGTGGATGGCGGATTTTGCAGGCTTGCACAAAATGGGCCTCACGGACCCGCCTCAATGGAAGCTGGAAAAGCAATGGCCCACGGGCTTTGTGCCTCAACAGATGGCGGTCTGTGGAGATGTGGATGAAGATAAAAAAGCGGATGTGGCTGTGGTTGGCTCCCGTGGCACCATCGCAATATTGAATTCCGCCAATGGCACCTTTACCACCCTTACTCGTTCCGAAGGGCAGCTGGTCGAATATCAAATGGCTTGCACGGATTTTAATCGCGACGGTTCTCCGGATGCTTTTGTTCTGGGCAACAATGGCTTTGGCTGGATCGTAGACTTGCGCACGAATAACCTGATATCACCAGTCCGTAATTATCGGCGGGGAACCGATGGCGACACCCTGCAATACTCTGACAAAAGTCCCCTCGCGATTGGAGACATCAATGGCGACAAACTCCCCGATGCTGTGTTTTATGGGCACAATTTGGTCTATGCCATCGATTCGAGTGGTGTGCCCCTGCAAGGGTTCCCCGTGCGTCTGACGCGAGGCACTCCCGAATTTGGAATGGGTGAGAGCCCTCTGATTGTGAATGTGGACGGAAAGGGCAATCCCGAAATTCTGGTAGGAACGCCGAGCGGAAAGTTGTACGCAATCGCTTCGGACGGAAAGTTGCTTACCAGCGGATGGCCACGGTTGCTGGGCGAGTTTGATGAATCCCTGGATCCCATGGGTCTTGCGGTGGGTGCAGTCGATAGCGTTCCGGGTCTCGAAATCTTTTCGAGCCATAGGGATTATTTGCATGGCAACGGACTTGAAAAGGCAACCACCGCTCCGGGGGCAAACTGGCTGATGGCGGGTGGAGGCCTTGCCCGGCAAAGTTATTTTGATGCTTCATCCTTGGGAGAGCGCAGTGCAACGACTCCGCAGAACACCATCAAGGACTTTATTGTATTCCCCAATCCAGTCAAGGGCGGCAAAGCCAAGATTCGCTTTGAACTGGGAGCCATGGCATCCAAAGTCACACTAAGTCTTTTCGACTTGGCAGGCAACGTTGTGCTCCGCAAATCCTTTGGCAAAATGGGGCAAGGGCGCAATCAACTCGAAAACATCGATGTGTCCACACTAGGAAGCGACATTTATGCGGTCAGCCTCGAAGTGGTGTTTTCCAGTGGGAAAAAGGCGACTGCCTGGGACCGCATTGGCTTGGTGAGATAGCGGGGTCCTTTTCAGAAAGGACTCATTCCCGCGCACCCCAGTCATTCCCGCGCAGACGGGAATCCAAGGTTCCGGAAAATGGAGTATTCTATTTGTGACATGGCTCACCTCTCCGACACAATGCGACTTTCAATTCGTAATCGGGGTTTGGGGTAGATTTGTTTTTGACTACATTCCATTCAAACAAACCCAAATGAAGGATAATCCATGACTATTACCAAGAACAAAATGCTGCTTCTGATTGCAGCTCTCCCCATGCTCGCATCAGCACAGGAATTCGCTCCTGCAGCCCCAAGCTCGACCAAGGCTGCAAATTTTGATGTGTTACGCGGAAACGCCTATGCGGCCGGCGCCTTTGGCAATATGGCAAGCTCATTTACGGTCGGTGATTACCTCGCCTGGCCCCATTTGATGGGTGGCCAAAAGTTCCTCTATGTGGAGCCAACGGCTGAGTCCGGAACCGTTGCGGTCCCCTTTAGTGGCAAAACAGCTTTCCTGAATCTTCAAAACGGCACTGGAGGCGCATTGGGCGTGACCACCATCGGTTTGGCCGCCACAGATTCTTGGGGCGCAAGCCTGAGCGTGGGCAAAGACAAAGTCATCACCTCGACAGACCCGATCAATGCAAACAACAACACTACCGAAACGGTGACTGCCGAAGGTGATGTGATTGGTGCCAACGTTTCCATGAAGACGGGTGGCAATGCAGTATCCCTGAGCGCAAAGTGGGAGACCGCCCAGGACGAAACCGGGACGACCCAGGAAAATGGCAACTACCAGCAGGACAATTTTTATTCCCTGATCGTTGCGGCCAACTACTCCAACTTCCCCTCCGCGCAAGGACTCGTCTGGAACGCAGGCGTCACCTTCGATCGCTACAATCTTTCCCATGAGGTTAAGGCCGCCAACACCACGACCCTGACGCTTGACCCAGATTGTCGCACCCAAGTCCGCGTAGCCTTCAATATGGGCCAAAAGGTCCTTTCCAACAGCAAATCCAGAGTTCTTCTGGGACTGGACAACACTCTGGTCTTGACCACTGCGGATGAGATCACCAATACCCGGACAAGTGCTTACGCGGTGGATCTTCTGGTGGCTCCCAACCTCGTGGGTGAATACTCCTTTACCGAAAAGTGGATGGCCTTTGGTGGTGCCCGTCACTCCATCGAGCCCATCGGTCTAGCCGCATCAACCAATGGTCCAGCTGCCGCCAAAACCGATGTCACCGCCTTGACCTTCCTGACCAGCACAACAACAGCCACCATTGGTACCCGCTTTACCTACGAAAGCTTTGCTGCCGAAGCGGCCTTGAGCGATGCCCTATTCTCCAACGGTCCAAGCGTCTTGTTCACAGATGCACATGACCTGCTGATCACTTTTGGTGCATTCCTTAACTTCTAATCGGGGTATTGAATATGAAATACTTAATCCGGGGCTTCCAACTATCGTGTGGGTAAAGCAGGATAGAGGTCTAGTCCACCAAAGTGAAACATTATTGCGCTTCGGAAGCGCTCTGTATTCCTAAACCCACAAGCCATCTTCTTCACTTTCTGGATTTTCGAGTTTATGCTT